>NZ_CP088149.1:3865833-4171250 GCF_002845275.2 Pseudomonas sp. S06B 330 | reverse complement strand
GACCCTTGCCGGACGCGGTATTGCGTCTAAAAATTATCTGGTGCTGGCAACCACCAGCCAGAAGCAGGTGCTCACCGCCGCCTATCACAGCTACAAGCGCTGCGGGCTGGCCGGGTGCATCCTGACCAAGCTTGATGAAACGGCCAGCCTCGGTGAAGTCCTGAGCCTGGCCATCAGTCACGAATTGCCAGTGGCCTATCTTACCGATGGGCCGCGCATTCCTGACGATTTGCACCTGCCGCGCCGCCACCAATTGGTCAGTCGCGCGGTCAGTGTGCAGATGCAGGACGAGCCCAGCGAAGAGGCGATGGCCGATATGTTCGCTGATCTCTACCACAGTCCCGGCAAGCGTGTCGGCTGAGGTGATTGTGAAGACGTTGCAAAGTATCTGCATTGATGGACTGCCAGGCATTTTTCAGGTGTTGAAAGCGCAGCCGGTCATGTGGCCTCGGTCTAAGCAAGACAAGGTAATGAACAAACATGGGTAGCATGCATCCCGTACAGGTGATCGCCGTAACTGGCGGCAAAGGTGGCGTCGGCAAGACCAATGTGTCGGTGAACCTGTCATTGGCGCTGGCAGAGCTTGGCCGTCGGGTCATGCTGCTGGACGCCGACCTGGGCCTGGCCAATGTCGACGTATTGCTCGGCCTGACGCCCAAGCGCACCCTGGCTGACGTCATTGAGGGGCGCTGCGAGCTGCGCGATGTGCTGCTGCAGGGGCCGGGCGGGGTGCGCATTGTGCCTGCCGCGTCCGGCACGCAGAGCATGGTGCATCTGGCGCCTGCTCAACACGCAGGCTTGATCCAGGCATTCAGCGAAATTGGTGACAACCTCGATGTGCTGGTGATCGATACCGCTGCCGGTATCGGTGACTCGGTCGTCAGTTTTGTCCGCGCCGCCCAGGAGGTGTTGCTGGTGGTGTGCGATGAGCCCACCTCGATCACCGACGCTTACGCCCTGATCAAACTGCTCAACCGTGACTACGGCATGAACCGCTTCCGGGTCCTGGCCAACATGGCGCAAAGCCCTCAGGAAGGGCGCAACCTGTTCGCCAAGTTGACCAAGGTCACAGATCGCTTCCTGGACGTGGCCCTACAATACGTTGGCGCCGTGCCTTACGACGAATGTGTGCGCAAGGCAGTGCAGAAGCAACGAGCAGTCTATGAAGCCTTTCCGCGTTCCAAGTGCGCGCTGGCGTTCAAGGCCATTGCTCAGAAGGTCGATACCTGGCCGTTGCCTGCCAACCCGCGGGGTCATCTGGAGTTTTTTGTCGAGCGCCTGGTGCAGCCGACGAGTGCAGGTCCGGTGCTATGAACGCCAGCGGTTATCGGATGTACAGCAAGGCTTCTCGCGATGGTCAGTACGAGTTGATCGAGCGCTATGCGCCGCTGGTCAAACGTATCGCCTATCACTTGCTGGCGCGTTTGCCGGCCAGTGTGCAGGTGGAAGACCTGATCCAGGCCGGCATGATCGGCCTGCTCGAAGTTGCCAACAAGTACGACGCGAGCAAGGGTGCCAGTTTCGAGACCTACGCCGGTATCCGGATCCGCGGGGCAATGCTTGACGAAGTACGCAAAGGGGACTGGGCACCACGTTCGGTTCACCGCAATACCCGCATGGTCAGTGACGCGATTCGGGCAATTGAAGCAAAAACCGGCCGTGACGCTAAAGATCACGAGGTTGCTGCCGAACTCCAATTGAGTCTCGATGATTACTACGGGATTTTGAATGACACCCTGGGCAGCCGCCTGTTCAGTTTCGACGACCTGTTGCAGGACGGCGAACATGAAGGCCTGCACGAGGATGGCGCCAGTGCCCAGCTCGAGCCTTCGCGCGACCTGGAAGACGAGCGTTTTCAGGCAGCCCTGGCCGATGCCATCGCCAACCTGCCCGAACGTGAGCGCCTGGTATTGGCGCTGTACTACGACGAAGAGCTGAACCTCAAGGAAATCGGTGAGGTGCTGGGTGTCAGCGAGTCGCGTGTCAGCCAGTTGCATAGCCAGTGCGCGGCGCGTTTGCGCAGTCGCCTGGGGGAATGGCGGGCGCGTTGAACGCAGGTTCAATGCAGTCGTGAAATGTAGTGCCCGAATTGATTGAATGCGCGTTCAGCGCTGAGCGCGTTAAAGACTGCTTGGAGGTCTAATTGAACAAAGACATGAAAATCCTCATCGTCGACGATTTTTCGACGATGCGGCGGATCATCAAGAACTTGCTGCGTGACCTGGGCTTCACTAATACCCAGGAGGCTGACGACGGCAACACCGCACTGCCAATGCTCGAAAGCGGCCATTTCGACTTTCTCGTGACCGACTGGAACATGCCTGGCATGTCCGGTATCGACCTGCTGCGCAAAGTACGTGCTGACGAGCGTCTCAAGCACCTGCCGGTGTTGATGGTGACGGCTGAAGCCAAGCGTGAACAGATCATTGAAGCAGCCCAGGCCGGGGTTAACGGCTATGTGGTCAAGCCGTTCACGGCGCAAGTGCTGAAAGAAAAGATCGAGAAGATCTTCGAGCGCGTCAATAGCTAAGACACGCCACGGGGGCACTATGGAGCAAACACATTCATCGTTGGACGGCTTCGAGTCAACACTGAAGAAGCATGCCCACGAACTGGTCGACAGTCTCGAGCGGGGCAAATTCGGCGACGCAGTGCAACTGATCCATCAGCTGAACCAGACCCGTGACCGTGGCCTGTACCAGGAAGTGGGTAAGCTCACGCGTGAGTTGCACAGTGCGATCGTCAGCTTCCAGATCGATCCGCAAATGCCTCAGGCCGAAGAGGTCTCACAGATCACTGACGCCACCGAACGCCTGTCCTATGTGGTCAAGCTGACGGAAGGGGCGGCCAACCGGACTATGGATCTGGTTGAAGCCAGCACACCGGTACTCAATGAGCTGAGCGACGAAGCTCAGGCACTGAGCGTCGATTGGCAGCGCTTCATGCGCCGCGAAGTGGCCGCGCCGGAGTTTCGCGAACTGGCCAAACGCGTCGACAGTTTTCTCACGCGCAGCGAGGAAGGCAACCGCAAGGTCGCCGGCCACCTCAATGATATTTTGCTGGCTCAGGACTATCAGGACCTGACCGGTCAGGTGATCAAACGTGTTACGGCACTGGTCACCGAAGTAGAAAGCAATCTGCTCAAGCTCGTGCTGATGGCCAGTCAAGTCGACCGTTTTGCCGGTATCGAACATGACCACCAGCAGTTGCGCGCTGAAAAAGATCAAGAAAAACATCCAACTCGGGGTGAAGGTCCGCAGATTCATGCCGATAAGCGTGAAGACGTTGTGTCCGGTCAGGACGATGTCGACGATCTGCTGTCCAGTCTGGGTTTTTAGGGAGCACGTTTAATGAGCTTCGGCGCCGATGAAGAAATCCTTCAGGATTTTCTGGTAGAAGCCGGCGAGATTCTTGAGCAACTGTCCGAGCAACTGGTCGAGCTGGAAAGCCGTCCGGATGATGCCGATCTGCTCAATGCGATCTTTCGCGGTTTTCACACTGTAAAAGGGGGCGCCGGCTTCCTCCAGCTCAACGAGCTGGTGGAGTGCTGCCACATCGCCGAAAACGTCTTCGACATCCTGCGCAAGGGTGAGCGGCGCGTTGATGCCGAGCTGATGGACGTGGTCCTGGAAGCACTGGACACGGTCAACAGCATGTTCGGCCAGGTGCGCGAACGCAGTGATATCACCCCGGCCACGCCTGAGCTGCTGGCAGCCTTGTCGCGTCTGGCTGAGCCTGCGGCTGCCGAACCGGCCCCCGCGCCTGAGCCGGTGCAGGAACAGGCGCCTGAGGCAGACATTACCGACACCGAATTCGAGCAACTGCTTGACTCGCTCAATGCGGTCAAGGCCGAAGCTGAAGCACAGGTGCAAGCTCCCGCCGAGGCCAGCGACGAAATCACTGACGCTGAATTCGAATCGCTGCTTGATCAGTTGCACGGTAAAGGTCAGTTCGCCCCCGACAGCGTCAGTGCTCCCGCGCCCGTGGCACCCGTGGCACCAGCTGCTGGTGACGAAATCACGGATGATGAGTTCGAGGCACTGCTCGATCAGTTGCATGGCAAGGGCAACTTTGCCGTTGATGCGTTGCCGGCTGCAGACGTGGTGCAAGCGGCACCTGCTGCTTCAGGCGATCACATCTCTGAGCATGAATTTGAAGCGCTGCTCGATGAGCTGCATGGCAAGGGCAAATTCGCCCCGGACAGCGTGGCCACTGCCGCCGCTCCAGCCGCTGCAGTCGCCGCCAAGCCCGCACCTGCTCCGGCGCCTGTGGTGGCCAAGCCTGCGGCTGCTCCGGCCAAGGCTGCAGCACCTGCGCGTCAGGCTGCTGCGCCTGCAGAAAAACACCCGGCCAGCGAAACGGAAACCACCGTGCGCGTCGATACCGCACGCCTGGACGAGATCATGAACATGGTCGGCGAGCTGGTGCTGGTGCGTAACCGCCTGGTCCGCCTGGGCCTGAACAGTGGCGACGAAGCCATGTCCAAGGCGGTGTCGAACCTCGACGTGGTCACCGCCGATCTGCAGACCGCGGTGATGAAAACCCGCATGCAGCCGATCAAGAAAGTCTTCGGGCGTTTCCCTCGGTTGGTTCGCGACTTGGCTCGGCAGTTGAAGAAAGAAATCAACCTGGAGCTGGTCGGCGAAGAAACCGACCTCGACAAGAACCTCGTTGAGGCCCTGGCTGACCCGTTGGTGCACTTGGTGCGTAACGCTGTCGACCACGGCATTGAAACCCCGCAAGAGCGCGAAGCGACGGGCAAGTCCCGCAGCGGTAAGGTAGTACTGTCGGCCGAGCAGGAGGGTGATCACATCCTGCTGTCGATTTCTGATGATGGGAAGGGGATGGACGCCGATGTCCTGCGCGCCATCGCGGTCAAGCGCGGGGTGATGGACAAGGACGCTGCCGACCGTCTGAGCGAAAGTGAATGCTACAACCTGATCTTCGCCCCGGGTTTCTCGACCAAAACCGAGATCTCCGACGTCTCTGGGCGTGGCGTGGGCATGGACGTGGTGAAAACCAAGATTTCCCAGCTCAATGGCTCGATCAATATCTATTCGACCAAGGGCCTGGGGTCGAAGATCGTCATCAAGGTGCCGTTGACCCTGGCGATCATGCCGACGCTTATGGTCATGCTCGGCAATCAGGCGTTTGCCTTCCCGCTGGTCAACGTCAACGAGATCTTCCACCTGGACCTGTCGCGCACCAATGTCGTCGACGGTCAGGAGGTGGTCATCGTTCGCGATAAAGCCTTGCCGCTGTTCTACCTCAAACGCTGGCTGGTCAGTTCCGCCGCTCATGAAGAGCAGCGCGAAGGCCACGTGGTGATCCTTTCGGTCGGCACCCAACGCATCGGCTTTGTCGTCGATCAACTGGTGGGTCAGGAAGAAGTGGTCATCAAGCCGCTGGGCAAGATGCTCCAGGGCACGCCAGGCATGTCGGGCGCCACCATTACCGGTGACGGGCGCATCGCGCTGATCCTCGACGTACCGAGCATGCTCAAGCGTTACGCCGCCCGGCGTATTTGATTCTGGTGGCGCGGCCCGCACGCCGCGCCCCGTAATGGAGTGTTTATGGCAGTCAAGGTCCTGGTGGTGGATGATTCTGGTTTCTTCCGCCGCCGTGTCTCGGAAATTCTTTCAGCGGACCCGACTATCCAGGTCGTGGGCACCGCGACCAACGGCAAGGAAGCGATCGACCAGGCACTGGCGCTCAAGCCCGATGTCATCACCATGGACTACGAAATGCCCATGATGGATGGCATCACCGCTGTACGGCACATCATGCAGCGCTGCCCGACGCCGGTGTTGATGTTCTCCTCGCTGACCCATGAAGGCGCACGAGTGACCCTCGACGCCCTGGATGCCGGTGCGGTCGATTACCTGCCGAAAAACTTTGAAGATATTTCGCGTAACCCGGATAAGGTCAAGCAACTGCTGTGTGAAAAGGTCCATACCATTTCCCGCAGCAACCGTCGCCTGAGCAGCTATGCCGCGCCGGCGCCGCAGCCGACTCCCCATGCCCAGCCAAGTGTCAGTAGCCTGGGCAGCAGCCCGGCACCGCGTGCAGCGGCACCGGTACGTGCAGCAGCGGTTGCCTCGCCAGCGCCCAAGCGCAAGCCGTATAAGCTGGTGGCTATTGGCACCTCCACTGGTGGTCCGGTCGCGCTGCAACGGGTGTTGACGCAGCTGCCAGCTAATTTCCCGGCACCGATCGTGTTGATCCAGCACATGCCAGCAGCGTTTACCAAAGCCTTTGCCGAACGCCTGGACAAGCTGTGCAAGATCAGCGTCAAGGAAGCCGAGGACGGGGACATCCTGCGCCCTGGCCTGGCCCTGTTGGCCCCGGGTGGCAAACAGATGATGGTCGACGGTCGCGGTGCAGTGAAGATCCTCCCGGGCGACGAGCGCCTTAACTACAAGCCGTGTGTGGATATCACCTTCGGCTCGGCGGCCAAGTCCTATGGCGACAAGGTGCTGTCGGTGGTGCTCACCGGCATGGGGGCTGATGGTCGTGAAGGCGCACGCCTGCTCAAGCAGGGTGGCAGCACGGTGTGGGCCCAGGATGAAGCCAGCTGCGTGATCTATGGCATGCCCATGGCCATCGTCAAGGCCAACCTGGCAGACGCGGTCTATAGCCTGGACGAGATCGGCAAGCACCTGGTCGAGGCCTGCGTCTGATGGATGTCTTGAGCCTGATCGGGATAATTCTGGCCTTTGTCGCCATCGTCGGCGGCAATTACCTGGAAGGCGGCCACCTGTCCGCACTGATCAACGGCCCTGCGGCCCTGATCGTGCTCGGTGGCACCCTGGCTGCGGCGTTGCTGCAGTCACCCATGAGTGCCTTCAAGCGCGCCTTGCAGATCGTGCGCTGGATTCTTTTCCCACCACGCATCGACCTGGCCGGCGGCATCGATCGCGTGGTCAACTGGAGCCTGACGGCGCGCAAGGAAGGCCTGTTAGGCCTGGAAGGTGTGGCCGATGCCGAGCCCGACCCTTACGCGCGCAAGGGCCTGCAACTGCTGGTCGATGGCGCTGAGCCAGAGGCTATTCGCAGCATCCTCGAAGTGGACTTCTACACCCAGGAAAGCCGTGATATCCAGGCCGCCAAGGTGTTCGAGTGCATGGGCGGCTACGCGCCGACCATCGGTATCATTGGTGCGGTAATGGGCCTGATTCATGTTATGGGCAACCTTGCCGACCCTTCGCAATTGGGTAACGGTATTGCCGTGGCCTTCGTCGCTACTATCTACGGGGTGGCCAGTGCCAACCTGATCCTGCTGCCGATTGCCAACAAGCTCAAAGCCCTGGCCATGCGTCAATCGCGCTACCGGGAAATGCTGCTGGAAGGGTTGCTGTCGATTGCCGAAGGCGAGAACCCGCGCTCGATCGAGCTGAAGCTTCAGGGCTTCATGGAGTAACACATGGCGCGGCGCAGACAACCTGAAGAACATGAAAACCACGAACGCTGGCTGGTGTCTTACGCGGACTTCATCACCTTGCTGTTTGCCTTCTTCGTGGTCATGTATTCGATTTCCTCGGTCAACGAGGGCAAGTACAAGATCCTCTCGCAGGCATTGATTGGGGTATTCAACGACCCCGAGAAGAGCGTGCGGCCGATCCCTATCGGCGAAGAGCGCCCGCTGACCGTGAAGCCCGCTGAACCGCTGATCAAGGACAGTGAGCAGGTGGACGCCGGTCTGGCGCAGACCAACAGTGACCCCTTGAAAACCATCACTGATGACGTGCGTGACGCCTTTGGCGATTTGATCAAGTCCGATCAGATGACCGTGCGTGGCAACGAGTTGTGGGTCGAGATCGAACTCAATTCCTCGTTGTTGTTTGGCAGCGGTGATGCCATGCCCAGCGATGTCGCGTTCAACATCATCGAAAAGGTCGCGAAGATCCTCAAGCCCTTCGCCAACCCGGTGCATGTCGAAGGCTTCACTGACGACCTGCCGATCCGGACCGCGCAATACCCGACCAACTGGGAGCTGTCCTCGGCGCGCGCTGCCAGTATTGTCCGTCTATTGGCCATGGAAGGGGTCAACCCGGCGCGCATGGCTTCGGTGGGCTATGGCGAATTTCAGCCTATCGCCGGCAATGACACCGCCGAAGGCCGGGCACGTAACCGCCGGGTGGTGCTGGTGATCTCCCGTAACCTTGAAGTGCGCCGTAGCCTGACCGGTACTGGCAGCGCCAATGCCACACCCGATGCGGCATTGCAGCGGGCTGGCACACAAACTGCACCGCCAGCGGTACCACCGACGGTGGGGGGCAATCGCGTCAATCCTCCGTCACCGAACCTATAACCGTTCCTGGTAGGGCCGTTGGCTGTACCAGGAGGAAGCAACGTAATGAGAGTTTGGGCAGTAGCCAATCAAAAAGGTGGCGTCGGTAAGACCACCACGTCCATCGCCCTGGCCGGCTTGCTGGCCGAGGCGGGTAAGCGCGTGGTCGTGGTCGACCTCGACCCGCATGGGTCGATGACCAGCTACTTCGGCCACAACCCGGACACGCTGGAGCACAGCTGCTACGACCTGTTTCTGCACAAGGGCACTGTCCCAGAGGGCCTGCCGGGACAACTGTTGCTACCAACCAGCGACGAAAAAATATCCCTGTTGCCCTCCAGCACCGCGTTGGCTGTGCTGGAGCGTCAGTCGCCAGGGCAGAGCGGCCTGGGCTTGGTGATCGCCAAGTCTCTGGCGCAGCTGTGGCAGGATTTCGACTACGCCATTATCGACAGCCCGCCGTTGCTCGGCGTGTTGATGGTCAACGCGCTGGCGGCCAGCCAGCAGTTGGTCATCCCGGTGCAAACCGAATTTCTGGCGGTCAAGGGCCTGGAGCGCATGGTCAGTACCCTGGCCATGGTCAATCGATCGCGCAAGCAGGCCTTGCCTTATCACATCGTTCCAACGCTGTTCGACCGTCGCACCCAGGCCTCCATGGGGACTTTGCGGGTGCTGCGCGATGCTTATCCAGAGAATATCTGGCAGGGTTACATCCCGGTTGATACCCGTCTGCGTGACGCCAGCCGGGCCGGGCTGACGCCATCGCAGTTTGATGGCAAGAGCCGCGGGGTCGTGGCTTACCGGGCGCTGCTCAAGCACCTGTTGACGCAAAACACCGCCCAGCAGGTGGCCTGATGAATCGTCCGCAAAAGCTGGCTACTGGCCCGCAACTGGCCCTGCAGTCGTACCTCGATGGCTTGTTGCATGAGGCCACCGAGGAGCTTGAGCACGTTGAGCCGTCGGTTGAAATCGATGAGTTCCGGGCCGCGGTGCTTGAGGAGCAGGCACGTGATGCCCAGGTGAGTCATCAGCGCAAACCGGTAGTTGTCCCGGTTGCGCCGTTGCCCTTCGCCGAGCCTGCACCCATGGTGCTCCCGACAGTGTTGCCGGTAGCAGCCCCGGCCGAGCCTGAGCCGGTCAGTGTTGAAATAACTGCCGAGCTAGCAGCTCCGGTCGAGCCGCTGGTGGAAGTTCACTTGCCGCCGGCACCTAACCTGCCAGTGCCACCGGCAACGGTCGACGGACGCCCCGCCTGGGCTGCCGAGCCTTTCGAATGCTTGCTGTTCGACGTCGCCGGTTTGACCCTGGCCGTGCCGCTGGTATGCCTGGGTTCGATCTACTCGCTGGCCGGTCACGAGCTGACGCCGCTGTTTGGTCAGCCAGACTGGTTTTTGGGCATCCTGCCAAGTCAGAGCGGCAACCTGAAAGTGCTGGATACTGCACGCTGGGTCATGCCCGACCGCTACCGCGAGGATTTTCGTCAGGGGTTGCAGTATGTCATTTCGGTCCAGGGTTACGAATGGGGCCTGGCGGTGCATCAAGTCAGCCGTTCGCTGCGCCTGGACCCCAACGAGATCAAATGGCGCAGCCAGCGTGGCCAGCGTCCCTGGCTGGCTGGCACAGTCATCGAACACATGTGCGCGCTGCTGGACGTTGCCGAACTGGCCGAGTTGATCGCCAGTGGTGCGGTCAAGCAACTGCACGCCAAGGATAAATAATCGGTCGCGCCTGCGACTGCACTGAGCACTCCGCCAAAGGCGGTTTTTGAGGGATAGGGGAATGAAAAAGTCGTCTGCACAAGGTTCCGAAGATCCGATCCTGCAGTGGGTAACCTTCAAACTGGACAATGAGTCCTACGGCATCAATGTGATGCAGGTGCAGGAAGTGCTGCGCTACACCGAAATTGCTCCGGTTCCGGGTGCTCCGAGCTATGTGCTGGGTATCATCAACCTGCGTGGCAACGTGGTGACTGTGATCGATACCCGCCAGCGCTTCGGCCTGATGTCGAGTGAGATTACCGATAACAGCCGCATCGTCATCATCGAGGCTGACAAGCAAGTGGTCGGCATCCTGGTCGACAGCGTTGCCGAAGTGGTTTACCTGCGCCAGTCGGAAATCGAGACCGCGCCAAATGTCGGCAACGAAGAGTCGGCCAAGTTCATTCAGGGCGTGTGCAACAAGAACAACGAACTGCTGATCCTGGTCGAACTGGACAAGATGATGACCGAGGAAGAGTGGTCCGAGCTGGAGAACATCTGAGTTGATCCTAGAGGTTGCAGTCATATTTCTGGCGTTGCTCTGGGCGCTTAGCCTGTGGTTCTTCCTGAACTACAGCAAGCGCCAGCGCGAGCTGGCCGCTCAGCAGGCCCAGGGCGATGCGTTGCGAGACCAGCGCATCAAAGACTTGGCCAAACGTCTGGACGACTACCAGAATGGCACCGTGAGCATGGGTGAGGCCCTGCATGAGTTGCGTGCGACGGTGGCGCCCTTGCCGGACAAGCTACTGCAACTGGAGCAGCGTGACCCCAACAGCCTGTCGTTCGCCCAGGCGGCGCGGTTGGTTGGCATGGGCGCGAGCGTCGATGAACTGACCCAGTCGTGTGGTTTGACCCAGGCTGAGGCCGAGTTGATGAGCAAAGTGCACCGCAACTGAGCTCTTCGGCGTGCTTACCGCCGGCAACGCCGGCTTCCACAATGGTCCAGTGAAACTCGGCCCGGTGGGAGCCGAGGTTGCCGACGATCGACCGCAAAGCGGGATCTTTCCCCGACAATCCGTGAAGAGCCTTTTTAATTGACCCCTGGCAGGCGCAGTTCTGCTGGCGTGATGTCCCGTTCCTGTGGCCCCTCATCGACAAATCCAACTGGCACCTTGCCCTTGAGCTGCCAGGCAAAGGCAATGATCTCAGCAATGGTCAAGTACAGTGCTTCAGGGATCCGTTCGCCCAGTTCCATGCGCGCCAGCAGGCGCACCAGTTCGGGGTTCTCGTAGATTGGCACTTCATGTTCGCGGGCAATGGCGAGGATGGCTTCGGCCAGTTCATCGTCACCTTTGGCGCTCAGTGTCGGCGCCTGTTGGCCGTCATAGCTCAGGGCAATGGCCTGGCGCGGGTTTTTCTCGATCATGCAGTTTCATCCACCCAGCGTTGCTCAACACGGGTACGTGGTCCTTGTGGCGGCGTACCGTGGTGGCAATGCAGCTCCATCACGTTCAAGCCACGCGCCAACAAGCGTTCGCGCAAGTTACTCAGCTGACTTTCGATCAGCTGCGCGGTACTGGGTAACTCAGCCCACAGTTGACTCGACAGTGCTCCCTGGCTGATCTGCGCCTGCACCTGCAATGGCCCCAGCGGGTGCAAGTCGAAAGACAGCTCGATTCGCCAAAGCATTTCCAGCGGATCGCGATGTTCGCGCTCTGGATCTTCTTGCTGTTCCGGGGTTTCTTCGCGTTGCAGTTTCACTTGCAGAGGCATGAAGTCTTGCCCAGTACGCAGAGGGATCTCCAACTGCCAGGTGGTCTGCAGGTTGCCATCAGCGGTGGTGCCGGTTTGTTCGAGGCTAGCCAGCTGATGGCTCTGCAGGCGCGAAATGGCTGCAGCGGCCAGGCGCAGCAGATGTTCCAGATCGCCTTCGCCGTCCTGGCTTTGCAGCAGCCGTAAGGGCAGGGGGAAACCGCCGGGGTGCGGACGTGGACTGACTTGGCCGAGCATGCCGAGGGCATTGCGAACCATGCCAGGCATCACCTGCGCCAGGGTGCTGGCTGCCGCGGCCGGGTTGAACTGAGCGTTACTCGGCAACCCTGGCATTAGCTGCGCCACCAGTCGCACAACCTGAGCCTTGAAGTCGGGGGCAAGGTTGGCAGGGAGGCCAGCGAGCAGCTTGGCCTCAAGGAAGGCTCCGCTGTTGCTCAGGGCCTGAGCGACGCCTTTGGGGTCGCTGAGCTGACGCACGTCCGGCAGGCTGGACAGCAGCTTGTCTACCGTGGCGCGCTGTTCGTTGGGCGACGTATTGCTGTCACGCAGCTGTTGCAAGGCGCTGAGCAGGCCTTGCAAGGACGCTTGGCGACTTTGCTGGCTGCTCAACTGCTGGGCGATGGCCAGTTGGTCCTGGCGCCCGCTCAACGGCACGAACGCTAACGACTGATCACCTTGGACTCGCGCGCTGAGCAAGCTACCCACGGGCAGTGGGCGAGGGCTGTCGATGGTCAAGGTGGCACCCGCTTTTGGGCCCGCCAGTAGCGTCACCAGTGAACGGTACTGGGCCAGCTGGCCTGCCGTCTGGGGCAACGCCTGACTGGTCAGGACCTTGCCTTGCAGCAAGGTGCCGATGGGCAATTCGCGGGTATCGATACGAGTCAGGCTGGCCACATTGTTGGCGATAGCCTGTTGCACCGTAATAGTCAGATTCGAGCTATTGCTCTGGCTCACTGCCAGTTGGCTACCTTGGGCCAGCGGTTGGTTGCTGCTGGCCTGAACGTTGGTCTGCTTGCCGTTTTCTTGGGTCAGCTTGAGCAGCATCTGAAAATCCTGGCCGACTTGACGCAGTGCCAGCACTTCGGCCTTGGCGGTTTCGCCAGGGGCCAGCAGGGCCTGTTGTGGCTGTAGCAGGCGCAGCAGTTCGCCGGTCATCGCCGAGCGCGACTGAGGGGCGGTTGGAATCTGCGCGCCAAGGTTGTTTATTTCACCTGTCATCCGCTGGCAACCTGTTGAAATAGCCCTCTTTGCAGTAGGACATCACATGTATAATGCCGCCCGATCTTTCGCGATCAGAGCGGCCGGGCTGTATCTCCCACTGCCAGTATAACGGCAGGGCCGGGACCGACTTGAGACAGGCATCCCAAGCATAAGGCGAAACTGTGACCCCTCATCTGGAAGCCGTGGGCCTGGCCTGCGAGCGCGACTGGCGAATGCTGTTCGAAAACCTCCAATTGCACCTGGCTGCAGGCGACATGCTGCAGATCAGTGGCCCCAACGGCAGCGGCAAGACCAGCTTGCTACGCCTTCTGGCCGGCCTCATGAGCCCGACCGCCGGGCAGATTCGCCTCGACGGCAAACCCCTGGCAGAACAACGCAATGAATTGGCGCGGATTCTGCTCTGGATTGGTCATGCCGCGGGTATCAAAGACCTGCTCAGCCCCGAAGAGAACCTGGCGTGGCTGTGTGCTTTGCATACACCCGCCGAGCCTGCTGCGATCTGGAAGGCCCTGGAGGCGGTTGGCCTGCGCGGTTTCGAAGATGTGCCCTGTCATACCCTGTCGGCCGGCCAGCAGCGCCGCGTGGCCTTGGCCCGCCTGTACCTGGACTGCCCACCGCTATGGATTCTCGATGAGCCCTTTACCGCCCTCGACAAGCAGGGCGTGGCCCAGCTTGAGGCGCACCTGGCAGCACATTGCGAGCAGGGCGGGATGGTCGTGCTCACCACCCACCACACGCTGGAGCGCAAGCCGTCCGGTTACCGTGAACTGAACTTGGGGCAATGGGCCGCATGAGTGTCTTTGTCCTGTTGTTGCGTCGCGAAGCGCGTCTGTTGTGTCGCCGTCCGGCGGAACTGGCCAACCCGCTGGTATTCTTCGCCATCGTCATCGCCTTGTTCCCACTGGCGGTCGGTCCTGAGACTCAATTGTTGCAAACCTTGTCTCCGGGGCTGGTCTGGGTAGCCGCCCTTTTGTCGGTTTTACTCTCGCTGGACGGGCTTTTCCGCAGTGATTTCGAGGATGGCTCACTGGAACAGTGGGTCCTTTCGTCGCACCCCCTGCCTCTTCTGGTGCTGGCAAAAGTACTGGCACACTGGGCCTTTTCCGGCCTGGCACTGGTATTGTTGGCACCCTTGCTGGCACTGATGCTAGGTTTGCCGGCGGCATGTCTGCCGGTACTGTTGGCATCGTTGTTGCTCGGCACCCCGGTGCTGAGCCTGTTGGGCGCCGTGGGTGCGGCCCTGACAGTCGGTTTGAAGCGTGGCGGCCTGCTGTTGGCGCTGCTGATTTTGCCGTTATATATCCCGGTATTGATCCTGGGCAGTGGCGCCTTGCAGGCGGCATTGCAAGCTATGCCGGCGACCGGTTATCTGCTCTGGCTTGGTAGCCTGACCGCCCTGGCAGTAACTCTGGCACCCTTTGCAATAGCGGCTGGCCTGAAGATCAGCGTCGGCGAATAATGAGGTCTGGGCCCTGCCCAGCAAAGACCCTGGATGTACCGTGATGAAAAGCAGCGTAATCAGCTGGACGTGGTTTCATAAACTGGGTTCGCCCAAGTGGTTCTATGCCATTAGCGGGCGCATGCTGCCGTGGCTGACGGTGGCCGCGATCCTGTTGATCGGTATCGGCGTGATCTGGGGGCTGGCCTTTGCGCCTCAGGACTATCAGCAGGGCAACAGCTTCCGGATCATCTACATTCACGTGCCGGCCGCGATGCTCGCTCAGTCCTGCTACGTGATGCTGGCCGTGGCCGGGGTGGTCGGGCTGGTGTGGAAAATGAAGATTGCCGACGTGGCCTTGCAGTGTGCAGCACCGATCGGCGCCTGGATGACCGCAGTAGCGCTGGTCACCGGGGCCATCTGGGGTAAGCCGACCTGGGGCAGCTGGTGGGTCTGGGATGCGCGCCTGACGTCGATGCTGATCCTGCTGTTCCTGTACTTTGGGCTCATCGCGTTGGGCCAGGCCATCAGCAATCGCGAGAGCGCGGCCAAGGCCTGCGCCGTGCTGGCGATTGTCGGCGTAATCAACATCCCGATCATCAAGTATTCGGTGGAGTGGTGGAACACCCTGCACCAGGGGGCCACCTTCACCCTCACCGAGAAACCCGCGATGCCCGCAGAGATGTGGCTGCCGCTGCTGCTGACGGTGCTGGGTTTCTACTGTTTCTTCGGTGCCGTGCTGTTGCTGCGCATGCGCCTTGAAGTGCTCAAGCGCGAGGCGCGCGCCAGTTGGGTCAGGGAGGAGGTATTGAATAGCCTGGGTCGGGAGATGGCACGATGAGTTTTGCCTCTTTCAGTGATTTTCTCGCCATGGGCCATCACGGCCTGTACGTCTGGTCGGCCTACGGCATTTGCCTGCTGGTGCTGGCCGTCAACGTTGCCTTGCCCTTGATGGCCCGGCGCCGTTACCTGCAAGAAGAGGCGCGTCGTCTGCGCCGGGAGAGCAACCAGTGAATCCGCAACGCAAGAAGCGCCTGTTCATCATCCTCGGTCTGCTGGCCGGGGTTGGCATCGCTGTTGGCCTGGCCCTGAGTGCCCTGCAGCAGAACATTAACCTGTTCTATACCCCGACCCAGATCGCCAATGGCGAAGCGCCGCTCGACACCCGGATTCGCGCAGGCGGCATGGTCGAGAAGGGCTCGTTGCAGCGGTCCGGCGACTCGCTGGATGTACGTTTTGTGGTGACCGACTTCAGCAAATCGGTGCCGATCACCTACCGTGGCATTCTTCCTGACCTGTTCCGTGAAGGGCAGGGCATCGTTGCTCTGGGCAAACTCAACGCCGAAGGCGTGGTGGTGGCCGATGAAGTGTTGGCCAAACACGATGAGAAGTACATGCCGCCTGAGGTGACCAAGGCCCTCAAGGAAAGCGGCCAGGTGGCCACCGATGCGGGAGCCAAGCCATGAACGCAGCACTGATCATTCCTGAGCTCGGCCAGTTGGCAATGATTCTGGCGATCTGCTTTGCCGCTGTGCAAGCCACGGTGCCGTTGCTTGGCGCCTGGCGCGGTGACAGCCTGTGGATGAGCTTGGCCCGGCCTGCGGCCTGGGGGCAGTTTGCCTTCTTGGCCTTCGCTTTTGCCTGCCTGACCCACGCCTTCATGACCGACAACTTCTCGGTCGCCTATGTGGCCAACAACTCCAATAGCGCCTTGCCGTGGTACTTCAAGTTCAGCGCCGTGTGGGGCGCCCACGAAGGCTCACTGCTGCTCTGGGCGATGATCCTCGGTGGTTGGACCTTCGCTGTGTCGATCTTCTCCCGACAACTGCCGCAGGTGATGCTGGCCCGGGTGTTGGCGGTGATGGGCATGATCAGCGTCGGCTTCCTATCGTTCCTGATTGTTACCTCCAACCCGTTCCAGCGGCTGCTGCCGCAGGTGCCGACCGACGGTGCCGACCTCAACCCACTGCTACAAGACATTGGCCTGATCGTGCACCCGCCGATGCTGTACATGGGCTACGTAGGTTTCTCGGTGGCCTTCGCCTTCGCCATCGCCGCCTTGCTCGGCGGTCGCCTGGATGCGGCCTGGGCGCGCTGGTCGCGGCCGTGGACCTTGGTTGCCTGGGCGTTCCTGGGCATCGGCATCACCCTCGGCTCTTGGTGGGCATACTACGAACTGGGCTGGGGTGGCTGGTGGTTCTGGGATCCGGTGGAAAACGCCTCGTTCATGCCCTGGCTGGTAGGCACGGCGCTGATCCACTCGCTGGCCGTTACCGAAAAACGTGGCGTGTTCAAAAGCTGGACCGTCTTGCTGGCGATTGCCGCATTCTCCCTGAGCCTGCTGGGCACCTTCCTGGTTCGTTCCGGGGTGCTGACTTCGGTGCACGCATTCGCCTCCGATCCGGAGCGTGGTGTATTCATTCTGATCTTCCTGCTGTTTGTGGTGGGCGGCTCGCTGACCCTGTTCGCCTTGCGCGCGCCGGTGGTCAAGAGTCAGGTCGGCTTTGCCCTGTGGTCGCGGGAAACGTTGCTGTTGGCCAATAACATCGTGCTGGTCGTTGCCGCGTCGATGATCCTGCTTGGCACCCTGTATCCGTTGATCCTTGATGCGCTGACCGGGGCCAAGCTGTCGGTCGGCCCGCCGTACTTCGATGCCTTGTTCATTCCGCTGATGGCCTTGCTCATGGTGGTGATGGCCATCGGCGTTCTGGTGCGCTGGAAGGATACGCCAAGCAAATGGTTGCTGAGCATGCTGACCCCAGTACTGATCGCCAGTGCAGTGCTGGCGCCGGTCGGCGGACTGCTGGTCGATGACTTCGACTGGCAAGTGCTGACGACCTTCGCTCTGGCCGCGTGGATTGTGCTGGCCGGTGCACGTGACATCCTCGACAAAACCCGCCACAAGGGCCTGTTCAAGGGGCTGCGCGGCCTCAACCGCAGTTACTGGGGCATGCATGTGGCGCACCTGGGCCTGGCGGTGTGTGCCTTGGGGGTGGTGCTGTCGAGCAACAACAGTGCAGAGCGTGACCTGCGCCTGGCGCCAGGCGAGGCGGTTGAGCTGGCCGGTTACCAGTTCATTTTTGAAGGTGCAAAGCACTTCGAAGGGCCGAACTTCACCTCTGACAAGGGCACAGTGCGGGTGGTTGAAAATGGTCGCGAGATCAGCGTGCTGCATCCGGAAAAGCGCTTGTATACCGTGCAGCAGTCGATGATGACGGAAGCCGGTATTGACGCCGGTTTTACCCGTGATCTCTATGTCGCCCTCGGTGAGCCGCTGGACAATGGCGCCTGGGCCGTACGCGTGCACGTCAAACCTTTCGTGCGCTGGATCTGGCTGGGCGGTCTGTTGACCGGCCTGGGCGGCCTGCTGGCGGCCATGGATGGACGTTATCGAGTCAAGGTCAAAGCCCGTGTGCGTGAAGTACTGGGCATGTCGGGAGCAACTGCATGAAGCGTTGGATCATGGTGCTGCCGCTGGCAGTGTTTCTGCTGGTGGCGGTGTTTCTCTACCGCGGCCTGTTCCTCGACCCCAGCGAGTTGCCATCGGCAATGATCGGCAAGCCATTCCCGGCCTTTTCGCTCAAGTCGGTGCAGGACGGCAAGACCCTGACCCAGGCTGACCTGATCGGCAAGCCTGCACTGGTCAACGTCTGGGCCACCTGGTGCCCGTCGTGCAAGGTCGAGCACCCGTACTTGAACAAGCTGGCGGAGCAGGGCGTAGTCATTCATGGCGTCAACTACAAGGATGACAACGCCGCAGCTATCAAGTGGCTGGCCGAGTTCCATAACCCTTATCAGCTGAACATTGGCGACGACCAGGGCAGCCTCGGCTTGAACCTGGGGGTCTATGGCGCGCCGGAGACCTTCCTGATCGATGCCAAGGGCATTATTCGCTACAAGCACGTCGGTGTGGTCGATGCCACGGTCTGGCGTGAGCAACTGGCGCCGCTGTATCAGGGCCTGGTCGATGAGGCCAAACTATGAAGCGTTGGCTCGTAGCGGCGGTGTTGGGATTGAGCCTGGCCGGTGTGACCCAGGCGGCCATCGACACCTATCAGTTCGCCGATGACGCCGAGCGTGAGCGTTATCACGACCTGACCAAAGAGCTGCGTTGCCCCAAGTGTCAGAACCAGGACATCGCCGACTCCAATGCACCGATCGCCGCCGACCTGCGCCGGGAAATCTTCCGCATGCTCGGCGAAGGCAAAAGCAATCAGCAGATCATCGACTTCATGGTCGATCGCTACGGTGATTTCGTACGCTACAAGCCGGAGCTGACGGCGCGAACCTGGTTGCTGTGGTTTGGCCCGGGCGTGTTGCTGGTGGGTGGTTTCGGCCTGCTGGCGCTGATCGTGCGCAAGCGTCGGGCGCAGAGCGCTGGTGGCCCTGTCGACCTTTCCCCTGAGGAGCGTGAGCGCCTCGCCAAATTGCTGGACAAAGAACAGACCCATGATTGATTTCTGGCTTTCTGCAGGCCTGCTGTTGCTGGTGGCCCTGAGCTTTCTGCTGATCCCGGTGTTGCGCGGCCGTCGTGCGCAACTGGAAGAAGACCGTACCGCGCTGAACGTTGCCCTGTACCAGGAGCGGGTCGCTGAACTGACTGCCCAGCAGGCAGCCGGTGTGCTCGATGAGACACAGCTGGCCAAAGGCCGAGATGAAGCCGCCCGTGAGCTGCTGGACGACACTGAAAACGCCGAGCCCCAGCGCCTGGCCCGTCTGGGTAAACCATTGCCACTGCTCGCTGCAGTGCTGGTGCCGCTGATGGGCCTGGGGCTGTACCTGCATTTTGGTGCCAGTGAACAGGTCGAGTTGACCCGGCAGTTCGCTACAGCGCCGCAGTCCATGGAAGAGATGACTACCCGTCTTGAACGTGCTGTCGAGGCGCAACCGGACTCAGCCGAAGGCCTGTACTTCCTTGGTCGAGCCTACATGGCCCAGGAACGACCAGCCGATGCGGCCAAGGTGTTCGAGCGTGCGGCGAACCAGGCCGGTCGTCAGCCGGAGCTGCTCGGGCAGTGGGCGCAGGCCCTGTACTTTGCTAACAACAAGCAGTGGACCGCGCAACTGCAAGCCCTTACCGACGAGGCCCTCAAGGCTGACCCTAACGAAGTCACCAGCTTGGGCCTGCTGGGGATCGCCGCCTTCGAAAGCGAGCACTACCAGCAAGCCATCGACTATTGGAACCGTCTGCTGTTGCAACTGCCTGAAGGCGACGCTTCGCGCGCAGCCTTGCAGGGTGGCATTGACCGTGCCCAGGACAAACTCAAGGCAGGCGAAGGCAAGCTCGCTTCTGAACAGGCGCCAGCGCCGACTGTCGTTGCAGGGCCACGCCTGAAAGTACGGGTTGAGCTCGCTGCTGCGCTCAAGGACAAGGTCAAGCCGGACGACACGGTGTTCATCTTCGCTCGCGCCAGTTCCGGCCCGCCCATGCCCTTGGCGGCCAAGCGGGTGACGGTGGCGCAGTTGCCGATTGATGTCGAGCTCAGCGATAGCGATGCAATGATGCCGAGCATGAAACTGTCGAGCTTTGCCGAAGTCCAACTGGTTGCACGTGTTTCGCGTGCTGGCCAACCGACCCAGGGTGAATGGATTGGCCGTAGCAGCCCGCTGGCCAGCAGCACGACCGCTGCGCAGCACCTGACCATCGACAGCCCGGACCAGTAAGAGAATCACTATGAACAGTATCGCTCGCCTTGCCCTCCTATCCCTGGCCGTGGGCCTGAGTGCGTGTACTGTTCATCAACCCTCTGAACCGCCCGTGCCACCGATCGAAACCATGCCCCCGGGGCCGAGTACACAGCCGGCTCCACGACCAAGCACAGTGCCAAGCAAGCCAGCGGTAACCACCCCGGCGCCCAAGCCAATGCCGCGCACTTCAGCCAGCTTCGCACCACCGCCCGGTGGTGCCAGCCATTGGGATCCACGCCTGGGCGTGTATGTGCTGGAAGGCAAGACCAACACCTTCTACCGCCAACGGACCTACTACCGTTGGGACAACGGCTGGAGCTGGTCGACCAACCTCAACGGGCCGTGGCAAGAAACCGACAGCAGCGGTGTGCCGGGCGGTCTGGGGCGGGCTTTCGCGCAGTAAGTCAAGCCGCGCATAATGCCCCCTCGCATTGATCCGGAGGTTGGCATGAACAAGACAGTCCTGGTGCTGGTGGAAACCGTTGACGATTACTTGCCATTGTTGGAACAGGCGGGTTATCAACTGGTCCGCGCTCCGACGCCGCAACAACGGGTCGAAGCGATTGCTCGCCATGGCGACACCATCGATGCAGTGCTGACCCGCGGTCCATTAGGCCTGACGGCGGATGAAATCAGCGTATTGACGAAGCTGCAGATCATTTGCGTGATTGGTGCCGGTTATGAGCAAGTCGATTTGGCAGCCGCTGCCGCTCGCGGTATCACCGTGACCAATGGTGCCGGTGCCAATGCGGCAGCGGTGGCCGACCATGCCATGGCGTTGTTGCTGGCAGTAGTGCGTGATATTCCTCGTGCCGATGCCTCGACCCGACGTGGCGAATGGAACCGGATTATCAGCCCCGCCGTCAGCGGCAAGCGCTTGGGTATCCTCGGCCTGGGCGCTGTCGGTATGGCCATTGCCAAACGGGCGGCCCTGGGGTTCGACATGCAGGTCAGCTACCACAACCGCAAACCTCGCCCTGAAGTGGCCTACGAGTATTGTGCTAGTCCGTTGACCTTGGCTCAGGCGTCGGATTTTTTGCTCGTCGCCACACCCGGTGGTGCCGATACCCGACAGCTGATCGATAAACCGGTGCTTGAAGCATTGGGTCCAGAAGGCTTTCTGGTGAACATCGGGCGTGCCAGTGTGGTCAGCACCGCTGATTTGGTCGAGGCCCTGCGCAGCGGGGCGATTGCCGGGGCAGGGCTGGATGTGTTCGATGATGAGCCAGCGGTGCCGGATGACCTCAAAGCCTTGGGCAACGTGGTGCTTACTCCGCATGTCGCCGGACAGTCGCCGGATGCAGCACGCGATACCGTGCAATTGGTGCTGAAGAATCTGCAGGCATTCTTTGCCGGGGAGCCGGTGTTGACGCCAGTAACGGCGCCTTTGTAGGCGTGGGCTAGACTTCACGCCTACCTTCACAGCAAGGAGCTTCAACCATGTCCCTGGAAAAGCATGGCAGTTGCCTGTGTGGCGCTGTCAAACTCAGTGTCAGCCTTGAAAAGGCCAGCGTAGACGCCTGCCACTGCAGCATGTGCCGTCAATGGGGCGGCGGGCCATTGCTCTCGGTGCACTGCTCGGAGCCGGTCAAGTTTACCGCCGGGCAGCCGGTGATCTATGACTCGTCCGAATGGGCCCAGCGTTGTTTCTGTGGCACGTGTGGCACCCATCTACTTTACCGACTGAAAAACGGCCAATTTGATTCCGTTTCAGTGGGAGTACTTGAAGGTAATACCGATTGGGTCTTCGACCTGCAGGTGTATATCGACGAGAAGCCGACGTACTACTGCTTTGCCAACGATACGAAAACCATGACCAGAGCCGAAGTCGAGGCCCTGTTCAGCTGAACGCCAGTAACCAGTCGGCGAACACCTGCGCTGCCGGTGAGCGTGGCGCTTGTTTGTCGTGCACCAGATAGTCGGCTTGACCGGTGTGCACGACAAAGGCCGATACCTGGCGGATAGAACCCTGTTCAATGCGCTCACGGGCCATGAACTCCCAGCCAAGGCCCACGCCCATTCCTTGCACTACCGCTTCGAACACCAGGTTGACCTGATTGAAAGTCACTGCCTCAGCGGGTGCCCGATAGCGCAGGCCCTGATGGCTGAACCAGTCCTGCCAGTCCAGACAGTTCCAGGCCGAGGCATCCAGTTGAATCAGCGGCAGCGTTTGCAGCGCCTCCAGTGAGTTGACCGTAGGTAGTGCGCGTTTGACGCTGGCAATCGGGTAGATGGTTTCGTCGAACAGTTTCTCGGCCTTGAGTGAACTCCAATGGCCGTGGCCATAGAGAATGCCGAAATCGTAGTTGGCAATATCGCTTTCACTGATCTCGTTACTGGCGTGAATGTTCACGGTCAGTTCCGGGTGCTGTTCGTTGAAGCGCAGAAGCCGTGGGAACAGCCAGTACTGGGCCACGGCATGGGTACAGATGACGCTGACATTGCGGCTGCTGTGACCCGCTTTCAAGCGCAGGACATTGGCCAACAGACTCTCCAGCATTGGCTCGACAATGGTATTGAGACTTTCCCCCGCCGAGGTCAGGGCGATGCCGCGGGCGCGGCGCTCGAACAGCACGGCGCCAAGCTGCTCTTCAAGCAGCTTGATCTGTTTACTCACCGCGCTTTGGGTCAGGTACAGCTCACTGGCAGCACGGGTAAAGCTGCCGGTACGTACCACTGCTTCAAAGGCGATCAGGGTGTCCAGCGCAGGCAGGTGGCGGCTGAAGCGACTCATGCTGATGATCCGTTTTTAGGAATGGCTACATCATAGAGTCGATGCTTTCAGCGTAAAAGCCATTCCCTATAGGAATGGCTGGATGCCGAATGATCTTTTGTCCAGAGACTGATCAAGCGTTAGCCTGCGCACTTCTTTGAA
This sequence comes from Pseudomonas sp. S06B 330, assembly GCF_002845275.2. NCBI lineage: Bacteria > Pseudomonadati > Pseudomonadota > Gammaproteobacteria > Pseudomonadales > Pseudomonadaceae > Pseudomonas > Pseudomonas tussilaginis. The sequence continues at coordinate 4,148,268 of NZ_CP088149.1, read as the reverse complement.
CAGGAGCAGGCAAGTGAAGCAGGGTGTGGCCTACGCCGGGATAGCCGGGGCGATGTGGGGAATGGTGCTGATGGTGCCGCAATTGTTGCCTGAGTTCAGTCCGGTGCTGCTTAGCTGCGCGCGCTTCGTGCTGTTCGGATTGGTCACCGTGATTCTGGCGTTGCCGATGCGCAAGGCCGTAGGGCGTTTGACCCTGGCAGATCTGTGGATGCTTGGGCGCTTGGCGCTGGTCGGCAATTTGCTTTATTTCATCTGCCTGGTGGCGGCCATTCAGCACCTGGGGGTGGCGCCCGCTTCGCTGATTGTCGGCGTCTTGCCGTTGACCATCACCCTCTATGGCCGCCATGACAACGGTGGTGTAGCGCTCAAGCAGCTGCTTGTACCGCTGTTGCTGATTCTCGCCGGTATGCTGTGTATCAATGTGCAAACGTTCGCCGTTGAGCCAGGAGCATTGGGCGACAAGGTGGCCGGCGTACTCTATGCCTTGGCTGCATTGGCTTGCTGGACCTGGTACGCGGTCAACAACAGCCGCTATCTCAAGCAGTGCGGGCATTTTGACAGCCACCAGTGGTCGGTGCTCTGCGGGGTGATGACGGGGGTGTTCAGCCTGGTGTTGGTGGCGTTTGTTGCGCTGTGGCAGCCTGCTCAGTTGCAGGTCGAGGCACCGCCTGAGCGGTGGTGGTTGTTCTGGTTGTATAGCCTGGGTTGCGCGATTTTCGGTTCGTGGTTGGCGGCATTGCTGTGGAATGCGGCGTCCAAGCGCATGCCGCTGACCCTGAGTGGTCAACTGATTGTGTTCGAAACCTTGTTCGCCTTGCTTTACGCGTTCATCTGGCGGCAAAGCGGGCCAAGCCTGCTGGAGGCGGCCGCGATCATTCTGGTCATTGGCGGTGTCTGCTGGTCGATGCGTCAGCACGGTACACCGGCAAACCTTGCCAAACCTGCGCATTCTTGAGAAAAGGCTGCCTCGAAATAGGCATCAACGAGGTCACGCATGAGCAGCGAACTGCAAATCATCGATATCCAGGTAGGCGAAGGCAAGGAGGTGGTCAAAGGCGCGCTGATTACTACCCAGTACACGGGGTGGCTGGAAAATGGCACAAAATTCGACGCTTCCTACGACCGCGGCAAACCCTTCCAGTGTGTGATCGGCACCGGCCGGGTCATCAAAGGCTGGGACCAAGGCCTAATGGGTATGAAGGTCGGCGGCAAGCGCAAGCTGATCGTGCCGTCTCACCTGGCCTACGGCGAGCGCAGCATGGGTGCGATCACACCGCATTCGAATTTGACCTTCGAGATCGAATTGCTGGAAGTCCTGACCCGCGACGAGTGACCCGCGTGTGTCTTAATTCGGCAACATCGCCGCGTTAATCTCACTCGTGCTCAAGGATTGAGTATTCAGGGATCGAACCAAACGGGATTAATGCACTCTCAGTAAGCCCGCTTCACGGATGAAACGATAGACAGGGATCACCCGCGGCTTCGGCCGCGGCGTGTCACAGGCGGGGTCAGCCTCATCCCTTATCGCCGCAAGAGCCCCTCCATGAAGTTGTCGACCCTGTTCCACCGCCACCGCCACGCCTTTTGTTCGCTGGTCCTGCTCGGGGGCGTCTCGCTGCTGGCCGTGGAGGCCGTCGAAAGCCACGCCGAGCCGGTGGACGGTACCCAGACGCTGGTGTTCCTGCGCCACGCTGAAAAACCAGGAGAGGGCCTCGGGCAACTCAACTGCCAAGGGCTCAATCGTGCCCTGGACCTGGCGACGTTGCTCCCAGAGAAATTCGGCAAGGCTGACTACGTGTTTGCCGCCAACCCGTCGCGTCACGTTGAAGAAGGCAGCAAGGACGACGCCTACAGTTACATCCGCCCGCTGATGACCATCAGCCCCAGCGCGATCAAGCTTGGCTTGCCGGTGAACATCGACTTTGGTGCCAACGACACTGGCGAACTGGCCGATGAGCTGCTGCAGGACAAGTACCGCAACGCTACGGTTTACACCGCCTGGTCCCATGGTTACTTGCCTGAGTTGATCAACACTGTGGCCGGCAAGGCCGTGGGTGAGAAGCAGGTGATCACTGAGGACTGGGACGGTGGAGATTTCGATTCGCTCTACGTATTGACCCTGACCTGGCGCGACGGCAAAGCCAGCCTCCTCAGCCGTAACTATAAGCAAGGCTTGAACGACGGCGAACATAGCTGCCCGAGCTGATTGCGCACCGGCTGTCACTGGCTCTAGGCTGAAGGCCTTTGGATGTGTGGATGTCAGCCCATGGCACAGCGGGTAACGATCATCGGGGGCGGTGTGATTGGTCTGGCAACAGCCTATGCGTTGGTGCGCGAAGGTTTTGCCGTCGATCTGATCGAGGCTCGCGACAGCCTTGCGCGTGGCACCAGCTTTGCCAACGGCGGGCAGTTGTCCTATCGCTACGTGTCACCGCTGGCCGACGCTGGGGTGCCGCTGCAGGCGCTGGGCTGGTTGCTGCGCCGCGACTCGCCGCTAAAACTGCGTCCGCGCCTGGACCTGGCACAATGGCGTTGGCTGGGGGCATTCATGGCTGCCTGCCGGACCTCGGTCAATCGCAGCAATACTGCGCATCTGTTGCGCTTGGCGCTGCACAGCCAGACTACCCTGGCGCTCTGGCGCAACCAGGATACCCTGAGCGGCTTCGCCTGGCGGCGCAATGGCAAGCTGGTGACGTTCCGCAACCCGGCGAGTTTCGCCCATGCCCGCACGCATCTGCTCGACCCGCAAGAACAGCAGGTGCTAGGGCCTGCAGACATTGGGGTCATGGAACCGGTCCTGGCCGATGCTCCGTTCATCGGCGGTGTGTTCACTGCCAGTGAAGAAGTCGCCGATTGCCATCGCTTTTGTCTGGCCCTGGCTGAGCGCTTGCAAGCGTCGGGTCAGTGTCGCTTGCTGCTCGGCCAGACCGTCCGGCGCATTCGTCATGCTGAGGGTGTGGTCCAGGCCTTGGAGCTGGGTGACCATGTCCTGCCTGTACAGCGCCTGGTGTTGTGCGCCGGACACCGTAGTGCCAGCCTCGGCCTGCCGGGTCTGCAGGTGCCGATCTATCCGCTCAAGGGCTACAGCCTGAGTGCACCGATCAGGGCCGGGCAACAAGCGCCCCAGGTCAGCATCACCGACTACGACCGCAAGATTGTTTATGCCCGGCTTGAAGATCAACTGCGGGTTGCTGCCATGGTCGATATTGTCGGCTTTGACGAGTCGCTTGATTTGCAGCGTTTGGCCAGCATGCGCCGGCTGGCGGCGACGACCTTGCCCCATGCCGCCGACTACACCCATGCCCTGGAGTGGGCAGGCATGCGCCCGGCAACGCCCACTGGCGTACCGTTGCTGGGCGCAACGGTGTACCGTAACCTCTGGCTCAACCTTGGCCATGGCGCGCTTGGTTTTACCTTGGCTTGTGCCAGCGGCGCGCTGGTGGCCGAATTGATTGCTGGCCGCTTGCCGTCGATCGATCTGCATGGGCTGTGTTCTCATACAGCGTCTTGATGTACGCAGAGCCCGTAGCCGCGCTGCCGCCAGGCTGCGATCGGCTGCAGAGCGGCCGTAGAACCTGATTTGCTGGCAGTATCAGCTCCAAGGCGCGCTTACGCCATCGGCGGCAACCGCCGTTTGACCGGGGTCTTTTTTACAATCGCGGTGTTGGTTTCGGCATGACTGTTGAGTTTGTCCAGCACGGTGTCGAGCTGTTCCATTGAGCGCACATGCAAGCGGGCAATGAAACAGTCGTCACCGGTGACTTTGTCGCACTCGGTGAACTCAGGGATGGCCATGATTTGCCGCTCCACCTCCTGCAATTGCCCTGGTAATGGCCGCACGCGCACGATGGCCTGCAGTTGGTAGCCAAAGCAGCGCGGGTCGATTTCAACCGTATAGCCTTTGAGCACACCCCGTTCTTCCAGGCGACGCAGGCGTTCGCTAACACTGGGTGAGGACAAGCCGCTTAGCTGCGCCAGGGCTTTGAGCGAGCGCCGTGAATCTTCCATCAGCGCCTTTATCAACAACTGGTCAATGTCATCGGTCATTGCAGCCTCGTTAGGCAGATTGCGAAATCTGCCTTAATAATAAAGGTGTATCTACAGTTTAGCCTGCTTTATCCACTGGAGCGGGCGCCGCTAGGCTCGCATAATTTAGCCATCGTCAAGGAGGTGAGTGATGGACAGTTCAATACGCCGTGGGTCGTTTGAGATGGTCGCCGCGATGCTGATTTCGGGGACCATTGGCTGGTTTGTACTGGTGTCCGGGCAGCCGGTGCTGGATGTAGTGTTCTGGCGCTGTGTATTCGGCGCAACCACCTTGTTGCTTATCTGCCTGGCCATGGGCTTTCTCAAACCTGGAATGCTAACCCTGACTACGTTCGCCTTGGCGGTGTTCAGCGGCGTGGCGATCGTCGGTAACTGGGTGCTGTTGTTCGCCTCTTATTCGCGGGCTTCGATTGCCATTGGTACGGCGGTGTACAACGTCCAACCGTTCATGCTGGTGGGGCTGGCGGCGCTGTTTCTCGGCGAGAAAATTACCCTGCAGAAGCTGTTCTGGCTGGCGTTGTCGTTTCTTGGGATGCTGGCGATTGTCAGCGCCCACGGCAGCCAGGGCGGCAGCGGCAATGAATACCTGCTGGGCATCGGCCTGGCGCTCGGCGCAGCGCTTCTGTATGCCGTGGCCGCGTTGATCATCAAACGCCTGAGTGGCACGCCGCCGCACCTGATCGCACTGATTCAGGTGTGCACCGGCATCCTCCTGCTGGCGCCGTGGGCCAATACCTCAGGCCTGCCCAGCGAGGCCGCTGCACTGGCCTCGCTGATCACCCTGGGGGTCGTGCACACCGGGGTGATGTATGTGCTGTTGTACGGTGCAATCCAGAAGCTGCCGACGGCGTTGACCGGTGCCTTGTCGTTCATCTACCCGATTGCGGCGATCCTGGTTGACTGGTTCGCCTTCGGCCATCGCCTGGAGCCGTTGCAGTGGCTGGGGGTGGCGGCGATTCTGCTGGCCGCTGCCGGTATGCAGCAAGGTTGGTGGTTCAAGCCTGCGGCCAAGGCTGCGGCGATCAAGCCAGACTGACTGCGGCACGGTCGATCAGGGCTGCCACCTCGGCGGCCCTGGAGACCAGCGAGGCATGGCTGGCATCCAGGCTCAGTAGTTCCTTTGGGGACATGCGTTCGGCCATGAACTTCTGGTTGTCCGGATGGATCATCCGGTCGTGAGTTGAAAGCTGGTACCAGTTGGGTTTGTGCTTCCATGCTGGGTTGCTGATGGCGTTACCGAAGGTACTGGCCAGCGGTGCTTTTTGCGTAACGCTCATGATCAGGCCTTCGTCCTGGCTCAGGTCCTGGCAGAAGCTTTCATGCAGTTTGTCCGCTTTGATCCACAGGTAACCGTCGCTGTCCGGTTGCAGGTTGGCCGCGGCCTCCGGTGGGTGCTTGGCGGTGATGCCGCCAGGGCTTTCGCCATCATCCGGGGCAAAGGCGGCAATAAAGACCAGACCGGCAACATTGGACTGATTACCCATTTGAGTAATCACTGCGCCGCCATACGAATGGCCGACCAGCAATACCTTACCGGCAATGGACGCGACCATCTTGCGTGTACGTTCGGCGTCATCGGCCAGCGAGGTCAGTGGCATTTCCACTGCGTGTAGATTGCGGTGGCCCAAGCGTGACAGTTCAAGGATGACGTTGCTCCAGTGGGCAGCACCACCCCAAAAGCCATGGACCAGAACAATTGCGGGTTTTTCGCTCATGGTGGTTGTCCAACGCAGGGAATGGGAGTGCTAGTTTAGATGCAAATGCCAAAAGCGGAGTCATAGAGGGTCAAACGCGCTGTCGGCTGTGGGCAGGCAGGGTAGAATAGGCCGCTTCACCCCATTGAATTTGCCCATGACTTCTGTGATCGACACCCTCCAACAGCATCTGCTTAAGGCCCTGAGCCCGGCGCCGACTGAAACCCGCCGGCTGTTTCATGGCCGTGGACGCTGCTGGCCAGGGCTGGAACAGATCACCGTGGACTGGCTGCAAGGTGTTTTGCTGGTGTCGCTGTTTCGCGAGCCTCCCGAGGGGCAGATACCGGCGCTTGAGCACATGCTGCTGAACCTGGCCCAGGCGCCGTGCTGGAGTGGTCAAGCCATACTCATCCAGCACCGCTACCTGCCTGACAGCCCGGGGCAGTGGCTACTGGGTGAACCAAGCGAGCATTGGTTGATCGATGAAGACGGCCTACGCTATGAGCTGGATCTGGGCCTGAAGCAGAACACCGGGTTGTTCCTCGACATGCGCTATGGCCGGCGTTGGGTGCGTGAACAGGCGGGGGGCCAGCGGGTGCTCAATTTGTTTGCCTACACCTGTGGGTTTTCCGTGGCAGCCATTGCTGGCGGCGCCGAGCAGGTGGTGAATCTGGACATGGCGCGTTCGGCCCTTAGCCGAGGGCGCGATAATCACCGGCACAATGGCCATGATCTGGGGCGCGTGAGCTTTCTGGGGCATGAGCTGTTCAAGTCGTGGGGCAAGGTGCGCAAGTTCGGTCCTTATGACCTGATCATCATTGATCCGCCGACTTTCCAGAAAGGCAGTTTTGTCCTGACCCAGGATTACCGAAAAATTTTGCGACGCTTGCCTGAGCTGTTGAATGAGGGCGCGACCGTACTGGCCTGCGTGAATGATCCGGCCATTGGGCCTGAATTCCTGATTGAAGGAATGGCTGAAGAAGCGCCGCACCTTCGCTTCATCGAGCGCTTGGCCAACCCACCGGAGTTTCCGGACAGCGATCCGGCTGGAGGGCTCAAGGCGTTGGTGTTCCAGGCCGGGAGCAACCTTGTGGGATGAACTGTGGGAGCCGGTCTTGCCGGCGATGCAGGCGCCGCACACTATCTGGCACCGCACCGACCCCATCACCCACAAGACTGGCTCAGTAGCGCAAACGGCGCCATCCCAGCACCACGCCGCTAACACTGAGCACTATCCCTCCAGCACTGAATACCACCATCCACACATCCCAAAGCGGGCGCCTTTCAAGCAACGGCAACCAGTCCCAACTGTGCAGCAACGCAAACAGCCAACGTGATACCCGCTTAGGCCGATCCAGAACCCCCACGATTTCTCCCGTATACAGATCCACATGCAGCCAGGTCTGTTGTGGATCATCAAAACGCACCCGCAGCACCGGCAGCCGCTTCTCTAGATGCCCGAGCATGCTTTGCTCCGTCCTGGCGTAGTAGTAGAAGTCATAAACATCCAGCACTTCACTGTGCATTTGTCCTTGTGGCAAAACTGCCTGTGCGGCGTGCTCCAGTACCTCTCTAGGCAAGTGTTCGAGCACCTGCCCATCAGCCATCGACAGTAAGCGGCTGCGACCGAGTCCGTCATGTGCGACCAGATACCCTGCACCACCGAGCAAACGCCATTCCAGCTCGCGCGCCTTGAAGCCCTGTTGAGCAAAGCGTGACAGCGCTTCAGTCGCTGAGATCGGAAAGGCCGCCGCGGTCAGTGCTCCGCCTTGATAGGCCGCCGTATTCAAGGGTGCCGAACTGCTGAACAGCCGCCACGGATTCATCGACATCAAGCCACTGAAAATCCAGGTGATCGCCAGCACCCCGAACAGTAGACCGCCAATATGGTGCCAACGGGCAAAACCGCGATAGGGCGAGCGTGAACCGCTGCGGTAAGGTTTGCGCAGGCGCCAGCGCAACACACCGATTACCGCCCCAAGTACAGCCATGAGCGTGGCCGTCAGCGACAGGTAGATCACCAGATTGCTCCACACACCATCAATGCCGATGCCCCGTAACGGGTACAGCCAGTGCAGCCAGGCACCGACCAGGTTCCAGCCACGTTCCACCGCGCTGGCGTCACGCACTACTTCACCGGTCTGCCCCGAGACATACAGCAGAGTGCCGTTGGCATCGGCCAACTGCACCCGTTGCAAGGGACGGTCGGCATCCAGGGCGCGCGAGTGAGTCCAGAGGTCTTCCTCAACCACCCCCCGGTACTCGCTGGCTGCCGTCGGATCGTATTGCCGGGCACTGGCCAAGGCATGATCGCGGCCAACAACACCCAGACGTAGCCCGCTGCGAGCGTCGACGGCGACAGTGCTGCGGCCCGGATAGCTGACCAGGTAGCGTGGTTGACCCGCGACCGTGCTCAGGCGAATGCTTGCAGGCGCCCGCTGCGGATCGGCCGCCGCGAGAGCAGGGGCCAAGTCAATGCAGCAATCCTGCAGGCTAAGTACCGGCAGGTGCGCCAGGTGTTCGCGAGGTGTCAGCTTGGGGTAGCCGACGTAGAGCATGACCACCCCGGAGAAAAACCACAGGGCCATGAACAGACACACGCCGATGCCCAGCCAGCGATGCCACAGGTACAGATAGCGTTTCATCGGCCGTGTCCTAGAAGCGAGTCTGTAAGGCCAGTTCCAGGGTTCGTGGCGCGCCCAGATAGAGCATGCTCGAACTGGTCCAGCGGGCATAGACTTCATCCGTCAGGTTGCGCACCCGCGCAGTGATGCGCGTGTCGGCGTCAACCTTGTAGCCGACGAATGCGCCAAACACGGTGTAAGACGGCGCATAACGGGTGTTGGCCGCATCAGCGTACACCGACGACACGTAGCGGCTGTCGCCGCCCACCTGCCAGCTGGGGTTGATGTCATAGGTCAGCCACAGGTTGGCCACCCGCTCAGGGATGTTGGTTGGTGTATTGCCTTTGCGCGAAACGCTGGTGCCAGCGACGTTTTCATTGAACTCATCGTACTGGGCATCGACATAGGCGAAGTTGCCCTCGGCCAGCAGTTGCGGGGTCACGCGCAGGGAGCCGGCCAGTTCCACGCCACGTGACGATTGCTTGCCTACCGGTTGGGTAACGCCGGGGTTGGCCGGGTCCGCGGTGGCCAGGTTTTTGCGCTCGATATGGTAAGCGGCGAGGGTGGCGGCACCCCGGCCGTCGAGGAAGCTGAATTTGCTGCCGACTTCGACCTGCTTGCCAGTGCTCAGATCAAAGTCGCGCACCTGGGCAAAGCTGGCCGTGGTCAGAATCCCGGCGGGCGGGTCGGCTGCGGTGCTGTATTGCACGTAGACGTTAGCCGCAGGCGTCAGTTCGTAGACCAGGCCGACGCGTCCGGTCGTCGGTTCGTAGAGGCGTTTGAAGTCGCGCGGGTTGTTGGCGTCGACACTGCGGTAGTTGTGCACCTGAAGGTCGATATGGTCGTAGCGCAGGCCGGTCAGTAGCGACAGGCGTTCGGTAAGCTGCAGGCGATTTTCCACAAAGGCGGCCCAGGTATCGACGGTGTTCTGGCGGTTCTTCTGGTAGCCCGGCACCATGCCATTGAGGTCATAGAAATGACCCGGATCGAAGTGCGCCGGATCGACGCTGTCAAACATCCCGGTTACCGAACGCGGGTAATTGGTCTGCACGTTGTGGCTGTAGTCCAGGCCGGTCGACCATTGGCTGTTGAGGCCGAACAACTGTCCCTGGTGGAGCATTTCGAGGCGATTGCCGTTGAGCTCTTGGTCATGGCGCTGCAACAGCGCATTGGAGCGGTTCACCTGGCTGTTGTCGGCGTTGTAGGCGTACGTCTCAAGGTTGCGGAAGTTACGCTCGGTGTTGTAGTGGTAGAGGGTATTGCGCAGCGAGGTGTCGTCGTTGAAACGGTACTCGGTGATCGAACGCAGCCAGCGCACGCGTTGTTCGTAACGGCCGTCCTCAACGTTGTAGTTCTCGAAGCGACGGCTCTCGTCGACCTTCATTTCGCCACCGAGCGGGTTGAGTACCGGGCTGCCCCAGTAGGGGCTGTCGACGCTTTCGTTCTGGTACTCCAGGGCCAGGGTGTGGGATAGCTGGTCGTTGATGTCAGTCAGCAGCGAAAAGGCCACGCTCCAGGCGTCACGTTCCTCGCGGTCGACGTAGCCGTTGCTGTGGGTATGGCTGAAGTCCAGGCGTGCGTAGTTACGAATACCGTCGCCGTCGTTGAGGGCATGGTTGAAGCCGAACGAGGTTTCGCTGCTGTCGTAGGAGCCGTACTGGATGCGGCCTTCATTGAAGTTCTCGTCGCGGCTGGCGAGCTTGGTGATGTAGTTGATCGAGCCGCCTACAGCACCAGCGCCAAACAGAAAGCTTGAGGGCCCGCCAATGGCTTCGACGCGGTCATAGATCCAGCTGTCCACCGGACGCGCGGCAATCGAGTCGTACTGCACACTGATGCCGTTGAACAGTTGGGTGATCTGCGCCCCGGAAAAGCCGCGGTAGGCCACTGAGCCGGCCGAGCCGGGGGGCGAGGCGGCGGTCATGCCCGGTACGCCGGCGAGCATGTCCTGGGTGGTCTGGGCACCGCGCTGTTCGATCTGCTGGCGGTTGACGATGCTCACTGACGCCGGGGTTTGCCGTGGGGTCAGGCCCAGGCGCGAGCCGGTTTGTGAGGGGGTGTCGAGCAGCACGCCGTCTTCGGCGTCGGCGCGGCCCTCAATGCGCAGGTCGGGCAGGGTGAGCGGCACTTCGGCGCCAGCATTGACGGACAGCGCACACAGCAGCGCCGCGCAACCGGAAAAGCGATAGGAGTAGGGCATGAAACGAACTCTGGAGAGTGAGCCAACGGCCAGTGGCGCCTGTTAGTCAGGCACGGCAAGCAGGCCGATTACAGACAGCTGTACGGTTCAAGCCAGAAGCGGAGAGGCGCGGGGATTGGCGGCAGGCCAGCAATAGCGCGGTGGCGCCTTGCTGCGCAGTTCTCGGTGATAATGACGGATGCGGGCGGCCGCCAGCAGCCAGCCGATGACCAGCACCAGGCCCAGGCAGATCACGGCAGCGGCGCACACCGGGCATGTCTGCAGGCTGTCCCAGCCGGCGACCGACTGATCGCCAAAGTCGCTTTTCAGGCTCGGTCCGGCACTGCCCATGGCCGAGCAGAAGGCGCCGCCGATGCCGTTGAGCTTGAGCCCCATCATCTGCCCATGGCCGATACCGCAGGCGAACAGATTGAACAGGACACAGAAGTACAGGGTCCAGGCAATCAGCGGGCGGTGGGCGCGGGAGGGGTTCATGGCCGCGACTTTAGCACCGATGTCCGCCCGCCAGAAAGGCCAATCAAACCGGTCCTTCGGCTATTCGTGCAGGGGGAGGGTTGTACTGGGCAAAGCTGACATCATCAGTCTCGTCCACGCGTTTTTTCAGGCGCTCGTTGAACGCCCGGTTGACCGCGTATTGGCCGCCGGAGCTGGTGCGAAACTGTGCGGTGAGGGTGATGCCGTTGAGGTTCATGCTATCGACCCCGAACACTTGCAACGGCCCCTGCAGGCTGTGGCGCAGCATCGGGTCCTCGCTGATCGAGTGACCGACTTCGCGAATCAGTTTCAAGGCGCTGTCGACATTGGTGGCGTAGCTGAACTGCACCGAGAAGAAGGCATAGGCAAATTGCCGCGACTGGTTGGTGACCGCCTTGATCTGGCCGAACGGCACCGAGTGCACGAAGCCTTTGCCGTCACGCAGGCGCAGGGTGCGAATGGTCAGGCTCTCGACCGTGCCGGCGTGGCCGGAGTCGAGCACTACCCAGTCGCCGATGGCGATGGTGTCTTCGATGAGGATGAACAGCCCAGTGATCACATCCTGGACCAATTGCTGCGAGCCGAAGCCGATGGCCAGACCGACCACCCCGGCACCGGCCAGCAGCGGCGCAACGTTGATACCCAGGTTGGCCATGGTGGTAATGGTGCAGATCACCACCAGAATGATTTTGATCGCGTTGCGCAGCATCGGCAGGATGGTCCGCACGCGGGTGCTCGGCTGGCGCGCGGAGCGGCGCCCGACCGTGGGCTTGAGCGCTTCCTGAATGGCCGTGTCGATCACCACCCAGAGCAGCCAGGTCACCAGCAAGATCAGGCCGATGCTGCTCAGCGAGTCGCTGATGGCCCGCCCCAGGCTGTTGCGCAGGGCGAAATCGAGCACGGAAAAGCCCCAGATACGCCCCAGCAGTTCGATGAACGTAACGGCCATGACGACCCGCAAGAGGGCATAGGCGAGGTTGCGCAACAGTTCCTTGTAGGGGCGCAGGCGTTGCCTGGCGTCGACTTCTTCGCGATGTTTGAACATGCGTTGCAGGATGGTGCTGAGAAACACCGTACCAATCAGCAGGATTGAGGTCAGCAGGGCTTTTTGCAGGGCGCGCTGGCTCTCTTCACCAGCACCGATCAAATGTACGGCCGAGACCAGAATCATCATCAGGATTGGCAGGAACCACAGCGCCGAGAAGATCCTCAGGGTTTCCTGGACGGCGCGGTGCTGCAGGCGATCAGGCAGGGCGCGATTGCGGATCAGATGCGCCACTGGCCGTCGCAGTTTGAGCACCAACACGGCGAACGCCAGCGTGGCCAGCAAGCCGGTCACAGCGGCGACACTGCTGGTGATATTACCGCCCAGCTGCCGGGCAATCTGCGGGCTGGTCAGGGCATCGCTCCAGGCGGCGAGAAAACCGATCATGAACAACGGTCTAGGTGCCACCGTGCGGATGATCCGTACCGCAGTGCGTTTGTGCCCGGTGTCGAACAGGGTGATCAGACAGAGAATGATCGACGTCGAGAAAATACCGCTACTGGTGGCGTAAGCCAGGCTCATGCCCAATGCGCGCCCGGCGGAAATCACCAGGAAGTGACTGACGTAGAGCGTCACGATCAAGCTGGCCAGGGCGGGTAGGGTATAGGTCAGGAGGTACTTGATCACACGTCGGGGGCGCGGTCGTTCGCGCAGCAGGCGTGAGTGACTGCTGGCGCGTTCGAGCATGCGACCCAGTTGAGAGAGCAGGACAAAGGCAATCAGCCAGGTGACGGTGAGCACCGCAAAATCGCGCCACAGCTCCAGTGAGCTGAGGCCTGAAGGTCGCGTGACCAATTGGTCGACTTCATCGGCGGCGCGATCGGCGCGCAGGCGCCAGTTGTCGATCAGATGGTTGTCGACGTCCAGTTCCTGGCTGACATCGTCCAGGCCATCGGCAATGGCGCCGAGCAAGCCGCCCTGAACCACAGGTTCGGCAGGTTCTGCAGCTTTGTCGGCTTTGGGTAGCAAGGGGGCGGCGCCCGCCAGCTGGAGACTCAGCAGGCAGCTCAAAAGCAGGGCGAAGAACGATCGTGTCACTGGGCACTCCTTGAGCCGTAGATGACGGAAAGGGTAGTCAATGAACTGATCAATGGAGGCGCGGCAAGTTCGAAATAGCGGTTAAACGATCGAGAGGGCCAGTTGATCCGTAGCCGCTGCCGCCAGGCTGCAATCGGCTGCGAAGCAGTCGTCATCCTGTCATCCCGATGGGCAGAATGGCGGCCGTTCCACGGCCGATCGCAGCCTGGCGGCAGCGGCTACAGGCGATTACTGCCCGGTATAGATCTGGTCGAACACGCCACCGTCATTGAAGTGGGTCTTCTGCACGGTGCGCCAGTCACCGAAGGTCTTCTCTACCGACAGGAAATCGACTTTCGGGAAACGGTCGGTGTACTTGGCCAGTACGTCAGGATTACGCGGACGCAGGTAGTTGTTGGCGGCAATTTCCTGGGCCTCTGGCGACCACAGGTACTTCAGGTATGCCTCGGCAGTGGCACGGCTGCCTTTCTTGTCCACGACCTTGTCCACCACACTCACCGGTGGCTCGGCTTCAGCCGAAACGCTTGGATAGACCACTTCGAACTGATCACGACCAAACTCGCGGGCGATCATCTCGGCTTCGTTTTCGAAGGTTACCAGCACGTCGCCGATCTGGTTGGTCATGAACGTGGTGGTCGCAGCACGGCCACCGGTATCGAGCACCGGTGCTTGCTTGAACAGCTTGCCGACAAACTCCTTGGCCTTGTTCTCGTCGCCGCCGTTCTTCAGGACATAGCCCCAGGCCGAGAGGTAGGTATAGCGACCGTTACCGGAGGTCTTGGGGTTCGGGACAATGACCTCAACCCCATCCTTGAGCAGATCAGGCCAGTCCTTGAGGGCCTTGGGGTTGCCCTTGCGCACGATGAACACGGTGGCCGAGGTGAACGGCGCACTGTTGTTCGGCAGGCGAGTGACCCAGTTGTCCGGCACCAGCTTGCCGTTGTCGGCCAGGGCATTTATGTCGGTGGCCATGTTCATGGTGATGACGTCAGCCGGCAGGCCATCGATGACCGAACGCGCTTGTTTGCTCGAACCACCGAAGGACATTTGTACGGTGATTTTCTCTTTATGCTCGGCTTCCCAGTGCTTCTGGAAGGCGACGTTGTAGTCCTTGTAGAAATCGCGCATCACGTCATAGGAGACGTTCAGCAGCGGTGCTGGCGCGGCCTGGGCCAGCGAACCGAAGGCGAGACCGGCGGCCAGAAGCGAGGCACTAAAGAGTTTTTTCACTGCGCATTCCTTGTTCGAATTGGCGTTAAAGGCATTATGCCAGCGACTATAGCGGCTCAGGCTTAGGCGCTAAAAGATTAAAAAGTACTTTGCTTATTCCATTTTTTTGAACAACGCATTACCACAACGCGAGCAGAACGCGGCGCCGTGCTCGTGGTTGTTTTTCCGGCACACTGGGCAGTCATGTTGCAGCTGCTCGCCGCGCATGGCATTGGCCAGCTCCGCAGTGAAGATCCCGGTGGGCACGGCAATGATCGAGTAACCGGTGATCATCACCAACGAGGAAATCACCTGGCCCAGCGGCGTCCTGGGCACGATATCGCCGAAGCCGACCGTGGTCAGGGTGACAATTGCCCAGTAGATCCCTTTGGGAATGCTGGTAAAGCCATGCTCCGGCCCTTCGACCACGTACATCAGGGTGCCAAACACCGTTACCAGGGTCGAGACACTGAGCAGAAACACGATGATCTTCTGCTTGCTGCCGCGCAGTGCCGAGAGCAGGTAATGCGCTTGTTTGAGATAGGGGCTGAGCTTGAGCACGCGGAAGATGCGCAGCATCCTGATTACCCGAATGATCAGCAGGTACTGTGCGTCGCTGTAGTACAAGGCGATGATGCCCGGCACGATCGCCAGCAGGTCGACCAGACCGTAGAAGCTGAAAGCGTAGCGTAAGGGCTTGGGCGAGCAGTACAGGCGAATCAGGTACTCGACCAGAAAGATGGCGGTGAACCCCCACTCGATCCCGGCCAGCAGCCCAGCGTAGTTCTGGTGCACTTCATCGATACTGTCCAGCACCACCGTGATCAGGCTGGCGAGGATGATCAGCAGGAGGATACTGTCAAAGCGACGGCCAGCGACTGTATCGGTTTGAAAAACGATGACATAGAGCCGCTCACGCCAGCTCGAAGGGGTGTCCATACTCAGCTCCATTAAACAATGGAGCTGAGCCTAGGGGCAGCGTCTCAGCTATGCAAGCGACTGGCACGGCGAGTCAGCGGGTGGCGCATCAGGCGCTGGCCGATCAATACCAGCCAGCAGGCAAAGATGAACGGCGCGGTCAGGCCCGGCACTGGCAGTTGGGCTACCAGCGGTTGCAGGACAATGGCCAGAATCATCGCCAGCAACGGCAACCAGGGCTGTTTGCGGGTCTGGCTGAAGGCCAGGGCGGCGAGTGCAGCGTTGAAACCGTAGAGGCCGGCATAGGCAGCATTGGCTTCGCCGCCGAGTAGCGCGACGCTACCGCCCAGCGCCGCGCCGAGCAACGCCCAGGCGGCGGCATAGCGGTTGGCGATCAGTAGGCCGCTGGCGATCAGCAGACCGGCAAGCGGGTTATCCAGCAGGAAAATCTGCCCCAGGCCGCGCGCCAGTGCGTAGAGCGCATTGTGCTCGATCGGGCTGGCGGCGCTGGCTTCGGGGTGGCTAAGCAGAAGCACGGCCCAGCCGATCAGTACGAACGGTGCGGTGTATGCCGGCAGCAGCAGGTTGGAACTGGCGCGTTTTAGCCACTGGTGCACAAGCATGCTGCTTACGCCGCCGGCAGCGATGATGAGTGGCGGCAAGATGGCCGACCAGGGCAGGGCGTAGCTAAGCAACAAGCCGATCAGCACGCCGTTGTAGCTGTACAGGCCAGCCTGGCGATCAGTGCGGTTGTAGCCACGGCGCTGGGCCGTGAGCAGCCCGGCAAGAGCGCCCAGCAAGGCGCCACCGACCAGGTTGGGGGCGGTCAGGGTGATGGCCAGCAGGCATAGCAGGCCGCACAACGGGTTGCGTTGCAACAGGACCTGGCTGAAGCCATTGAGCAAAGCCGTGGCCCAGTCGGGGCACGGGTTGACGAAATTCTTGGTGTACATGGGGGCAGTCTGGGTTGATGTGGAGTGGGGCGGCCTCTATTGGGCTGGGTTTTCCCACCTGAATGTGTATTGGCGCTGGCCTCAGCGCTGGCAAGGCCAGCTCCCACAGTTACGGTATGTGGGAGCCGGTTTTGCCGACGATGGGCTGCAGGGCAGCCCTGTACAGCATCAGATCAAGGTTTCGATCCGCAGCGTGTTAGTCGATCCCGGCTTACCAAAAGGCACACCGGCGGTGATCAACAGGGTATCGCCACGGCTGGCCATGCCTTGTGCCTGGGCGATTTCCAGTGCGGTGGAGCAGATTTCATCGACCTGGCGCAGGCGGTCATTGACCACCGAGTGCACACCCCAGGCCACGCTCAGGCGCCGGGCGGTGGACAGGTTGGGGGTCAGGTTGAGAATCGGTGCCCGTGGCCGTTCGCGCGCAGCACGCAAGGTCGAGGCACCCGATTCACTGTAGTTGACCAGTACCGCCACCGGCAGAATGCCGCTGATACGACGGATCGCGCAGCTGATGGCGTCGGAGACCGTCGCTTCAGCCTTGGGCCGGCCAACGTCGAGCTGAGCTTGATAGTCCGGGCCATTTTCGACCTGACGGATGATCTTGCTCATCATTTGTACGGCTTCGAGCGGGTAGTCCCCCGAAGCGGTTTCGGCAGAGAGCATGACCGCGTCGGCACCTTCAGCCACAGCGTTGGCCACGTCGGTAACTTCGGCGCGGGTCGGGGCTGGGGAGAAGCGCATCGATTCAAGCATCTGCGTGGCAACCACCACCGGTTTGCCCAGCTCGCGGCAGGTGTTGATGATGGTTTTCTGGATCTGTGGCACGCTTTCAGCAGGCACTTCCACGCCCAAGTCGCCGCGGGCAACCATGATCGCATCGCTCAGCTCGGCAATCGCGCGCAGTTGAGTCACCGCCGACGGTTTCTCGATCTTGGCCATCAGGTAGGCGCGGTCACCGATCAGCTGGCGTGCTTCGATGATGTCTTCCGGGCGCTGCACGAACGACAGGGCCACCCAGTCCACACCCAGTTCCAGGCCGAAGGTCAGGTCGCGGCGATCCTTGGCGGTCAGCGGGCTGAGGTCCAACACTGCCTGTGGAACGTTGACGCCTTTGCGGTCAGACAGCTCGCCGCCATTGAGTACTTCAGTCTCGATGGCGTCGCTGTGCTTGGCAGTCACCCGCAGGCGCAGCTTGCCGTCATCGAGCAGCAGGTCCATGCCTGGCTCAAGCGCAGCAATGATTTCCGGGTGGGGCAGGTTGACCCGCTCGACAGTGCCGGGGGTACTGTCCAGGTCCAGGCGCAGGGCCTGGCCGCGTTGCAGCTGGACTTTGCCCTCGGCAAAACGGCCAACCCGCAGTTTCGGCCCTTGCAGGTCCATGAGGATACCCAGCGGGTAATTCAGCTGGCTTTCAACTTCGCGGATCCACTGGTAGCGCAGGGCGTGGTCTTCGTGTTCGCCATGGCTGAAGTTGAGGCGGAAGATATTTACCCCGGACTCAACCAGTTGGCGGATGTCATCGATACCCTTGATGGCAGGGCCGAGGGTAGCGAGGATTTTGACTTTTTTGTCAGGCGTCATGTTTGGCACTCTCGAGGATCAGAATGGCGCGAAAATCGTTAACGTTGGTCCGCGTCGGCTCGGTGACGATCAAGGCATCGAGAGCGGCGAAGTAGCCATAGCCATTGTTGTTGTCCAGCTCATCACTGGCCGACAGGCCGAGGGCTGCGGCGCGCGCGTAACTGTCTGGGGTCATCAACGCACCGGCGTTGTCTTCGGAGCCATCGATACCGTCGGTGTCACCGGCCAGGGCATAGACACCGGGCAGGCCCTTGAGGCTTTCGGTCAGGCTCAAGAGAAACTCGGCGTTGCGTCCGCCACGGCCATTGCCGCGCACGGTCACGGTGGTTTCGCCACCGGAAAGGATCACGCACGGAGGCGACAGTGGCTGGCCGTGCAGGACGATCTGTCGGGCGATGCCGGCATGGACCTTGGCCACTTCCCGTGATTCGCCTTCCAGGTCGCCGAGAATCAGCGGGCTGAAACCGGCTTGACGGGCTTTGACCGCCGCAGCTTCCAGCGACTGCTGGGGGCGGGCGATCAGTTGGAAGTGGCTGCGTGCCAGGGCCGGGTCATCGGCCTTGACGGTTTCCGAGGCCGGGTTGTTCAGCCAGGCAGTGACGGCAGCAGGCGCTTCGATGTTATAGCGCTTGAGGATCGCCAGGGCTTCGGCCGAGGTGCTCGGGTCGGCCACGGTCGGGCCGGAGGCGATGACGGTGGCCAGGTCACCCGGCACGTCGGAAATCGCATAGGTGTAGACCGTGGCCGGCCAGCAGGCCTTGGCCAGGCGGCCACCCTTGATCGCCGAGAGGTGCTTGCGCACGCAGTTCATCTCGCCGATGGTCGCGCCGGATTTAAGCAGCGCCTTGTTGATCTGTTGCTTGTCGGCCAGGGTCAGACCTTCGGCGGGCAGGGCCAGCAAGGCAGAACCACCGCCGGAGAGCAGGAAAATCACGCGGTCGTCGGCGGTCAGGTTGCTGACCATTTCCAACACGCGTTTGGCAACAGCCAGGCCGGCGGCGTCGGGAACCGGGTGGGCAGCTTCGACCACTTCGATTTTCGAGCAGTTGGCACCGTGGCCGTAGCGGGTGACCACCAGGCCGGAGACCGGGCCCTTCCAGTGGCGTTCGACCACTTCGGCCATGGCCGCTGCAGCTTTGCCAGCGCCGATGACAATGACGCGACCGCTGCGGTCGCTGGGCAGGTGCGCTTCAAGGACCTGGTGAGGGTGCGCGGCATCGATGGCCGTGGCGAACAGGTCGCGCAGAAAGTGTTGCGGATCGAGCGACATGGCAGGCTCCAATCTTATTGTTCTTCAGAATCGAAAACGCCCCTGGGCCCGCCTCCGTGCAGGCTGACCCAGGGGCGCTGTTGCCTGGGTATTACTTGTCGTCGCGGATCGAGAAGTTGGCCATGTGCTCAAGCCCTTTGATCAGCGCCGAGTGGTCCCAGTTGGCACCGCCGATGGCTGCGCAGGTGCTGAACACTTGCTGGGCGTTGGAGGTGTTGGGCAGGTTGATGTTCAGCTCCTTGGCGCCTTGCAGGGCCAGGTTCAGGTCCTTCTGGTGCAGGCTGATGCGGAAGCCTGGATCGAAGGTGCCCTTGATCATGCGCTCGCCGTGTACTTCCAGGATCTTCGAGGAGGCGAAGCCGCCCATCAGTGCTTCACGTACCTTGGCAGGATCGGCGCCGTTCTTGGCGGCGAACAGCAGGGCTTCAGCCACTGCCTGAATGTTCAGGGCAACGATGATCTGATTGGCGACCTTGGCGGTCTGACCGTCGCCGCTGCCACCCACGCGGGTGATGTTCTTGCCCATGGCCTGGAACAGCGGCAGTGCGCGTTCGAAAGCATTCGGGCAACCACCGACCATGATGCTCAAGGTCGCGGCCTTGGCACCGACTTCACCGCCGGACACTGGCGCGTCCAGGTAGGTGGCGCCAGTCGCCTTGATCTTCTCGGCGAAGGCTTTGGTGGCGGTAGGGGAGATCGAGCTCATGTCGATCACGACTTTGTTCGGGCCTACGCCTTGAGCCACACCGTTGTCACCGAACAGCACGCTTTCGACCTGTGGGGTGTCGGGCACCATGACGATGATGAATTCAGCTTCCTGGGCCACTTCTTTCGGGTTGGCCAGGGCAACGGCGCCTGCGGCAACGAGGTCGGCCGGGGCTGCATCGTGATGGGTGGACAGGAACAGGCTGTGACCGGCTTTTTGCAGGTTCTGCGCCATTGGGCGGCCCATGATGCCGGTGCCGATAAATCCGATTTTAGCCATGAGAGATGCCTCTTGTAATTGTTTGCAGGTCAGATCGCGTTATGGGATTTCAACCAGCCCAGCCCAGCTTCGGTGGTGGTCAGCGGCTTGTATTCACAGCCCACCCAGCCCTGGTAGCCGATGCGGTCCAGGTGTTCGAAGAGGAAGCGGTAGTTGATTTCGCCAGTACCCGGCTCGTTGCGGCCCGGGTTGTCGGCCAGCTGGATGTGGTTGATCTTGGCCAGGTTGCTTTCCATGGTGCGGGCCAGGTCGCCCTCCATGATTTGCATGTGGTAGATGTCGTATTGCAGGAACAGGTTGCTGCTGCCGACTTCGGCCTGGATTTCCAGGGCCTGTTGGGTGTTGTTCAGGTAGAAGCCTGGGATGTCGCGGGTGTTGATCATTTCCATGACCAGCTTGATCCCGGCGGCTTCCAGCTTGTCGGCAGCGTATTTGAGGTTGTCGACGAAGGTCTTGCGGACGCTGGCGCAGTCCGGGCCTTGCGGGCGGATACCGGCCAGGCAGTTGACCTGGGTGTTGCCCAGCACTTGGGCGTAGGCGATGGCCAGATCGACACCGGCGCGGAACTGCTCGACGCGCGCAGGATCGCAAGCGATACCGCGATCACCCTTGGCCCAGTCGCCAGCCGGCAGGTTGAACAGCACCTGGGTCAGGCCGTGGGCATCGAGTTGCTGCTTGATTTCAGCCGAGCTGAAATCGTACGGGAACAGGTATTCAACTCCGCTGAAGCCAGCGTCAGCTGCAGCTTTGAAGCGGGCGAGGAAGTCCTGCTCGGTGAACAGCATGGACAGGTTGGCGGCAAAACGTGGCATGGAGGTCTCCTTGCAAAAGTGGGCCCTGTGCGCAACGCAACAGGGCCGCTCAAGCGATCAGTCGAGCAGGGAAATCGCGGTTGGCGCGTCGTTGCCGACCAGTGCCAGGTCTTCGAATTCGTTGACCGCGTTGATTTCGGTGCCCATGGAAATGTTGGTCACGCGCTCGAGGATAACCTCGACCACCACCGGTACCTTGAACTCTTCAGCCAGTTTCTGCGCTTTGAGCAGGGCGGGCGCGATCTCGCCAGGTTCGGTAACACGCAGGGCCTTGCAACCCAGGCCCTCAACCACGGCGACGTGGTCGACGCCATAACCGTTGAGTTCCGGTGCGTTGACGTTCTCGAACGCCAGTTGCACACAGTAGTCCATCTCAAAGCCACGCTGAGCCTGGCGAATCAGGCCCAGGTAGGAGTTGTTCACCAGGACGTGGACGTAGGGCAGGTTGAACTGTGCACCCACGGCCAGTTCCTCGATCATGAACTGGAAGTCATAGTCGCCCGACAGGGCCACAACCTTGCGGCTCGGATCAGCCTTGACCACACCCAGCGCAGCAGGAATGGTCCAGCCCAGTGGGCCGGCCTGACCACAGTTGATCCAGTGACGCGGCTTGTACACGTGCAGGAACTGCGCGCCGGCGATCTGCGACAGACCGATGGTGCTGACGTAGCAGGTGTCTTTGCCGAACACCTGGTTCATTTCCTGGTACACGCGCTGCGGCTTGACCGGCACGTTGTCGAAATGGGTCTTGCGCTGCAGGCTGGACTTGCGCTGCTGGCAGTCTTCCAGCCAGGCGCTGCGGTCTTTGAGCTTGCCGGCGGCTTTCCACTCGCGGGCCACTTCCAGGAACACGTCCAGGGCAGCACCGGCGTCGGAGACGATACCCAGGTCCGGGGTGAATACCCGGCCGATCTGGGTTGGTTCGATATCGACGTGAATGAAACGACGACCTTCGGTGTAGACGTCAACGGAACCGGTGTGGCGGTTGGCCCAGCGGTTACCGATACCCAACACCACGTCGGACTTGAGCATGGTGGCGTTGCCGTAGCGGTGCGAGGTCTGCAGACCGACCATGCCGACCATCAGCGGGTGATCGTCGGGGATGATGCCCCAGCCCATCAGGGTCGGGATCACTGGAATACCGGTCAGCTCGGCGAATTCGACCAGCTTGTCGCAGGCGTCGGCGTTGATGATGCCACCACCGGCCACCAGCAGTGGGCGCTCGGCAGTGTCGAGCATGGCCAGGGCTTTTTCGACCTGGACGCGGTTGGCGGCAGGCTTTTGCACCGGCAGCGGCTGGTAGGCGTCGATGTCGAATTCGATTTCGGCCATCTGCACGTCGAACGGTAGGTCGATCAGCACAGGGCCTGGGCGACCGGAGCGCATTTCATAGAAGGCTTTCTGGAACGCGTAAGGCACCTGGCCTGGTTCCAGAACGGTGGTCGCCCACTTGGTCACCGGCTTGACGATGCTGGTGATGTCGACGGCCTGGAAATCTTCCTTGTGCATACGGGCACGCGGCGCTTGGCCGGTGATGCACAGGATCGGGATGGAGTCAGCGGAGGCGCTGTACAGGCCAGTGACCATGTCAGTGCCAGCAGGGCCGGAGGTGCCGATGCACACGCCAATGTTGCCGGCTTTGGTGCGGGTGTAGCCCTCGGCCATGTGCGAGGCGCCTTCAACGTGACGAGCGAGGACGTGATCGATACCGCCGACTTTCTTCAGGGCCGAGTACAGCGGGTTGATTGCAGCACCCGGAATACCAAACGCGGTTTCAACACCTTCGCGGCGCATCACCAGAACGGCTGCATCAATTGCTCTCATTTTGCTCATGGTTTTGTGCCTCTTTGATTTTGTAATTGTATACAAATGGCTTTTCGTCAGAGTGTATTCACGCCAGGCGACTCTGGTCAATCCATTTTCATCGGCGATGGGTGCTTTCGTCGGGAAGGCCATAAAAAAGGCGTTTCGTCAGAATTGGTTTATCGCGCTGAAAATATTGTATACAAAAATATTCACCATTGTGTTCTATTTGTTCTATTGCTTTCACACCTGCCCTCAGGGCTTCTAACAACAAGAGGACCTTTCCATGACCACATTGACCCTGAAAGTCGCTGTCAGCCTGGTGAACGCCGCGCTGGCTGCAGGCCGCAAGATCTCTGCCGCACCCTTGACGGTGGCGGTGCTCGACAATGGCGGCCACCTATTGGCGCTGCAACGTGAAGACGGTGCCAGCCTGCTGCGTCCGCAAGTGGCGATGGGCAAAGCCTGGGGGGCGATTGCCTTGGGCAAGGGTTCGCGCCTGCTGGCGCTGGACGCGCAGCAACGTCCGGCGTTTTTCGCCGCGCTCAATGGCCTGGGGCAAAGCCCGGTGGTGCCTGCACCGGGTGGCGTGCTGATTCGCAATCAGCAGGGCGTGGTGTTAGGGGCGATCGGGATCAGTGGCGATACGTCGGACATTGACGAGCAGTGTGCGATCAGTGCGATCGAAGAGGCGGGGCTGACGGCGGATGCTGGGGTAGCCGCCTAAGGCTCAATGCACGTAGCCGCTGCCGCCAGGCTGCGATCGGCCGCAAAGCGGTCGTAGAGGTTTCAAGGCGACTGCTGCGCAGTCGATCGCAGCCTGGCGGCAGCGGCTACGATGACAGTTTCCCGCAGGGGGTCAGGCGTCCGGCTCGCACCCTTTGAGCACCAGGCGAATGATGGTCTGCGTCGCCGCCTCATAATCGCTGTCTTCCAGCTTGGTTTTACCGGTAACTACCGAGATCTGCCAATCGAAATCAGCGTAAGTCTGGGTCGCTGCCCAGATGCTGAACATCAGGTGGTGCGGGTCGACCGCAGCGATCTGACCACGCTCAATCCAGGCCTGGATGCATTCGATGTTGTGCCGGGCTTGCTCGTTGAGCTGTTCGACCTGGCTCGGGCTCAGGTGCGGGGCGCCGTGCATGATTTCGCTGGCAAACACCTTGGAGGCAAACGGCAGGTCGCGGGAAATGCGCACTTTCGAGCGGATGTAGGCGCTCAGCACTTCTTTGGGATCACCGTCAGCATTGAACGGCGTGGACGCCTGCATGATCGGCTCGATGATGCTTTCCAACACCTCGCGGTAGAGGTTTTCCTTAGATTTGAAGTAGTAGTAGACGTTGGGCTTGGGCAGCCCGGCCTTGGCCGCGATATCGCTGGTCTTGGTGGCGGCAAAGCCCTTGTCGGCGAACTCCTCGCTGGCCGCGCGCAGGATCAATTCTTTGTTGCGCTCGCGAATGCTGCTCATGGTTGACGCTGTTCCTCGTGTCGGGCCGCAGGCGGCACCGGGCCTGAAAGGGCGGTGGCGCATGGTAGCACCGCGTTTGCAAAGGGCTCAAGCTGGCGACTTTGGGCTAGACTGAGCACCTCTTAACCCGCTGGAATCAGGCAAACATGGCAGGAAGCAGTCTTCTGTTGTTGATCGACGACATCGCTACGGTCCTCGACGATGTCTCGGTGATGACCAAGGTCGCGGCGAAAAAGACCGCCGGTGTATTGGGTGACGACCTGGCGCTCAACGCCCAGCAGGTCACGGGCGTGCGCGCCGAGCGGGAAATTCCGGTGGTCTGGGCGGTGGCCAAGGGCTCGTTCCTCAACAAGCTGATTCTGGTGCCGGCGGCACTCTTGATCAGTGCGTTCATCCCCTGGGCGGTGACGCCGTTGTTGATGGTAGGCGGTGCTTTCCTGTGTTACGAAGGCTTTGAAAAGCTGGCCCACAAGTTTTTGCACAATAAAGCGCAAGACCAGGCCGAGCACGAGGCCAGAACCGAAGCGCTAGCCGACCCGGCTGTCGACCTGGTGGCATTTGAGCAGACCAAGATCAAAGGCGCGATCCGTACGGACTTTATCCTCTCGGCGGAAATCATCGCCATCACCCTGGGCGCGGTAGCCGCTGCGCCGCTGACTCAGCAAATCATCGTGCTTTCGGGCATTGCCATTGTCATGACCATCGGCGTTTACGGATTGGTTGCCGGTATCGTCAAGCTTGATGACCTGGGGTTGTGGCTGACGGGTAAAGCCTCAGGCGTGGCCAAGGCTGTCGGCAACGGTATTCTGCGAGCGGCACCGTACATGA
This sequence comes from Pseudomonas sp. S06B 330, assembly GCF_002845275.2. Taxonomy (NCBI): domain Bacteria; kingdom Pseudomonadati; phylum Pseudomonadota; class Gammaproteobacteria; order Pseudomonadales; family Pseudomonadaceae; genus Pseudomonas; species Pseudomonas tussilaginis. Next base: position 4,123,316 of record NZ_CP088149.1, on the reverse strand, counting down.
TGAAGAGCCTGTCAGTGATTGGCACAGCAGCCATGTTTCTGGTGGGGGGCGGGATCCTGGTGCATGGCGTAGCGCCCCTCCATCACGCTATCGAAGCCTTCAGTGCAGAACGGGGCGGGGCGTTGATCGGGGCGTTGCTCAATGGTGGCGTTGGTATTGTTGCCGGTGCAGCGGTGTTGGCCGTCGTGGCCGTTGTTGGCAAGATCTGGCGGTCGGTTAAAGGTTGATAGCCTCATCGCTGGCAAGGCCAGCTCCCAAAAGATCCAGTGGGAGCCGACCTTGCCAGCGATCAAAGCCAGAAGGGCTTTGCCGTGATGATCAGAAGTGCACTTTGACCAGGAAGCTGGCGGTGTTCTGATCGGTATCGAAGGCGTCGCTGTCCTTGATGCCGTACTTGTTCTTCCAGTAGTCGTACTCAAAACCGACATACAGCTGCTTCTCGCCCCAGTTCAACGCTTTACCCAGGTCGTACTTGACCTGTGGGTTGAAGTGCAGGTTGGCGTGGTAGGTGCCACGACGGCTGGTGGCGTCGTTGTCGACTACCCAGTCCATGAAGCCGTCGATGAGGATGTCGGACTTGCCCACAGGAATGGTGTAGGACCACACCGGGGTGATCTGCCAGACATTGTCACCGGCACGGCTGCCTTCGGTGTTGCGCTGATAGAAGTTCAGCTGGAAGTAGTCGAAGCCCGGGATTGCCAGGTCGAAACCCGGACCGATCAGGTAGGACTCGGTATCGCCCTCGCCAAATTCGTAGGTCATTGCCAGCAGCACGTCCTTGATCGGGCCGAACTCCAGCTTCTGGTCGAAAATCTTGCCGAACGACAGACGCGGCTGAATCTCACCGTAGTAGGTGTTGTCGCCGTTGTTAAAGTCTTTATCGCCGTTGTAGAAGATCTTGTCGATGAAGATGAAGTTGTCGCCGTATTTCCAGGCATCAGCGTGCTCGAAGGTCACGGTCTGCTGGATTTCAGGGTTAACGGCGAAGTTCTTGCCCCACAGGTAGGTCAGGCTGTTGTTCTGCCATTGCAACAGATCACCGGCGGTGGCGGCAGTGCTGGCCGCCAGCAGGCCGCCGGCGAGTATCAGGCTATTGGTAATGCGCATCGCTGTGTTGCTCCCTTGATTGAATCTGTTGTCGGTGCTCTGAATGGCACCGTTGCGTTCAAATACTTGTCTTTTGAGTCAGTTTTTTTCGATTAGCCACAGCTATTTGGCAAGAGCTGCGCCAACTTTCCGATACGGCACAACAATCCTGCTCGACGTCTTTCTGAACAGCTGAAAAGGGGGACTTCAGGTTGGCGTGACGCTTGCCAACCGCCCGAATTCATTGACTGAGCGGTCAGCAAACGCAGGTAGGATCCGTCCTACCCTGAGCGAGGGGGCGCGCAGATTACTGGCTTGCGCGCGGGTCCTCAAGTGCTCCGTCGTGGAGCAGGTGGGGCTAAAACTGTGCGTTTGGTCAGGTTTTAGAAGTGAACCTTAACCAGGGCGCTGGTCACGCTCTGATTGGTGTCCAGTCGACCATTGTTTTCGATACCGTATTTGTCTTTCCAGTAGCTGTACTCAATACCCACATACAACTGCTTGGCGCCCAGGTTAAGGGCCTTGCCCAGGTCGTATTTGACCTGCGGGTTGAACTGCAGGTTGGCATGGTAGGTGCCGCGGCGGCTTTCGTCGTTGTCGACCACCCAGTCCATGTAACCATCAATGAGAATGTCGGACTTGCCCACAGGGATCGTGTAGGAAAAGGTCGGGGTAATCTGCCAGACACCATCACCTGGGCGGCTGCCCTCGGTATTGCGTTGCATGATGTTGAGGGTGAAGTAGTTGAAACCGGGAATCGCCAGGTCAAACCCTGGGCCGATCAGGTAGGCCTCGTTGTCGCCTTCGCCGGACTCGTAGGTCATGGCGATCAGTACATCCTTGATCGGGCCGAACTCGAATTTGCGATCGAAGATCTTACCGAACGACAGGCGCGGGCTGAACTCACCGTAGTAGGTGTTGCTACCTTTGTTGCGGTCGGTGCCGCCGTTGTAGAAGATTTTGTCAACGAACAGGAAAGTGTCGCCGTATTTCCACTTGTTGGCGTGCTCGAAGGTCACCGTCTGCTGGATCGCAGGGTTGACCTGGAAGTCCTTGCCGTAGAGGTAGGTGAGGCTGTTGGTGTGCCAGAGCAGCAGGTCTCCTGCGGTGGCTGGCAAAGCGGCCAGCAGACTGCTACCCAACAGGAGAGAAGTGGTGATGCCTTTCATGTTGTGATTCCCGGCTTTGTTATTGTTGGTTTTGGGTTTTTCGGCGCGAGGCGCCCCGGCCGACCCGCTCCTAGGGGGTCGACGGTCCTGCGTATTGCTCGGGTGATACCGGGCGGCAAGCGCCGCCCCAAAGGCTCAGTGTTGGTGGACGGCGTCGTTGTGCGCCGCGCGCTCGGCGCCGCCGAGGATGTTGAACAGCAGGTTGAGGATCAGTGCACTGACCGTGGCCATGGCAATTCCGCTGTGGGTGATCGGTTCCATCCACTGCGGCATCTGTGCGAAGAATTCCGGACGCACCACAGGGATCAGGCCCATGCCCACGCTGACAGCCACCAGCAGTTGGTTGCGACGGTCGGCGATGTCGGCTTCCTGGAGGATCTTGATCCCGGTAGCGGCGACCATGCCGAACATGGCAATGGAAGCACCACCGAGTACTGCGGGTGGAATCGAGGCGATCAGGAAAGCCGCCTTGGGCAGCAGGCTGAGCAGGATCAGAAAGCCGCCGGCAACCACGGTGACATAACGGCAGCGCACGCCCGTCATCTGCACCAGACCGATGTTCTGGGCGAAGGAGGAGTGGGTGAAGGTGTTGAAGAAACCGGCAACAAAGGAAGCCCCGGCGTCGCACATCAGGCCGCGGCGCAACATGCCTGGAGTGACTTCACGGTCCGTGACCTTGCCCAGGGCCAGGAACATACCGGTGGATTCGACAAAGATGATGACCACCACCAGGCACATCGACAGGATCGGTGCGAGGCTAAAGGTTGGCATGCCGAAATGCAGCGGCGTGACCACTTGCACCCACGGTGCTGCGTCGAGGCCGGAGAGGTCGACCATGCCAATGGAGCCGGCGAGGATGTAGCCCAGGCCCATGCCGATCAGTACCGAGACATTGACCCAGAAGCCACGCATGAAGCGATTGACCAGGAGGATGGTGGTCAGCACCAGTGCCGCGACCAGCAGGTAGATGGGCGAACCGAAGGATTCGGCTTCGGCACCGCCACCGGCCCAGTTGACGGCAACCGGGAACAGCGAAAGACCAATCGAGGTGATGACCGTGCCGGTCACCAGTGGCGGGAAGAAACGCACCACCTTGGACATGAACGGGGCGATCAGCATGCCGAAGAACCCGGCGGCGATGGTCGCACCAAAGATACCTTGCAGGCCGACACCGGGCATACCGGCCATGGCCACCATACTGCCGACAGCCGCAAAGCTTGCCCCCATCATCACGGGCATGCGGATGCCAACTGCGCCAATGCCGAACGACTGGACGATGGTAGCGACACCAGCGACCAGCAGGTCGGCATTGATCAGGAAAGCGACTTCTTCACGAGAAAGGCCGGCGGCCTGGCCGATGATCAGTGGCACGGCAATCGCGCCTCCGTACATCAGCAAGACATGTTGTAGACCCACCAGGAACAGTTGGAGCATTGGCAGTGGCTGTCGTGGGGGCGCAACGGGGATGTACGCCTTGCGTGACTCGGACATGCAACACCTCGGTTTTGTTTTTATTCTTTAGAGCTGCAAGCTTCAAGCGCCAAGCTTCAAGTAGAAGCAGGAGGTTGCGCTTGGCTTGCAGCTTTTAGCTTGCCACGTGACGCTTGTTGCTTACTTCGTTGGAGCACCTTTGGCGATCCAGGCGCCGATCAGTTCACGCTCTTGCTGGGTCATCTGGGTGATGTTGCCCAGGGGCATGATCTGTGTGGCCACGGCTTGCGCTTGAATGCGCGCCGCCTGTTGCTGGATCTGTTGCGGGGTATCGAGCATTACACCGGCCGGTGCAGCGCTGAACAGTGGGCTGGTCGGCTTGGCCGAATGGCACACGGCGCAACGTTCCTGGATGACGTTGTGGATCTTGTCGAAACCGGCATCGTCAAGTTTGGCAACGTTGGCTGCAGGCGCTTCGGCAGCAGGGGCGGTAGCCTGGACAGGTTCGGCCGCTTTCTCTGCCGCTTTTTCAGCAGCGGTCTTACCACCCAGCGCGGTTTCCGGCAGCGGTTGGTATTCAACCTTGGCGCTAGCCTGCTCAGGCGCGGTCGGCATCGGCGCAGGGCCAGTGACGTAAGCCAGGCAGATCATCGACAGGGCACCGACTGGCAGGGTCCAGGCGTACTTGTTGCTGTCATGACGGGTGTTGAAGTAGTGACGAACCAACACTGCAGCCACTGCGATACCGGCCAGGATCAACCAGTTGTACTGGCTGCCGTAGGTGCTCGGGAAGTGGTTGCTGATCATGATGAACAGCACCGGCAGGGTGAAGTAGTTGTTGTGACGCGAACGCAGCAGACCTTTGGCCGGCAGTGTAGGGTCAGGGGTTTCGTTCTTCTCGATGGCGGCTACCAGCTGACGCTGGGCCGGCATGATGATGCGGAACACGTTACCGACCATGATGGTGCCGATGATCGCGCCGGTGTGCAGGTAAGCACCACGACCGCTGAACACCTGGCTGAAACCGTAGCAGGCGGCAATGACCAGGATGAACAGCACCAGGCCGAGCAGACCAGGGCGCTTGCCCAGGGGAGAGTCGCAGAGGAAGTCATAGATGAACCAGCCCGCGATCAGCGAGCCGACACCGATGGCGATACCTTCACCGCCCGACAGGGTGCTGCCCGGGGCCAGCAGGTACAGGGTCGGGTTCCAGTAGAACACCAGGCACAGCAGGGCAATACCCGACATCCAGGTGAAATAGGCTTCCCATTTGAACCAGTGCAGGTTCTCCGGCATCTTCGGCGGAGCCAGCTTGTATTTCTCCAGGTGGTAGATCCCGCCACCGTGAATAGCCCAGAGATCGCCGGACAGACCATCGCGCGGGTTAGCCCGGTTGAGGTTGTTTTCCAGCCAGACAAAGTAGAACGACGCGCCAATCCATGCCACGCCAGTGATCATGTGAACCCAACGCACGCTCAGGTTCAGCCATTCCAACAGATGTGCTTCCACAGTCTTTACCTCTACCCTGGCATCCTGTAGCCGGATGCTCAGGTCTTCTCTTATTGGTGGGGGGCGAGGATCAGTTGCTCATCCTCATTGAAAAAATGCTCATCGCAGTTGTTGCCAGTGCCACTGCGATCAACCACCAGGAAGTCATCCCGCTTTTCGATCGTCAGCACCGGGTGGTGCCAGACGCCGCGATGGTAATTGATGCCCTGCCTTCCATTACTCACGAAGGCGCGGACAAGACCTGATACAGGTGCATCGCCAACGGGCGCGACCACGATCAGAAAGGGGTTGCCGAGCAGCGGAATAAACGCCTGGCTGCCCAGCGGATGGCGCTCCAGCATGCGAACGGTCAGCGGCATATCCTGCGCGTCGGCGCGGAAGATGCTGATGATCGCGTTGTCCTCGGGCTGGGCGGTTTCGACCGTCGCCAGCTTATGGAAGCGCATGGTCGAACCGTTGTTGATCATGAAGTGGTCGCTGCCGTCGGTTTCGATCACGTCACCGAAAGGGGCGAAGGCTTCTTTGGTCAATGGCTCAATCACTAAAGTGCGCATGCGGATTCTCTTTATTCTGTGTTGTGGAGGGTGTCGCTCATTCGGCCGTTTGGGCCCTGGGTACGCTCGCGTGGCGCACTCGGGCCCGTGGGCTCAGGCACCCTTTAAAGTTGCAGCAGGCGGAACAGGGCAATCAGGTTGATCTGCGCCAATGCTTCCTTGAACTCAGCTTCGACCGAGTTGTGGATACGTTTTTCGAACGAGGCGAGGATCTGGTGCCGATTGCTACCTTTGACCGCCATGATGAACGGGAACTTGAACTTCTCTTTGTAGGCGTCGTTGAGTTCGGTGAAACGCTCGAACTCTTCGGCATTGCACTGGTGGATACCGGCGCCGGCCTGTTCATTGGTGCTCGATTCGGTCAGTTCACCCTGGATCGCAGCTTTGCCGGCGAGGTCCGGGTGAGCATTGATCAGGGCCAACTGAGCGGCGTGATCGGCGCTGAGGAGGATGTCGCTCATGCGCTGATGCAGGGCTTCGATCTGGTCGATTTCCTGCAGTTGGCCCAGGTCGTAGGCTTTTTCGGCGACCCAAGGTGAGTGTTCATAGATATCGGCAAAGGCTTCGACGAACGCGCTGCGTTCCAGGGCCGAAGGCTTGAGGGTCTTGAAAGCGGTCATTAGACGTTCTCGGCTTTGTAAGGGTGGGTGGCATGCCAGTGACGGGCGATGTCCACGCGCCGGGTGAACCAGACCTGATCGTGGCTCTTGGCGTATTCGATGAAGCGCTTGAGCGCAGCCAGGCGCGCCGGGCGGCCGATCAGGCGGCAGTGCAGGCCGATGGAGAGCATTTTCGGCGCTTCGGCGCCTTCTTCGTACAGCACGTCAAAGGCGTCTTTGAGGTACTGGAAGAATTGCTCGCCACAATTGAAGCCCTGGACCTGGGTGAAGCGCATGTCGTTGGTGTCCAGGGTGTAGGGGATCACCAGGTGCGCCTTGCCGGTCGGGTTGTTTGGTTCCCAGTAGGGCAGGTCGTCGTCGTAGGTATCGCTGTCGTAGAGGAAGCCACCTTCCTCCATCACCAGGCGGCGGGTATTGGCGCCGGTACGGCCGGTGTACCAGCCCAGCGGACGTTCGCCGGTCAGTTCGGTGAGGATGCGGATGGCTTCGAGCATATGCTCGCGCTCCTGGGCCTCGTCCATGTTCTGGTAGTCGATCCAGCGGTAGCCGTGGCTGCAGATTTCGTGGCCAGCTTCGACCATGGCACGGATCACGTCAGGGTGACGTTGTGCAGCCATGGCGACGGCGAAGATAGTCAGCGGTACGCCGGTCTCTTTGAACAGCTTGAGCAAGCGCCAGACACCGGCGCGGCTGCCGTATTCGTAGAGCGATTCCATGCTCATGTTACGAGCGCCCTGCAGGGGCTGGGCGGCGACCATTTCCGAGAGAAAGGCTTCTGACTCCTTGTCTCCGTGAAGAATGTTGCGTTCACCGCCTTCTTCGTAGTTGAGCACGAAAGACAAAGCGATGCGGGCATTCCCCGGCCAGCGCGGATGGGGTGGGGTATTGCCGTAACCGATCAGGTCGCGAGGATAATCAGCGCTCACTGCAGTCTTCCTTCTTATACGTGTAAACGGATGGCGTGGAGCCCTTTGTAGGGTGTCGCCCACGTCGATGAGGTGATTGTATACAACTTTGTTTGCGGTTTGTAAGCCTGTTTTTTCGTATTTCTTTGTCTTTTCACGCTGGAAAACCTCTGCAAGAAACCTGCCTGATTGGTCAGTAAATGACGTGGCCGTCGGCCAGTGCCGTGGTTTTGCGACTGATGGCGTATTTACAGGGGAGGGTGGGCGTGCCAGGAAAGAATACCTAATTATTGTGTACAATTTTACAGAAAAATGTCTTAATAATCCGACAGTCGTACGCTGCCGTGAGCTTTGCCGGTGCCGTGCGGAAATTTTGCCCATCGATAGAACAGAGGCGAGCAAGCAATGGGACGTTTGACCACGCATGTACTGGATGCCGCTCACGGCTGCCCTGGCAGCTCGATCAAGGTCGAGCTGTACCGCGTCGAAGGCCAGCAACTGGAGCTGGTGAACACCACCCTGACCAACAGCGATGGCCGTTGCGACGCGCCGCTGCTGCAAGGTGACGATTACCGCAGCGGTGTCTACCAGCTGCAATTCAATGCCGGCGACTACTACCGCGCCCGCGGCGTACCGCTGCCTGAACATGCATTTCTTGATGTCGTGGTGCTGCGATTTGGCATCAGCGCCGAGCAGGATCATTACCACGTACCGCTGTTGATCTCGCCGTACAGTTACTCGACCTATCGTGGAAGCTAGTTGGTCGCTAGAAGAATCTTCGTAGGTCCTTGCCCGCTCACACTGCGGGCTTTTTTTTGGGACCTTTACGGATTGTCGGGGAAGATGCTCTTGGGCTTGGGGGCTTATCCATTCAATGCGGCGATGCTGCCGGCCCCTTCCGCCTTTACGGCGGCTGGGTCTGCCCCCAGGTAGCGGACGGCCGGACACCATCGCGGGCAAGCCAACACATTTAAGAATAAGCAAGGCAACAGCACGATTTGCTGTAGCCGCTGTCGAGGGACGAGGCTGCGATCGACTGCAGAGCAGTCGCAACTCGGGCACCACGTTGGAGCTAACGAATCGCGGTGGCCAGGTTTTGCGGCCGTTTCACGCCCGATCGCAGCTTCACGGCAGCGGCTACAACGGGCCAGTCAAGACAGTTGCTTGCAGGCAACAAAAAGCCCCACCCGAAGGTGAGGCTCTGTTTGCTCAGGCTGCGTTTACAGGAATACGAACTTGGCTACGAAGATCGCGGTCAGCACCCACAGACTTGCCGAGATCTCACTGAAGCGCCCCGTACCTGCCTTGAGTACCACATAGGTGATAAAGCCCAGGGCAATACCATCGGCTACCGAGAAGGTCAGCGGCATCATGATCGCGGTGACAATCGCCGGGATGCTGTCGGTCGCTTCATCCCAGTTGATGTGCGCCATGCTGCCCATCATAAGCATGGCAACATAGATCAGTGCACCAGCCGTGGCGTAGGCAGGAATCATCCCGGCCAGCGGCGCGAAGAACATTGCGGCAATGAAGAACAGGCCAACCACCACCGCCGTAAGCCCGGTACGACCACCCGCGGCGACACCGGCAGCACTCTCGACATAGCTGGTGACCGGCGGCACGCCAACCACGGCTCCGAACACGCTCGAGGCACTGTCAGCCTTCAATGCTCGTGAGAGGTTTTCGATACGTCCGTCGGCATTCACCAGGTTGGCCCGCTGGGCCACACCCATCAGGGTGCCGGCGGTGTCGAACATATGCACGAAGAGGAAGGCGAACACCACGGCGATCATGCTGACGTTGAACACGCCCGCCACATCCATGGCCATCCAGGTCGGCGCCAGGCTCGGTGGCAGGGAGAACAAGCCGCCATACTCGACCAGGCCCAAGCCCCAACCCGCCAAGGTAACGCTGATGATGCTGATCAGGATGGCGCCGAACACGCGGTGGTAGCTGAGCACCGCGATCATCAAAAAGCAGATCGCCGCCAGCAGCGGGCCAGGCTCGTGCAGCGAGCCAAGCTTGATCAATGTGGCAGGGCTGTCGACGACAATCCCCGCCGTTTTAAGACCGATCAGTCCGAGAAACAATCCGACGCCGGCACCCATTGCATGACGCAGGCTCACGGGAATGCTGTTGAGCAGCCATTCGCGCACACGCGACAATGTCAGCAACATGAACAGCACCCCAGAGACGAACACTGCGCCAAGCGCCGCCTCCCAGGTGTAGCCCATGGTGCCGACCACGGTATAGGTAAAGAAGGCATTGAGCCCCATGCCCGGCGCCAGGCCAACCGGCCAGTTGGCATACAGGCCCATCAACAGGCAGCCCAGAGCGGCGGCGATACAGGTGGCGACGAATGCCGCGCCGTGATCGATGCCGGCATCGGCCATGATGTTGGGGTTGACGAAGATGATGTAAGCCATGGTGATAAAGGTGGTCAACCCGGCGATCATTTCGGTCTTGACGGTGGTGCCATGTAGCTTGAGTTTGAAAATCCGCTCCAGCCAGCTCGTTTCGAGCGGTGGGGCAAGATCCAGCGTAGGGGCTTCGGATTTGCGGCTTTCCACAGCATGTACTCCTCAAGTCTTTTCTTGTTTTTCAGAGCCAGTCCTGCGCACGCACTGGGGAGCTCTGTGAGGCGGATGGGATGGCAGGCAACCGGACCGTAAGTTGACTTCCGGGTCAGGAAGTTGCACGGATGGATTATGCGTTTGTATACAAAGATTGCAAATAATGTTTTTGGTGTTGTTCGCAAATAAATGCATCGTGTCGCTATAAAGGCCATCACCCCCTGCAGAAATCGCTGCGGCTGTGTACAATGTGCCCATACCTTAATCGTTTAATTTTCTTACCAAGACTTGCCTTCGCCCCACTGGCTGGTATTACAGTCAGGGTCCGATAGGCGGATCTCCGTGCTCGAGTGCCCATGAACGAACAGCTGCAACCTCTCAAAAAACCAGTGCGTACCGGCAAGGCCGGGCGCAGCGGAACCCAGGACGACATCGTCTACGCGCATATTTTCGAGGCCATTCTCGAGCAGCGTCTGGCGCCGGGTACCAAGTTGAGTGAGGAGGCCCTGGGCGAGATCTTTGGTGTCAGCCGCACCATCATTCGCCGTGCGTTGTCGCGTCTGGCGCATGAAAGCGTGGTGCTGTTGCGGCCGAACCGCGGTGCCGTGGTGGCCAGTCCTACCGTTGAAGAAGCCCGTCAGGTGTTCTTCTCGCGGCGTATGGTCGAGCGCGCCATTACTGAACTGGCGGTCGAGCACGCCACCGCCGAACAGCTCAATGAGCTGCGGCAGATGGTCCGGGAGGAGCGTGACAGCTTTTCCCGTGGTGACCGCGGCGCCGGTATTCGCCTGTCCGGTGAATTTCACCTCAAGCTCGCTGAAGCGGCTGGCAATGCACCCTTGATCAGCTTCCAGCGCAGTCTGGTGTCGCAGACCTCGCTGATCATTGCCCAGTACGAAAGCGGCAACCGCTCGCACTGCTCCTATGACGAGCATATGCAACTGATCGACGCCATTGAGGCGCGGGATGTGAATCTGGCCGTGAGTCTGATGATGCACCACATGGATCATATCGACAGCAAGCTGAACCTCGACGAGGAGAGTGCCTCGGATGATCTGCATGCGGTGTTCTCGCACCTGCTGCAGACTAAGAAACGCGGAAGTTCGGTGCCGGTTAAGGGCTGAAATCGAATCGCTGCCATCGCCGGCAGGGACCGCCTCCACATTCAATTCGAGTGATCTGGTGTGTGTGGGGGGGCAGGCCTTGCCGGCGATGCATTTCGGCCTGACTGGCACTTCATCCAGTCTCTGCTAAATTCACACCTGTCTCACACCGCAAACCTTCATCAAGCAGTTGGGCTTGCGCGCTTCGCGTAGAACTTCAACTACTTGAGGACAGGTATATGTCGATGCCCCTGAGCAAGCGCATGGGTGCGGAACTGATCGGGACGTTCTGGCTGGTTTTAGGTGGTTGTGGCAGTGCGGTGCTGGCTGCGTCATTGCCGGCTGGGATTGGGCTGGTTGGTGTGGCCATGGCCTTTGGCCTCACCGTACTGACCATGGCGTTCGCCATCGGTCATATCTCAGGATGTCACCTTAACCCCGCTGTATCGCTCGGTCTGGTGGTCGGTGGGCGATTCCCTGCCAAGGAACTGCTACCTTATGTCGTTGCCCAGGTGATCGGGGCCGTCATCGCTGCCGGGGTAATTTATTTTATCGCCAGCGGCAAGGAAGGCTTCGATATCGCTTCGGGCCTGGCCTCCAATGGCTACGCTGATCATTCCCCGGCCGGTTACTCGTTGGCGGCAGGTTTTGCCAGTGAAGTGGTGATGACCGCGATGTTCATTCTGATCATCATGGGCGCTACCGACAGTCGTGCACCAGCAGGCTTTGCACCGATTGCCATTGGCTTGGCGCTGACCCTCATTCACCTGATCTCGATCCCTGTCACCAATACTTCGGTCAACCCTGCGCGCAGCACCGGCCCAGCGTTGTTCGTTGGCGGTTGGGCGCTGCAGCAGTTGTGGCTGTTCTGGGTGGCGCCGCTGATCGGGGCAGTGATCGGCGGCGCTTTGTACAAGGGCCTGTTTCGCGAGCCTTAGCGTTGATGCACGCAGCGACCGGCAGCGAAGGTCTGCTTGACGGTGCGGTCATCGCCCAGGGTCATCAGCACGAACAGCGTCTCATCGATGCTGTTCGATTGCTGGATGCGGTAGTCCATCAGCGGCGTAGCCTTGTAGTCCAGGACCACGAAGTCGGCATCGTTGCCAGGCTTCAGGCTGCCGATGCGGTCATCCAGGTACAGCGCCTGGGCGCCGCCCAAGGTGGCCAGGTACAGGGACTTGAACGGGCTCAGGCGGGCACCCTGTAGCTGCATGACCTTGTAGGCTTCATTGAGGGTGTTAAGCAGCGAGAAGCTGGTGCCGGCACCCACGTCCGTACCCAAACCAACCTTGACCTTGAATTTTTCCGCCTGCGGCAGGTTGAACAGGCCACTGCCGAGGAACAGGTTGGAAGTTGGGCAGAAGGCCACGGCCGAACCGGTTTCGGCCAAGCGTTGGCATTCCTCGTCGCACAGGTGCACGCCGTGCGCAAATACCGAGCGCTCGCCGAGCAGTTTGAAGTGGTCGTAGACGTCCAGGTAGCCCTTGCGCTCAGGGAACAGCTCTTTGACCCAGTCGATCTCCTTGAGGTTTTCGCTCAGGTGCGTGTGCATGTACAGGTCGGGGAACTCACTCAGCAATTGCCCGGCCAGGGTGAGCTGCTCCGGGGTGCTGGTCGGGGCAAAGCGTGGCGTGACGGCGTAGTGCAGACGACCCTTGCCGTGCCAGCGCTCGATCAGCGCCTTGCTTTCGGTATAGCCGGACTCAGCAGTGTCGGTCAGGTAGTCCGGGGCGTTGCGGTCCATCATGACCTTACCGGCGATCATCCGCAGGTCCAGGCGTTCGGCCTCTGTAAAGAAAGCATTGACCGACTCGGGGTGCACACTACCAAACACAAGCGCAGTGGTGGTGCCGTTGCGCAGCAATTCTTCGACGAAGATCTTCGCTACTTTGTCGGCGTGGTTTTGGTCGGCAAACTGCTTCTCGCAGGGGAAGGTGTAGGTGTTGAGCCAGTCCAGCAGTTGCTCACCGTAGGAACCGATCATGCCGGTCTGCGGGAAGTGGATATGGGTGTCGATAAAGCCAGGAGTGATCAGCGCATCTTGGTAGTGCTGCACTTCGATGTCGGCTGGCAGGGTTGGCAGCAGGTCGCTGGCGTGGCCCAGGGCACTGATCTTGCCGTTGTCGATCAACAGCAGACCGTCTTCGAAATATTGGTAGGAAGCTTCGATCCCGACGTCGGCGGGGTCGGCGACACTGTGCAGGATGGCGGCACGGTAGGCTTTGCGGGTTGCGCTCATAGGGCTCTCGTCATATGGCTTGGCTGCGCCGAGAAGGCGGCAGCAATTGGGCAACGGGGCCGGCATTGGCAGCATTGTCATGCTGGCCAAAACTGGCGTTGTAGGTGGCAATGATTTCGGCGGCGATAGACACGGCGATCTCGATCGGCAGCTTGCCCTTGACCTCGGCCAGGCCCATCGGACAGCGCATGCGTTGCAGGCGCTCTTCGCTGTAGCCGCGTTCACGCAGGCGGTGTTCGAACTTGACTCGTTTGGTCTTCGAGCCGATCAGGCCGAACCAGGTGAAATCATTACGTTTGAGGATTGCGGTGGTCAGTTCCAGATCCAACTGATGGTTGTGGGTCATGACAATGCAATAGCTGCCCGCGGGCAGGTCGTCGACTTCATCGACGGGCTCTTCGCTGACAATCTTGCTGACCCCAGCCGGAATGCTGTCGGGGAATTCCTGCTCGCGCGAATCGATCCAGCGCACCCGGCAGGGGAGCGCGGCGAGCAAGGGTACCAGAGCGCGGCCGACATGGCCTGCACCGAATACGGCAATCTGCGCCTGGACCTGGCCCATGGGCTCGAACAGCAGCACCGTGGCACCGCCGCAGCATTGGCCAAGGCTGGCGCCGAGGCTGAAGCGCTCAAGGTGTGGCGATTCGCGACGCTCGCTGAGCATTTGCCGGGCGATCTTCATCGCTTTGTATTCAAGGTGGCCACCGCCGATCGTGTCGAACAGCTGCTCGGTGCTGACCACCATCTTCGAGCCGGCGTTGCGGGGGGTCGAACCGCGCTCTTCGATGATGGTCACCAGTACGCAGGCTTCGCCGCGGACTTGCAGGTCGGCGAGGGCGTTGATCCAGGTGTGCATAGTCTGTTGCCTCAAGGTGCCTGTGCTGGCCTCATCGCTGGCAAGACCAGCTCCCACAAGGAGCTGGCGTTACCGGCAATCAGGTGCTCACGGTGTCACTGTTTCAACTTCGGCCGCGGGCTGTTGAGCCGCCACCACCTTGCGCATCTGCTCGCACCCCCACAGGACCCGCTCAGGTGTGGACGGAGCGTCGATCTTTGGATGTACGCGGTAGTCGGCGAGGCTAGCCACGGCATCCTTGATCGCACACCACGCGGCGATACCCAGCATGAACGGCGGCTCGCCCACGGCTTTGGAGTGGAACACGGTGTCTTCCGGGTTCTTGCGGTTCTCCACCAGTTTGACCCGCAGATCCACCGGTATATCCGCCACTGCCGGGATCTTGTAGCTGGCCGGGCCGTTGGTCATCAGCTTGCCCTTGGCGTTCCACACCAGTTCTTCGGTGGTCAGCCAACCCATGCCCTGGATGAAACCACCTTCGACCTGGCCGATATCGATAGCCGGGTTCAACGAGGCGCCGACGTCGTGGAGGATGTCGGTGCGCAGCATCTTGTACTCGCCGGTCAAGGTGTCGACGATCACTTCGGCACACGCCGCGCCGAAGGCGAAATAGTAGAACGGGCGACCACGGGCCTGGCTGCGGTCGTAGTAGATTTTCGGGGTCTTGTAGAAGCCGGTGCTTGATAGCGACACCTGGGCAAAATAGGCCTGCTGCACCAGGGCTTCAAAGCTGAGAATCTCATCGCGGACGCGCACGTGGCCATTGCGGAATTCGACGTCTTCTTCGCTGACCTTGTACTGGCGTGCGGCGAACTCGGTCAGGCGCTTCTTGAGAATCTCGGCGGCGTTCTGGGCGGCCTTGCCGTTCAGGTCGGCGCCGCTGGAGGCTGCGGTGGGCGAGGTATTGGGTACCTTGTCGGTATTAGTCGCGGTGATCTGGATGCGCTCAAAATCGACCTGGAACACCTCCGCCACCACCTGCGCCACCTTGGTGTTCAGGCCCTGGCCCATCTCGGTGCCGCCGTGGTTCAGGTGAATACTGCCGTCGGTGTAGATGTGTACCAGAGCACCGGCCTGGTTGAGGAAGGTGGCAGTGAACGAGATACCGAATTTTACCGGGGTCAGCGCCAGGCCTTTTTTCAGGATCGGGCTGTTGGCGTTGAAGCAACGGATCGATTCACGGCGCTGCTGGTAGTCGCTGCTGGCTTCCAGTTCGGTGGTGATTTCCTCGAGCATGTTGTGCTCGACGGTCTGGTAGTAGTGGGTGACGTTGCGATCAGTCTTGCCGTAGTAGTTGGCCTTGCGCACGGCCAGCGGATCGAGGGCCAGGTGACGGGCGATATGATCCATCACCTCTTCAATGGCGACCATGCCTTGCGGCCCACCAAAGCCGCGGTAAGCAGTATTTGAAGCGGTATTGGTCTTGCAACGATGGCCATGGATGGTGGCGTCGCCCAGGTAGTAGGCGTTGTCGGAATGGAACATGGCGCGGTCGACAATCGACGCCGACAAGTCCGGGGAGTAGCCGCAGTTGCCGGCCAGGTCGAAGTTGATCCCGTGCAGGCGGCCGGTGTCGTCAAAGCCGACGTCATACTCTATGTAGAAGGGGTGACGTTTACCGGTCATCAGCATGTCTTCGACCCGTGGCAGGCGCATTTTGGTCGGCTGGCCGGTGAGGTGGGCGATGACTGCGCACATACAGGCAGGGCTGGCAGGCTGGGTTTCCTTGCCACCGAAACCTCCCCCCATGCGGCGCAGGTCGACGACGATTTTGTTAAGCGATACATCGAGCACTTCGGCAACCAGCTTCTGGACCTCGGCCGGGTTCTGTGTCGAGCAGTAGACGATCATTCCACCGTCTTCGCTAGGCATCACCGAAGAGATCTGGGTCTCCAGGTAAAAGTGCTCTTGTCCACCGATGTGCAGGGTGCCTTGCAGGCGGTGCGGGGCGCTCGCCAGGGCGCCGGCCGAGTCGCCGCGCTGGTGGGTGTGGCTGTCGAGGACGAAGTGCTTTTTGCGCAGTGCTTCGACGACATCCAGCACCGGCTCCAGGTCTTCGTATTCAATGATCGCAGCCATCGCTGCACGGCGTGCGGTATCCAAGTCACGAGCCGCAACGGCAACCACCGGTTGGCCGACAAATTCGACCTTGTCGATGGCCAGCAGTGGGTCGCCGGGTAGCAGTGGGCCGATGTCCTTGAGGCCCGGAATATCTTCGTGGGTAATGGCGATACGCACGCCTTCGAAGGCGTAGCAAGGGCTGGTGTCGATGCTCAGAATCCGAGCGTGGGCCCGGTCAGACAGGCGCGCATAGACGTGCAGCTGATTGGGGAATTCCAGGCGATCGTCGATGTACACCGCTTCACCGGTTACATGCTTGTCGGCGCTATCGTGCTTGAGGCTGCGACCGACACCGGTGGTCAGGTCCTGGCTGAACAGCTCGGCCATTTCCGCCTGGCTTTTGGCGACGTGATGGTTAGACATAAGCGGTCACCCGAGTCTCGATGTGCGGCGTTTGCAGTTCGATGAAGTATTTGCGCAGCAGGTTCTGTGCGCTGAGCAGGCGGTACTCCTTGCTGGCGCGGAAGTCCGACAGCGGGGTGAAGTCTTCAGCCAAGGCCAGGCAGGCGCGTTCGATGCTGGCCTGGTTCCAGGCTTTGCCAATCAGCGTGGCCTCGCAGGCGTGGGCGCGTTTAGGGATGGCGGCCATGCCGCCGAAAGCGATACGCGCAGCTTCGACCACACCGTTTTCAATGCGCAGGTTGAACGCCGCGCAGACCGCGGAGATGTCGTCGTCCAGGCGTTTGGAAACCTTGTAGGCGCGGAACGTCCAGGCGCTGCGGGCGCGCGGCACAATGATCTTCTCAATGAACTCGCTTTCCTGGCGGGCGGTGATCCGGTAGTCGATGAAGTAGTCTTCCAGCGCCAGGGTGCGGGTACTTTCGCCCTTGCGCAGCACAATCTGCGCATCCAGGGCAATCAGCAGGGGCGGGGAGTCACCGATTGGCGAGGCGTTGCCGATGTTGCCGCCCAAGGTGCCCTGGTTGCGGATCTGCAGGGAGGCGAAACGGTGCAGAAGTTCGCCGAAGTCTGGGTACTCACGCCTCAAGGCGTCATAGCAGTCGGTCAGCGGTGTAGCAGCACCGATTTCCAGATGCTCTGCTTGCGTGTCGATGCGCTTGAGTTCAGCGACGTTGCCGACATAAATCATCACAGGCAGGGTTTTGTGGAACTGGGTGACTTCCAGTGCCAGGTCAGTACCGCCGGCGAGCAGGCGCGCTTCTGGGTGCGAGCCGTACAGGTCGGCAAGGTCGGCCACGGTTAGAGGTACCAGGCAGCGCTTGTCGCCGCTGTTGAGTTCACCGGTTTCACTCGGGGCGATGGCTTTGAGGCGGGCGATGGTCTGCGCCTGATTGCTATCGAATTGGTCAGGCTTGGCCTGGCAGCAGGATTGTTCGGCAGCGGCGAGGATCGGCCGATAGCCGGTGCAGCGGCAAAGGTTGCCGGCCAGGGCTTCCTGGGCCTTGTGCAGATCCGGTGCATCACTGTTTTTTTGCAGGGCAAACAGCGACATGACAAAACCTGGAGTACAAAAACCGCACTGCGAACCATGACAGTCGGCCATGGCCTGTTGCACGCTGTGCAACTGGCCTTGATGCTTGAGCCCTTCGACGCTGATCAATTGCTTGCCATGCAGTGACGAAACAAAGGTCAGGCACGAGTTGAGGCTGCGATAACGGAGTTGTTCGCGGCCGTCGTCGTCCTCGCTCAGTTCGCCGACCACCACTGTACAAGCGCCACAATCGCCGCTGGCGCAGCCTTCCTTGGTACCGGATTTGCCCAGGTGCTCGCGCAGGTATTGGAGCACGGTCAAGTTGGGGTCCAGGGCATGCTCACTGCGCAGCTCCTGGTTGAGTAGAAACTGGATCACGGGAAGGCCTCTCAGGCTGTTTATTGTTGTTGAGCGGACTGTAAGCAGACTTGATTTTCAGGTCAACAGTTTTCTGACCGTTGAGTCAGGAAATTTTCCGTGCTGCTGCCTGACTGCGGCAGCTGTCTCTCTATAGAGCATAGTTCGCTGTCTGCGCGGATAACCTTTTGCGTTAATCATGCCAACTTCTGCCCCCAGGCCCCTGCGCGGCGTGGGGGCAAGTGCGCTACAATTGCGCCTTTTGTACAGTTCAATGATTTTGAAGGAAAACCATGACGTTCAAGGCGCCGGACAGCCTCTCGGAGCAAATCGCCCACTACCTGGCCGAGCGGATTATCCGCGGCGAGCTCAAGCCTGCTGAGCGAATCCAGGAGCAGAAGGTTACCCAAGCGCTGAACGTCAGCCGTGGTTCGGTGCGCGAAGCCTTGCTGATCCTTGAACGTCGCCACCTGGTGACCATCCTGCCGCGCCGTGGCGCCCATGTCACCGAGCTTGATGAGCATGGGGTGCGTAGCCTGTGCACCCTGATGGGCGAGCTTTACACCCTGTTGGGCAATGCCGTTGCGCAAAACTGGCGCAATGATGGCGACTTGCTGCCTTTCCTGAAAATCCAGCAGCGCCTGACCGCCGCCCTCGAACGTCAGGACATCAAGGCCTTCGTCGAAGAGAGTTTTGCGGTAATGCGCGCCGCGTACCCGTTCGCCAACAATCCGTACCTGCAGGAAACCGTCGAAAACCTGCAGCCGGCCATGAGCCGCGCCTATTACCTGGCGCTGGATCAGCGCAAGGCCGAGATGAGCGACTTCCTGGCGCTGTTCGCCAGCTTGCTCGAGGCCGTGGTGGCACGTGATCAGCCGCGCATTCGTGCCGTGCTGGCCGACTACTGCCAGCGCAGCTGCGAGCTGGTGCTGGCGGCGCTGGCGACTGCCTGAGCATGCGCCTCAAGTGCATTCGTCTGGCCGGGTTCAAGTCGTTCGTCGACCCGACCACGGTCAACTTCCCCAGTAATATGGCGGCAGTGGTCGGGCCCAATGGCTGCGGCAAGTCCAACATCATCGATGCGGTGCGCTGGGTGATGGGCGAAAGTTCGGCCAAGAACCTGCGTGGCGAGTCGATGACCGACGTCATCTTCAACGGATCGACCAGCCGCAAGCCGGTGAGTCAGGCCAGTATCGAGCTGGTATTCGACAACTCGGACAGCACTTTGGTGGGTGAGTACGCCGCGTACGCGGAAATTTCCATTCGCCGCAAGGTCACCCGCGACGGTCAGAACACCTACTACCTTAATGGCACCAAATGCCGGCGTCGTGACATCACCGACATTTTTCTGGGCACTGGCCTCGGGCCGCGCAGCTACTCGATCATTGAGCAGGGGATGATCTCCAAGCTGATCGAAGCCAAGCCGGAAGACCTGCGCAACTTCATCGAAGAAGCGGCGGGGATCTCCAAGTACAAGGAGCGTCGGCGCGAGACCGAGAACCGCATCCGCCGTACCCATGAAAACCTGGAACGCCTGACTGACTTGCGCGAGGAGCTGGAGCGCCAGCTTGAGCGCTTGCACCGTCAGGCCCAGGCCGCCGAGAAGTACAAGGAATACAAAGCCGAGGAGCGCCAGCTCAAGGCGCAACTGGCGGCCTTGCGCTGGCAGGCCCTGGACCAGCAAGTCGCGCAGCGTGAAGGGGTGATCGGTGACCAGGAAGTGGCCTTCGAGGCCCTGGTGGCCGAGCAGCGGAATGCCGATGCCAGCATCGAGCGCCTGCGTGACGGTCATCACGAGCTGTCCGAGCGCTTCAATCTGGTGCAGGGGCGCTTTTATTCGGTCGGTGGTGATATCGCCCGGGTCGAACAAAGCATCCAGCATGGCCAGCAGCGTCTGCGTCAGCTTCAGGATGACTTCAAGGAGGCCGAACGTTCACGTCTGGAAACCGAATCGCACCTGGGGCATGACCGCACCTTGCTCGCCACTTTGGGCGAAGAGCTCGAGCAGCTTGAGCCCGAGCAGGAAATGACCCTGGCCGCCGCTGAAGAGTCGGCGGCGACCCTGGAAGAAGCCGAAGGCACCATGCACGGCTGGCAAGAGCAATGGGACACGTTCAACACTCGTTCCGCCGAGCCGCGTCGACAAGCAGAGGTGCAGCAGGCCCGCATCCAGCAGCTCGAACAGGCCCTTGAGCGTTTGGCCGAGCGCCAGCGCAAACTGGCCGAGGAGCGCGACCAACTTAGCGCCGACCCGGAAGACGCGGCGATTCTCGAACTGAGTGAGCAGGTGGCCAGCAGCGAGCTGGTGCTCGAAGACCTGCAGTTGCAAGAGCACCAGATGGTCGAGCAACTGGAAGCGTTGCGCGAACAACTGCAGCAGGCTGTCCAGGCACAACAACAGGCCCAGGGTGAGGTGCAGCGCCTCGGAGGGCGGTTGGCGTCGCTTGAAGCCTTGCAACAGGCTGCGCTGGAACCGGGCACCGGTACCGCGCAGTGGTTGCGCGAGCAGGGCCTGGAGCAGCGTCCGCGGCTGGCTGAGGGCCTGCGGGTCGAGCCAGGTTGGGAGCTGGCGGTGGAAACCGTGCTCGGCGCCGACTTGCAGGCAGTGCTGGTGGATGATTTCAGCGGCCTTGATCTGGCGACGTTCAGTCAGGGCGATCTGCGCTTGCTTGATGCCAGTGCCGATGGTGCGCGAGTGCCCGGCAGTTTGCTCGACAAGGTTGAAGGGCGCGTTGACCTGGCGCCTTGGCTGGGCCAGGTCCTGCCGGTGGATAACCTTGAGCAAGCATTGGCCCAGCGCAGCCGCTTGGGTGATGGTCAGAGCCTGGTCAGTCGTGATGGCTACTGGGTTGGACGGCACTTTTTACGGGTCAATCGCGCCAGTGATGCCGAAGGTGGCGTCCTGGCTCGTGGTCAGGAACTGGAGCGCCTGGGCCTTGAGCGCCAGGAGCAGGAAGCGGTGCTTGAGCTGCTCGACGCACAGCTTCAGGAGCAGCGTGAACAGCAACAAGAACTGGAAGAGCGCCGTGAGTATGTGCGTCGCCGGGCTCAGGACGAAGCCCGGCAGCAGAGTGAACTCAATGCGCGCTTGTCGGCTGGCAAGGCTCGCGCTGAACAGCTGAGCTTGCGCCGCCAGCGCCTGGAAGAAGAGCTGCTCGAACTGCAGGAGCAACGCGCGGTTGAGAGTGAAAACCTCGGCGAGTCGCGCCTGCAATTGCAGGATGCTCTGGAGCTGATGGCTCAGGACACCGAGCAGCGCGAGCTGCTCCTGGCCCAGCGCGACAGCCTGCGCGAGCGCCTCGATCGAGTGCGTCAGGAAGCTCGTCAGCACAAGGATCATGGCCATCAGCTGGCGGTGCGCCTGGGCTCGCTGCGCGCCCAGCACGACTCAACCCGCCAGGCGCTGGAGCGCCTGGAGCAGCAGGCTGAGCGCCTGACAGAAAAGCGTGAGCAGCTCACGCTGAACCTGGAGGAGGGCGAAGCGCCGCTGGAAGAATTGCGCCTCAAGCTTGAAGAACTGCTGGAAAAACGCATGAGCGTCGACGACGAAATGCGTCAGGCGCGCTTGCACATGGATGAGGCTGACCGCGAGTTGCGTGACGCGGAAAAACGTCGAACCCAGGCCGAGCAGCAAGCTCAGTTGTTGCGTGGCCAGTTAGAGCAGCAGCGTCTGGATTGGCAAGGCCTGAGCGTGCGGCGCAAGACGCTCCAGGAGCAGCTGCAGGCAGATGGCTATGATTTGCAGGGGGTGTTGGCCACCTTGGCCGAGAGCGCCAGCGAGGCCGAGGCCGAGCAGGAACTCGAGCGCATCGATGCCCGCATTCAGCGCCTGGGTGCGATCAACCTGGCGGCGATCGACGAATACCAGCAACAGTCAGAGCGCAAGCGCTACCTGGATGCCCAGGATGCCGATCTGGTCGAAGCCCTGGACACCCTGGAAAATGTCATTCGCAAGATCGACAAAGAAACCCGTACCCGCTTCAAAGATACCTTTGATCAGATAAATGCCGGATTACAGGCACTTTTCCCAAAAGTTTTCGGTGGCGGCAGCGCTTACTTGGAACTGACGGGCGAAGATTTACTCGATACAGGGGTAACGATCATGGCGCGGCCACCGGGCAAGAAGAACAGCACCATCCACCTGCTCTCGGGCGGGGAGAAAGCGCTGACTGCCCTGGCCCTGGTATTTGCCATTTTCAAATTGAATCCGGCACCGTTCTGCATGCTCGATGAAGTCGATGCGCCATTGGACGATGCCAACGTCGGACGCTACGCCCGACTGGTCAAGGAGATGAGTCAGACGGTGCAGTTCATCTATATCACCCACAACAAGATCGCCATGGAGATGGCCGACCAGTTGATGGGGGTCACCATGCACGAACCGGGTTGTTCGCGTCTTGTGGCTGTGGATGTCGAGGAGGCGATGGCCATGGTCGACGCCTGATGAGCGGTTATAAAGCGTGAACCTGTGGTAAATGGCCCTGTCAGTTGCGACAGACGGTGTAAAGTTATCTTTGGTCGTGCTAGCTTAATGTCACTTATTTTTTGCGTGGGTAAAAACGCCTGTCAGAACATAGAGTTGGCGCCACGTTTTAAAGGGGTTTAAACCCTTTATTTTTCAGCATTTTTTACAGAGGCACAGGATTACATGGAAATCGGTCTGCGCGAGTGGCTGATCGTCATCGGCATCATTGTCATTGCCGGTATTCTTTTTGACGGCTGGCGTCGTATGCGCGGCGGTAAGGGCAAGCTCAAATTCCGTCTGGATCGCAGCTTCTCCAATGCCCCGGAAGACGATAACAGTGCCGAATTGATTGGCCAGCCACGGGTATTGGACACCCACAAAGAACCTGAGCTGGACGAGCACGACCTGCCGTCCATGAGTGCTGGGCGCGAGCGTGACAGCAACAACAGCAACAGCAAGTCTAAAAACGCCAAGCGCAAGCGTGGCAGCGAGCCGCAGCAGGGCGACCTGAACCTGGCGGCCGAGCCCCGTGAGCGTGAGCCGGACCTGTTTGCCAGTGTTGACGACGATTACCCGGACGAAACCCGCAGCAATGGCCCTGCCTTTGGCGCCAGCGAAGTCCGCGACCTGCCGCCTGTTGAAGAGGTGCTGGTGATCAGCGTGATTTCCCGTGACGAAGGCGGCTTCAAGGGTCCGGCCCTGCTGCAAAACATCCTTGAAAGCGGTCTGCGTTTCGGTGAAATGGATATCTTCCACCGTCACGAAAGCATGGCCGGTAACGGCGAAGTGCTGTTCTCGATGGCCAACGCGGTCAAACCTGGTGTGTTTGACCTGGACGATATCGACCACTTCAGCACCCGGGCAGTGAGTTTCTTTCTCGGCCTGCCGGGTCCGCGTCATCCCAAGCAGGCTTTCGACGTCATGGTCGCTGCCGCGCGCAAACTTGCCCATGAGCTCAACGGTGAGCTCAAGGATGACCAGCGCAGCGTAATGACCGCGCAGACGATTGAGCACTATCGTCAGCGTATCGTCGAGTTCGAGCGCCGTGCGCTGACTCAGAAACGCTAAAGGCATCGCCGGCAAGGCCAGCTCCCACCATGATGGTGTGCAACACTCTCCTGTGGGAGTCGGCCTTACCGGCGATGGAAACACTGCTGATAGTAAAGACATGCCCCAAAGAGCAGCCCAGGCTGCTCTTTTGCTTTGCAAGAGAATTGAACGATGACCGCCGAATCCCGAATCCTCGAACTGCGTGCCGAACTCGACCAGCACAACTATCGCTACTACGTGCTTGATGAGCCCAGCGTTCCGGACGCCGAATACGACCGCCTGTTCAATGAACTCAACGCCCTGGAGGCTGAGCACCCTGAACTGGTCACGACAGATTCGCCAACCCAGCGTGTCGGTGGCAGCGCCTTGTCGGCCTTCAGCCAGGTGCGTCATGAAGTGCCGATGTTGAGCCTGGGTAACGCCTTCGAAGAAAATGACCTGCGCGAGTTCGACCGGCGGGTGGTCGAAGGCCTGGACCTACCCGCGGGTGATCTGTTCGGTGGGGCGGCAGCGGTGGATTACAGTTGTGAGCCCAAGCTCGATGGCCTGGCCGTCAGTCTGCTGTATCGCGATGGCCAGCTGGTACAGGGCGCCACCCGTGGTGACGGCACAACCGGTGAAGATATCAGTGTCAACGTGCGCACCGTGCGCAACATTCCCCTCAAGCTGCAAGGCGAGGGTTGGCCAGCTGTGCTCGAAGTGCGCGGCGAGGTTTACATGTCCAAGGCCGGTTTCGAGCGCTTGAACCAGGCGCAGATCGAGGTGGGCGGCAAAACCTTCGCCAACCCGCGCAACGCTGCGGCGGGCAGCCTGCGTCAGTTGGATTCGAAAATCACCGCCAGCCGCCCACTGGAGTTTTGCTGCTATGGCCTGGGGCAGGTATCGGCGCCGCTGGCTGACACTCATATTGGCACCCTCGAGCAACTCAAGGCCTGGGGTCTGCCGATCAGTCGTGAGCTGCGTCATGCCGCCGGCGTAGCAGAGTGTCTGGAGTACTACCGCGATATCGGCGCGCGCCGCAACGACCTGCCGTATGAGATCGATGGCGTGGTGTTCAAGGTCAACAGCCTGGCCTCGCAGCGCGAGCTCGGCTTCCGTGCCCGTGAGCCGCGCTGGGCGATTGCCCACAAGTTTCCGGCCATGGAGGAGCTGACCGAAGTGCTCGATGTGGAGTTCCAGGTCGGACGTACCGGCGCGGTCACCCCGGTGGCGCGGCTCAAGCCAGTGAAGGTGGCTGGCGTTACCGTGTCCAATGCGACCTTGCACAACATGGATGAAGTGGCGCGTCTGGGGTTGATGATTGGCGATACGGTCATCATTCGCCGGGCGGGCGACGTCATTCCGCAGGTGATGCAGGTTGTCACAGAACGGCGTCCTGACGATGCCCGGCCGGTGCACATTCCTACTCAATGTCCGGTGTGTGGCTCGCAGGTTGAGCGTACTCAGTTGATCAAGCGCAGCAAGGGCAAGGAAACTGTCAGCGAAGGCGCAGTGTATCGTTGCGTTGGGCGTTTGGCTTGTGCCGCGCAACTCAAGCAGGCGATCATTCACTATGTCTCGCGGCGTGCCATGGACATCGAAGGGCTGGGCGAAAAAAGCGTCGAGCAGTTGGTCGATGAAGGCTTGATTCGTTCCCCGGCTGATCTCTATCAGTTGACCTTCGAACAGGTTGTCGAGCTGGAAGGCTTTGCCGAGTTGTCGAGTAAGAACCTGCTGGCAGCCATTGCCGCCAGCAAGCAGCCAAGCCTTGCACGCTTCATCTATGCCCTGGGTATCCCGGATGTGGGTGAAGAGACGGCCAAGGTTCTGGCGCGCTCCCTGGGCTCATTGCAACGGGTCATGGCGGCGTTGCCGCAGGTCCTGACCTACTTGCCGGATATTGGCCTGGAAGTGGCGCACGAGATCCATAGCTTCTTTGAAGACGAGCACAACCGTACGGTCATTGCCCAGTTGCTTGAGCGTGGGCTGCAGTTGCAGGACGAGGGCGAACTGGGCGCTGAGTTCGCGGCCAGTACCACCCTGGCCGGGCTGATCGCCAAACTGGATATTCCTTCGGTGGGCCCCACCGGTGCCGAGAAACTGGTGGCCAAGCTCGACAGCCTGGAAAAGATCATCGCCGCCGACGGCATCGACTTGCGCCAGGCGCTGGCGGCCAAGCAGGCCGATGCCGTGCGCAGCTATTTCCAGGAACCGGCCAATGCGGCGCTGGCCCTGGCGATCGAGGCGCAGTTGCGTGAGTTCGGCATGCACTGGAGCTGTGAAAAGAAAGTTGCCGCCGGCTTGCCGCTGGCCGGTCAGACCTGGGTCTTGACCGGGTCGCTGGAGCGCATGAGTCGCGATGTCGCCAAGGACAAACTGGAAAGTCTTGGCGCCAAAGTGGCAGGCTCGGTGTCAGCCAAAACCCACTGCGTGGTCGCAGGGCCTGGCGCCGGCTCGAAGTTGGCCAAGGCCAACGAGCTGGGGCTCAAGGTGCTGGACGAGGATGCCTTCGTGAGCTTTCTGGCTGAGCAGGGTATCAGCCTCTAAGGG
Source organism: Pseudomonas sp. S06B 330 (assembly GCF_002845275.2). Taxonomy (NCBI): domain Bacteria; kingdom Pseudomonadati; phylum Pseudomonadota; class Gammaproteobacteria; order Pseudomonadales; family Pseudomonadaceae; genus Pseudomonas; species Pseudomonas tussilaginis. The sequence goes on along the minus strand of NZ_CP088149.1, from coordinate 4,097,317 downwards.
CGGCCGCTCGCGGCGGTAGTGATGGTCTAGTCTTGGCAGCAGCCAGGAGGGATCATCATGTACCGCTTTTTCGAACAGCTGGGCGCCAGGATCGCGGCGTCCTTTGTCAGTCGCGAGCAACGACCGGGCCGGGTCTGGCAATGTCAGTGCGGGCAGTCGGTGTTCTTTCGCAACAGCCAGTGTCTGGCTTGCCATGCGGCATTGGGTTATTGGCCTCAGGGCAACCGGGTGGCCAGCCTGTCGGCAGGATCGGGTGAGGGGCTGTGGTCGCTCGATGGCGAGCCTGCAGCTGGGTTGCTGCGGCGTTGCGCCAATCTTGATACGCCGGCGGCCTGCAACTGGCTGCTGGCCGCTGACGAGCCTCACAGCCTGTGTCTGGCCTGTCGTCTGAATCGGACCATCCCTGATCTTTCGCTTGCTGAGAACCACCCGCGCTGGCGCAAGCTGGAAACCGCCAAGCGCCGTTTGACGGCGCAACTGCTGCACCTGGGGCTTGCCGTTGAACCGAAAAGCGACCACTGCCCCCAAGGTCTGGCCTTTGACTTCATCGGTGTCGACCTGGAAGGCAAAGCGCCTACCACCGGCCATGCCAATGGCTTGATCACCCTGGATGTGCGCGAGGCTGACGATGATTGGCGTGAGCACGTGCGGGTGCAATTGCACGAGCCTTATCGCACCTTGCTTGGCCATTTGCGTCATGAGGTCGGGCACTACTACTGGGATCGCCTGGTCGCCGATAGCGATTGGCTGGACGCGTTTCGAGCGCTGTTCGGCGATGAACGCCAGAGTTACGCCATGGCGCTGGAGCGCCATTATCAACAGGGTGCGCCGAGTGATTGGGCACAGGCCCATGTCAGCGCCTACGCGACCATGCACCCTTGGGAAGACTGGGCGGAAACCTGGGCGCATTACCTGCACATGACCGACGCCCTGGACACCGCCTTGGCCCTGGGCATGAATGCCAGCAGCCTGGACCTTGACTATCCACCGTTCCAGCGTGAAGACCTGTACCGTCCTGACGACCCTCAGGGTGAGCGCTTCTTGGTGTTCCTCAATGCCTGGGTCGAGTTGTCGGCGATGCTTAATGAACTGTCGCGCAGCATGGGTCAGGTGGATTTCTACCCCTTCGTGCTGAGCAAACCGGTGGTGGCCAAGCTGCACTTCATCCACTTGTGCATTACCCAGCAGGCGCCGTCAGCACTGGGCGAGGAGGGTGCCCTTTAGTGTCGGAGCAGAGCCAAGTCATTGAGTGGTGATGGTTTTTTTTGCATTAGTGGTTGTAACTTCACTTGATGCCGGTACAATGGCGCGGCTCGTCGCCAGATGAGCAGCGTTATGGTGACCCCATCGGTCCCTCCGCATCGATCAACCGTGAACCCGGTCAGGCCTGGAAGGGAGCAGCCGCAGCGGTGACATTGAGTGCCGGGGTGTGGCTGGTGGGGTTGCCACCTATCTCTAAGCCATGCGCTTGTTCCTTTTTTAGCTCTCTTGTTTTCTAATCATTGCTCAGTGGACGTACTGTAGCCTCTGCTTGTGTCCGGCTATCAGGTGCTGCCGTATGGCGCTTGATCATCTGCTCAACCTCTCCTGACATCTTCATTTTCAACAAACTACGAAGAATATGCTGCGTAGGGACCTCAGGATCATTTCGCACGTAACAGCTCAACGCCTGTTCCTCCAGCGGTGCCACAGGCTTCAACTGTTGGGCTTGGGGTAGCGAGCGATTGAACCAATCCAGACTCATCTGACTGCTGACCGCGTAACGATAGCGCCCAGCCTGCAGCTTTTGCAGCACTTGAAGTTGGCTTCGAGCGTCATCGCGGATGAAGTGGCCGTTATCGAATTGCGCTTGTAACGTCGGATAGTGGAAGCCAAGCACGGTGCCAATGACCTGGTGGGGAAGGTCCGCGATCTTGATCGGTGAGGCCTGTCGATCCAGGGTAACCAGCATGTCTCGCTGCTGGAACAGCGGCACGCTCCAGCTGTAATCACCTGACAGTCCTCCGGTCCAGGACGGCATGACGAAGCAACGCACGTCGACGATGCCGCGCTCCATCGCCGGTTGCAGGCGCAGGCGCGGCAGCACGTGGTATGCAGGGCGACGCTGGACGCTGGCCGCCAGGCTGTTCATCAGGTCGAACATGATGCCTTCAACCGGCCGGTTGTTTTCCAGGCGTATCAGCGGCATGGTCCAGCTGTCGGCAATGGCAAAACGCAAAGGCGCTGGCTCATGCGCCGGCAGGTAGCCGATGTACAGCATCAACAAGCTTAAAACCCAGCGCATCAACTTCTCCCTGCGTGGTATCAGCAATCTGGCGAACAAAGCTGGGCGATGGACTGCATAGCGGATGCAATTTCAGGCCTGCTCCGCTAGGATTAGCGGTCTTTGGTCTATCTATTTGACGGTTTTCGATGAGTTATCAGGTTCTTGCACGTAAATGGCGTCCGCGCTCGTTCCGCGAAATGGTCGGCCAGACCCATGTGCTCAAGGCTTTGATCAACGCACTGGACAACCAGCGTCTGCACCATGCCTACCTGTTTACTGGCACGCGTGGGGTGGGCAAGACTACCATCGCGCGGATCATCGCTAAATGCCTGAACTGCGAAACCGGCATTACCTCGACCCCCTGCGGTACCTGTTCGGTGTGCCGGGAGATCGACGAAGGGCGCTTTGTTGACCTGATCGAGATCGACGCCGCCAGCCGCACCAAGGTCGAAGACACCCGCGAGCTGCTCGATAACGTGCAGTACGCCCCGAGCCGTGGGCGCTTCAAGGTCTACCTGATCGACGAAGTGCACATGCTCTCCAGTCACTCGTTCAACGCCTTGCTCAAGACGCTGGAAGAGCCGCCGCCCTACGTCAAGTTCATCCTCGCCACCACCGATCCACAGAAGCTGCCAGCGACCATTCTGTCACGCTGCCTGCAGTTCTCTCTGAAGAACATGACCCCCGAGCGGGTGGTCGAGCACTTGAGCCATGTACTCAGTGCCGAGAACGTTCCGTTTGAAGACGACGCGCTGTGGTTGCTGGGGCGCGCAGCCGACGGCTCGATGCGCGACGCCATGAGCCTGACCGACCAGGCTATTGCCTTTGGTGAAGGCAAAGTGCTGGCTGCGGATGTGCGCGCTATGCTCGGCACACTCGATCATGGCCAGGTCTATGGCGTGCTGCAGGCGTTGCTCGAGGGTGATGCCCGAGCCTTGCTTGAAGCAGTGCGCCATTTGGCCGAGCAGGGACCGGACTGGAGCGGTGTGCTGGCCGAGATGCTCAATGTGCTGCATCGCGTTGCCATTGCCCAGGCACTCCCTGAGGCTGTTGACAACGGCCAGGGCGATCGTGACCGGGTATTGGCCCTGGCTCAGGCACTGCCAGCCGAAGACGTGCAGTTTTACTATCAGATGGGCTTGATCGGCCGCCGCGACCTGCCATTGGCGCCCGACCCGCGCGGTGGCTTCGAAATGGTCCTGCTGCGCATGCTGGCGTTCCGGCCTGCCGATACCGACGACGCGCCGACCCCGGTGCTAAAGCCAGTGGGGATCAGCCAGGCCACAGCTGATTCGGCAATGACGGTGGCAGCGGCCAGTGCAGTTGCGCCTGTCGCGATTGCGCCGCCCGTTGTCGAACCTGCGCCCGCTGCGCCTGCGCCGGAGCCGGTTGCTGAGCCTGAACCCGTGCCCGCACCTGTCGAGGTCAAGGCTGAGGCGCCCGAGCCGGTCGTTGACCTGCCATGGAATGATCCTGCCCCAGTTGCAGCTGTCGTCACACCTGAACCTGAGGTGGCGCCTGAGCCCATTGTGGAGTTGCCTCCGGCCCCCTCCGTGCAAGCTGGGGAGGCTGTTCGCCAGGACGAGCCGCCCCACGATGACAACGTGGGCTACAGCCCGGCTGGGATGGAGCGCGACGACGAGCCGCCGCTGGACGAAGACTACTACGAGCCGGAGATGGATCCGGCCAGCTACAGTTACCTGGATGAACTGGCGATCGAGCATGTGCACGAGGAGGTTGCGGCCGTTGCGCCCGAACCGATGCCTGCGGCGATGCCAGCGACTGGTCTGGCGTTGCAATGGCTGGAATTATTCCCGCAGTTGCCGATCTCCGGAATGACCGGCAGTATCGCCGCCAACTGTACGTTGATTGCTGCCGAAGGTGATGATTGGCTGCTGCACCTGGATCCCGCCCATAGCGCACTGTTCAATGCCACTCAACAGCGACGCCTGAATGATGCCTTGAACCAGCATTTCGGGCGTACCCTGAAGCTGTCCATCGAACTGATTCGCCCGGAGCAGGAAACACCGGCCCAGGCAGCATCGCGCAAGCGTGCCGAGCGTCAGGGCGAGGCAGAGGCGTCGATTGAAGCGGACCCGCTCATCCAGCAAATGATCAAGCAGTTTGGTGCAATGGTGCGACACGATACCATTGAGCCTGTAGACGCTCCGTTAGCTCAGGGCGACTGACCGAATGACACAAGCGGCCCGGGCCCGACCCGCGCCGCATCCCGTAAGACTAAATTTGAGGTGATCCCCATGATGAAAGGTGGCATGGCCGGCCTGATGAAGCAGGCCCAGCAGATGCAAGAAAAAATGGCCAAGATGCAAGAAGAGCTGGCCAACGCCGAAGTCACCGGTCAATCGGGCGCAGGCCTGGTGAGCGTGGTGATGACCGGTCGTCACGACGTTAAGCGCATCAGCCTGGACGACAGCCTGATGCAGGAAGACAAAGAAGTACTGGAAGACCTGATCGCTGCCGCCGTCAACGACGCCGTGCGCAAGGTCGAGCAGAACAGCCAGGAAAAAATGGGCGGCATGACCGCTGGCATGCAGCTGCCACCAGGCTTCAAAATGCCGTTCTAAGGCAGCTTCTGTATTACCTTCGGTGGGAGCGCGGCTGCAGGGCTGTTGCTCCCATCGTCGTTTTTCCCGTGCTTATTGAATATCCAGGTTAATCCCCATGAGCTTCAGTCCCCTGATTCGCCAACTGATCGATGCCTTGCGTACCTTGCCCGGTGTCGGCCAGAAAACCGCTCAGCGCATGGCGCTGCAGTTGCTTGAGCGCGACCGCAGCGGTGGCGTGCGTCTGGCCCAGGCCTTGAGCCAGGCCATGGAAGGGGTCGGCCATTGCCGTCAGTGCCGAACATTGACTGAGCAGGAATTGTGCCCGCAGTGCGCCGACACGCGCCGTGACGACGCGCTGCTGTGCGTGGTTGAAGGGCCGATGGATGTCTATGCGGTGGAGCAGACGGGCTACCGTGGCCGCTACTTCGTGCTCAAGGGGCACCTGTCGCCACTCGACGGTCTGGGGCCAGACGCTATCGGCATTCCGCAATTGATGGCGCGTATTGAAGAACAGGGCACCTTTGCTGAAGTAATCCTGGCCACCAACCCGACGGTGGAAGGCGAAGCGACGGCCCATTACATTGCGCAGCTGCTGGCCGACAAGGGCCTGGTTGCTTCGCGCATCGCTCATGGTGTGCCATTGGGCGGAGAGTTGGAGCTGGTCGACGGCGGGACGCTGGCGCATTCCTTTGCCGGGCGTAAACCAATCTCGTTGTAAGCAACAGTGCTCCTTGTAGCCGCTGCCGTGAGGCTGCGATCGGGCGTGAAACGGCCGCAAAGCCTGACCGCCGCGATTTGCCTGGCCGAGTGGGCTAACCGAGTTGCGACTGCTCTGCAGTCGATCGCAGCCTCGTGCGTCGGCAGTGGCTACAGCAAGTCGCTGCCTTAGCGCTCGCTCAGGGAAAACTCGGTCAGGCAAAAAGTCGGCACGCCAGCGGCATTCAATCGTTGTGAGCCACTGAGCTCCGGCAGGTCGATGATTGCCGCTGCCTCGAACACGTGTGCACCCATGCGGCGCACCAGGCTGGTGGCGGCCAGGAGGGTGCCACCGGTAGCGATAAGGTCATCGAAAATCAGCACCGAATCACCTTCGCACAGACTGTCGGCGTGCACTTCCAGGAAGGCTTCACCGTATTCGGTCTGGTAGCCTTCGGCGAGCACGTCAGCGGGCAGTTTGCCCTGCTTGCGGAACAGGATCAGCGGCTTGTTCAATTGGTGGGCAATGATCGAACCGATCAGGAAGCCACGGGCATCCATGGCACCGATATGGCTGAATTCAGCCTCGACATAGCGCTCGATGAAGGCGTCAGCCACATGACGCAGGCCCCGCGGGGACTGGAACAGCGGGGTGATGTCGCGAAAGATCACGCCGGCTTTGGGGAAATCCGGTACCGGGCGGATCAGGGCTTTGAGGTCGAAGGTATCGCTGTGCATGAGGCGGGTATCCTGAAAAACGAATGCCCGCCAGTATACCCTTATCCCGTGGTCTCAGCTGTCCAGCGCGCCACCGGCCAGTGCGCACAGCTGGATCGGGTCGAGGATATGGATTTCCTTGCCTTCGGCGGCGATCAGGCCGTTTTGCTGGAAGCGGGTGAAAACCCGTGAAACAGTTTCCACCGCCAGCCCGAGGTAATTGCCGATTTCGTTGCGCGACATACTCAAGCGGAATTGATTGGCCGAATAACCACGGGCACGGAAGCGTGCCGAGAGGTTGACCAGGAAGGTGGCGATACGCTCGTCGGCGGTTTTCTTCGACAACAGCAGCATCATTTGCTGGTCATCGCGAATCTCCCGGCTCATCACCCGCATCAACTGGCGGCGCAGTTGTGGCAGTTGCACGGACAGTTCGTCGAGGCGTTCAAAGGGGATTTCACAGACCGAAGTGGTTTCCTGGGCCTGGGCCGATACTGGGTAGGCTTCGGTGTCCATGCCAGACAGGCCGACCAGTTCGCTAGGCAGGTGGAAGCCGGTGATCTGTTCTTCACCACCATCACTCAGGCTGAAGGTTTTCAGCGCGCCGGAGCGCACGGCATAGACCGAAGCGAAGCTGTCACCCTGACGGAAAAGAAATTCGCCTTTCTTCAGCGGTCGCCCGCGTTTGACGATTTCATCCAGTGCATCCATGTCTTCCATGTTCAATGACAATGGCAGACACAGAGGCGCCAGGCTGCAATCCTTGCAATGGGCCTGGTTGTGAGGGCGCAGTTTGACTGGCTCGGACATTTCTTCATTCCTTGGTGTAAAGCACACATAAGCCGTAAGGATAACTCAGGGCGTGGAGTTTCGGCCAGTCCGCACCCGGGTAGGGTGCGCTGGTTGAGGTGCGGCGTATCGTCCGACCTCCAATAAACATAGTGTGCTTTACAAGTATGACTGTAAACAGCGTCCGTGGCGGAGGGGTCAGATGACCCGAGAGAATCGTTGTTGATTGTGTTGTCCGAGGTAGGCGTCGAAGACCATACAGACCGAGCGTACCAGCAGACGCCCAGCGGGCAGTATCTGGATGCCCTGATTGCTGAGGTTGATCAGGCCATCGTTGTGCATTGCTTGCAGCGCTGGCCACTGGTCCTTGAAGTAGCCGCGAAAATCGATGGTGAACTGCTGTTCAATGGTGTCGAAATTCAGTTCGAAATGACAAATCAGTTGCTGGATCACCGCGCGCCGCAGACGGTCGTCTGCGCTGCAGATCAGGCCGCGACTGGTGGCAAGCTGGGCGCTGGAGAGGGTGTCCTGGTAGTTGTTCAGGTCACTGGTGTTCTGGCAATAGAGGTCACCGATCTGGCTGATGGCTGAAACCCCGAGGCCAATCAGGTCGCAATGACCGTGGGTGGTGTAGCCCTGGAAATTGCGCTGCAGGGTCGATTCTTCCTGGGCGATGGCCAGCTCATCATCGGGCAGGGCGAAATGGTCCATGCCGATATAGCGGTAGCCTGCGGCGGTCAGTTGTTCGATGGTTCTTTCCAGCATCTCAAGCTTGGTGGCGGGGGCGGGTAGGTCGTTGCTGTCGATACGCCGCTGCGGCATGAAGCGCTCTGGCAGGTGGGCATAATTGAACACCGACAAGCGGTCCGGTTGCAGCTTGATCACTTCTTCCACGGTGCGGGCGAAACCTTCCGGGGTCTGCTTGGGCAGGCCGTAGATCAGGTCGAGGTTGATCGAGCGAAACTGTAGCGTACGTGCGGCATCGATGATCGCCCGGGTCTGCTCCAGGGTTTGCAGGCGGTTGATCGCCCGTTGCACCGCCGGATCAAGGTCCTGAACGCCAAGGCTGACGCGGTTGAACCCCAGCTCGCGGAGTAGGCCCATGGTCGGCCAGTCGGCCTCGCGCGGGTCGATCTCGATACCGTAATCGCCGGAATCATCGTCCAGCAGGTTGAAATGCTGGCGCAAGTGCGCCATCAGTTGGCGCAGTTCGACGTGGCTGAGAAACGTCGGAGTGCCGCCACCAAAGTGCAGTTGTTCGACGCTCTGCTTGGGGTCCAGGTGACAGGCGATCAGCTGGATTTCTTGCTCCAGGCGTTGCAGGTAGGGCTGGGCGCGGGCGCGGTCTTTGGTGATGACCTTGTTGCAGGCGCAGTAATAGCAGATGTTGGCGCAGAACGGCACATGCACGTAGAGCGACAGCGGGCGCACGGCACGGCGGCTGTCGCGCAGGGCGTGCAGCAGATCGAAGGAGCCCACTTCGCTGTGCAGTTGCACCGCGGTTGGGTAGGAGGTGTAGCGTGGGCCTGACAGGTCGTAGCGACGGATCAGGTCGGAGTCCCAACGGAGTGCGTCGAGCATGTGGGCAGTCCCCAGAATAAGCAGCAATGTGCGAATTCTAGGGGGGTGGGGCGTTGCCCATCTTGATTTGTATCAACAGCGCTTTAGTGGCCCATCAGCCAGTGCTGGTGTGGCCCAGGCAGGGTCCATAGGCCAAACAGGATTACCAGCAAGCCGCCGGCAATGCGCACACCACGTTTACGCAGCAAGGCATTGGTGCGTTCGGCGGCAAGCCCGGTAGCCAGTAGGACAGGCCAGGTGCCGAGTCCGAAGGCCAGCATCAGCAGCGCACTGTCGATCGCATTACCCTGGCTTGCAGCCCAAAGCAGGGTGCTGTACACCAAACCACACGGCAGCCAGCCCCACAAGGTGCCCAGCAGCAGCGCGCGCGGCAGGCTGGAGACCGGTAGCAGGCGGTTGGCCATCGGCTGGATATGTCGCCACAGTCCGCGCCCGAGGCGCTCGATGCGGGTCAGGCCACTCCACCAGCCGGCCAGGTATAAGCCCATACTGATCAACAGTAGCGCGGCGACCACGCGCATAGCCACGGCAATCGGGCTGTTGGCCAGTGCCCAGCCCGCCAGTCCCAGCAGCAGGCCGGCGACGGCATAGCTAAGAATGCGGCCAAGGTTGTAAGCCAGCAGCAGGCGAAAACGCTGGCTGCGCTGTTCTTTGGGAATGGCCAGGGTCAAAGCGCCCATCAGGCCGCCGCACATGCCCAGGCAGTGACCGCCGCCCAGCAGGCCAAGGATCAGTGCCGAGCTGAGCAGGGGGAGCAGTTCAAGCACGGGGCGGTGCACCGTCGTCAGGTTTCTTGCCGTCGGCTTCGTCCATGGCGGCGGTGTGCTGTGGGTCCTGATCGTCAAACAGAATGCTGTGGGCCGGGCCGTCGAGGTCGTCGTACTGACCGCTGTCCACCGCCCAGAAGAAGATGTAGACCGCGATGGCGACGATCAGAAGTGCAGCCGGGATCATGATGTAAAGCGCGGGCATGGTGACTCCTGATCAGACCGTGGCGGGGTGTGAGGTGCGGGGTTCGGCACCGGTGCCGGCCACTGTGCTGAGGCGGGTCAGGCGCAGGGCATTAAGCACCACGATCAGCGAACTGACCGACATGCCAATCGCTGCCCAGATCGGGGTGATCCAGCCAAGGGCGGCAAACGGCAACATCAGGCCATTATACAGCGCTGCCCACAGCAGGTTCTCGATAATGATCCGGCGTGTACGTCGGGCCAGGCTGAACGCCTGAACCAGGGCGTCGAGGCGATTGGACAGCAGCACGGCATCGGCACTGGTCTTGGCCAGGTCGGTGGCTGAGCCCATGGCGATACTGATGTCGGCGGCGGCAAGCACCGGTACATCGTTGACCCCATCGCCTAGCATCAGCACTTTGTGTCCTTGCTGTTGCAGGGCTTTGAGTTTTTCCAGCTTGTCGTCCGGGCGTAGGCCGCCGATGGCCTGGTCGATCCGCAGCTCGGCGGCCACACTCTGCACCATTGGCGAACTGTCGCCAGACAGCAGCAGGGTCTGCCAGCCGCGCGCGCGGCAGGCGTCGAGCAGATCGGCAGCGTCGCTGCGCAGGCGATCATCGAGTACCAGCCAGGCCAGGGCACCGCGGGCGTCGCCCAGCAGCAGCCATTGTCCGGCCTCGGCAGGCATTGCTGGCGTCGCGGCGCCGCTCAGGGCGCAGACGTAACCCGGTTCGCCAATGCGCAGGCGTCGCCCTTGCACCACACCTTCCAGGCCCAGGCCCGGCTCGGCCTGTACCTCATCGGCGGGGACGCTGGCGCGGCCAAAGGCGCGAGCAATCGGATGTTCAGAGCGATTTTCCAGGGCTGCGGCGAGCATCAGACACTGGTCGGCGTCAGCGTCGGCCAGCGGGCGAATGCTGCGCAAGGTCAGGCGGCCTTCGGTGAGCGTACCGGTCTTGTCGAAGATCACCGTGTCGATCTGGTTCAGGCCCTCAAGGACATGGCCGCGGGTCAACAGTAAACCGAGCTTGTGCAAGGTGCCGGTGGCGGCGGTCAATGCCGTTGGGGTCGCCAGCGACAGCGCGCATGGGCACGTGGCAACCAGCATGGCCAAGACGATCCAGAACGCCCGGGACGGGTCCAGTTGCCACCAGAGCAGGCCGATGGCGGCAGCGGCGATCAGTGAGAGCAGCAGGAACCATTGCGAGGCACGGTCGGCAATTTCCGCCAGGCGTGGCTTTTCCGATTGTGCCCGTTCCAGCAGACGGACAATGGCGGACAGGCGCGTGTCTTGCCCCAAGGCCTGGACTTCAACGGTCAGTGCGCTTTCCACGTTCAGGGTTCCAGCGGTCACCGCATCGCCCGCGCGCCGGGCCTGCGGCAGGTATTCACCGGTCAGTAGCGATTCGTCGACACTCGATTGGCCACTGACGATGCGTCCATCGGCAGGGACCACATGGCCGGGTTGAATCAGTACGCAGTCACCCAGTTTCAGTTCGCTCAGCAGGATCCGCTCGCTCTGGCCGGCAGCCCCCAGACGCAGGCAAGAGGCTGGCAACAGGTTAACCAGCTGCGCGGTGGCGGCGGCAGTGCGTTCGCGGGCGCGGCGCTCCAGGTAACGCCCGGCCAGCAGGAACAGGGCGAACATGCCGACAGCATCGAAGTACAGCTCGCCGCTGCCTGTGATCGCTGTCCAGATACCGGCAATGTAGGCAAGGCCAATAGCCAGAGACACCGAGACGTCCATGGTCAGGTGGCGTGTGCGCAAGTCACGGGCGGCGCCGCGGAAAAACGGCGCACAACTGTAGAAGACGATGGGTGTGGTCAGAAACAGCGCGACCCAGCGCAGAATGGTATGTAGCTCTGGGCTCAGATCGATATTGAACTCCGGCCAGGTGGCCATGGTTGCCATCATTGCTTGGAACCACAGCAGACCAGCGACACCCAGCTGACGTAGGGCGGTACGGTTTTCATTGGCCAGTTGTTCAGCCGCGCGGTCGGCCTGGTAGGGGTGCGCGGCATAGCCGATATGGCGCAATTCGGCCAGTAACTTGGACAGCGGTAACTGGCTGTCGGCCCAGTTGACTTGTAAGCGATGGTTGGACAGGTTCAGCCGCGCTTCAGCCACACCGGGAAGGTTGCGCAGGTGCCTTTCGATCAGCCAGCCGCAGGCAGCGCAGCTGATGCCTTCAATCAACAGGGTGGTTTCGGCCAGCTCGCCCGTGTGACGGACGAAAGGTTTTTGCACATCGGCACGGTCATACAGGGCTAGCTCATCAACCAACTGCTGGGGCAGGGCATCGGGGTTGGCGCTGGCTTCGCTGCGATGTTGGTAATAGCTTTCCAGGTTGCCGGCGACGATGGCTTCGGCCACGGCTTGGCAGCCGGGGCAGCAGAACAGCCTGTCCTGGCCGAGTACCACGGCGGTAAAGTGGCTGCCGGCGGGAACGGGCAGGGCGCAGTGGTAGCAAGGCGTGGGGCTGGTCATGGTGTTCTATCGTTATTCGCAGGTGAATTCATCGCCGGCAAGGCCCGCCCGCACAGAAATGCCTTCGCAGCATTCCTGAGGGAGCGGGCCTTGCCGGCGATGAAGGCGATTCATTTTTCGAGGTGTTCAGCCCCTTGCAGTGCTTCGTCACCGAGCTGCAGGGTAGCACCGTGCTCGACTTTTTCTTCCTCGAACAACCGCCAGACATGCGCGTCCTGGCTGCCCAGCACTTCGACAAAACGACGCCCTTCGACCTTGTCGCTGAGCTGGCCAATGTAGCGCCCGGCTTCGCTTTCGCTCTGGGTCAGGACGATCTTGCGGTCCTTCTCCGGTTGCGTTGGCGAGATCAGGTTCAGCTCGAGGGTCTTAGGCTGGCTGTTACCGCTCAGGCGCAGGTCGACTTCGCCGGTCAACTCATCCAGGTGCACACTGGCCTTGAGGTTGAGCGTTTGGGCCAGCAGTTCGCGGTCCAGTGAGCGGTTGATGCCTTTGCCGGCCTCGTAGTAGTTATCGTTGACCAGGTTGTCCGGATTGTTCACCGCAATGGTCACCATGGTCAGGCTCAGGGTCACCGAGGTGGCCAGTACCCCGATGATGATCCATGGCCAGAGGTGCTTGTACCAGGGGCTGGCAGCTGTTGCAGGAGGCATAGGCGCAGTCTCAGTCTCTTATCGAATTTGTGGGCCGATGAATCGGCTCTTGGCTTCAACCTGGGTGGCGCTGTCGTCAGCGTCCTTGAGGATGAAGGTGACTTCGTTGGTGCTTGATGGCAGCTTTTCCGGGGCCATCGACAGTTGTACCGGCAGGCTGACGATATCGCCGGCAGCGACGCGGATTTCCCGTGCGCCAGCCAGCTGCAGGTCAGGCAGGCCGGCGGCTTCGAGCACGTAGACGTGGTCGCGCTGGTCTTTGTTCATGACTTTCAGGCTGTACACGTTCTCGATCCGGCCTTGGGCGTTTTCACGGTACAGGACACGGTCCTTGCTGACATCGAAGCCCACCAGCGAACGCATCACGAAAGCGCTGGCGAGCAGGGCGATCATGGTCAGCAAGACGACCGCATAGCCAATCAGGCGCGGGCGCAGCATGTGGGTCTTTTGCCCCGAGAGGTTGTGCTCGGTGGTATAGCTGATCAGGCCTTTGGGGTAGTTCATCTTATCCATGATGGTGTCACAGGCGTCGATGCAGGCGGCGCAGCCGATGCATTCGATCTGCAGGCCGTCACGGATGTCGATGCCGGTCGGGCAAACCTGGACGCACATGGTGCAGTCGATGCAGTCACCCAGGCCTTTGGCCTTGTAATCGAGGTCTTTCTTGCGTGGGCCACGGGTTTCGCCGCGACGTGGGTCGTAGGAAACGATCAGGGTGTCTTTGTCGAACATGACACTCTGGAAGCGGGCATACGGGCACATGTACACGCACACTTGCTCACGCAGCCAGCCGGCGTTGCCGTAGGTGGCGAGGGTGAAGAAGCCGACCCAGAAATACGCCCAGCCATCGGCTTGGCCAGTGAAGAACTCCACCACCAGCTCGCGGATCGGCGAGAAGTAGCCGACGAAGGTCATGCCGGTGACAAAGCCGATCAATAGCCACAGGCTGTGTTTGGCCAGCTTGCGCAGAAATTTGTTGCCGCTCATGGGCGCTTTGTCGAGTTTCATGCGCTGATTGCGGTCACCTTCAGTGACCTTCTCGCACCACATGAATATCCAGGTCCAGACACTTTGCGGACAGGTGTAGCCGCACCAGACCCGGCCGGCGAATACGGTGATGAAAAACAGGCCGAAGGCGGCAACGATCAATAGGCCAGACAGCAGGATGAAATCCTGCGGCCAGATGGTTGCACCAAAGATGTAGAACTTGCGCTCTGGCAGGTTCCACCAGACGGCTTGATGCTCGCCCCAGTTCAGCCAGACGGTGCCGAAGTACAGCAGGAACAGCGTGGCGCCGCCGGCCATGCGTAAATTGCGGAACAGGCCGGTGAAGGCCCGGGTGTAGATTTTTTCCCGGGAGGCGTAGAGATCGATGCTGTCCTTGTCTTTATTGGCAGGCGGGGTGACGTCATGTACTGGAATCTGCTTGCTCATCATTGAGTCCCACGGCAGTGGAATTATGCCGCGATCAGTACGTGCCGACCGCAGTCAGAAGTTTATGCTGCTCTAGGGCGCATGATACGCCTGTCCTGCGGGTAGGGGGGATAGGTGCGACTTTTGGCCGCGTTGGGTAATCCGAGGCAATAGTGTATTGGCCTGTGTCAATTGATTCAGGTCATGCCGGAGCAGTCAAAAAGGATCTTCTCGGATTATCGAGGGAAGATGCTGGCGATCCCAACTGTATGAACGGGTCCCTTGTAGCCGCTGCCGTGAGGCAGCGATCGGGTGTGAAACGGCCGCAAAACCAGGCCGTGCGATTGTCAGACCCAGCGAGGTGACCGAGTTGCGACAGCCCTGCAGTCGATCGCAGCCTCGTGCCTCGGCAGCGGCTACAGCAAGTAGCTATGGCGGCCGACTATTTTCCGACAATCCGTGAAGCGCCACAAAAAAGCCCCGACAGTTTGCGCTGACGGGGCTCTCTTGAAACCGATGGATTACTCCGGGTCGGCCGTTTTCTCCGGCTGATGCGACAGGCTGTAGACGTAGGCCGCCAGCAGATGGACCTTGTCGTTGCCCTGAATCGATTCCTGTGCAGGCATCTGGCCCTGACGGCCGTAACGGATGGTCTGCTGCAGTTGCGCGAAGCTCGAGCCGTAGATGAACGCCTGTGGGTGGGTCAGGTTCGGCGCGCCCATGGCAGGGGTGCCTTTGCCTTCCGGACCGTGGCAAGCCACGCAGTTGGCAGCAAAGATTTTCTGGCCATTGGCCGGATCCGCTTTTGCACCTTCTGGCAGTTTGCGTCCATCGAGGTTGGTCAGGACGTACGCGGCAACGTCAGCCACGCCTTGCTCGCCGATGACTTCCGACCAGGCAGGCATCACGCCATGACGACCGCCCATGATGGTTGCCTTGATGGTTGCCGGGTCACCGCCCCAGCGCCAGTCGTTGTCGGTCAGGTTAGGGAAGCCGTAAGCCCCTTTGGCGTCGGAGCCGTGGCACACCGAGCAGTTGGAGGCGAACAGGCGGCCACCCATCTTCAGGGCTTGCGGATCTTTGGCCACTTCTTCAATAGGCATTGCCGCAAATTTGGCGAAGATCGGCCCAAACTTGGCGTCGGCACGTGCCATTTCCTTTTCCCACTCGTGCACACCGGTCCAGCCCGGCTGACCGTTGGCGAACTCGGTCTTTTTCTCATTGTCGACGTACTGGTAGCCCGGCAGGATGCCTTTCCAGTTGCCCAGGCCCGGGTACAGCACCAGGTAACCCAGCGCGAAAATGATGGTGCCAACGAACAGCATGAACCACCACTTTGGCAGCGGGTTGTCATACTCCTCGATGCCGTCGTAGGCATGGCCCACGGTTTCTTCGGTGGTTTCGCTGCGCTGCCCCTTACGGGTAGACAGCAGCAGCCAGGTCAGGGCGAAGATGGTACCCAGACTCAAAACGGTGACGTACAGACTCCAGAAGGTAGTCATTCGTTGTTACTCCTAGACGCTTTCGCTTGCGCTTGCTCGACGTGCTTGCTGGCTTCGGGATCATCCGCGAAGGGCAGCATGGTCGCTTCGTCGAACTCAGACTTGCGCCGAGAACTGAATACCCACAACGCCAGGCCGATAAAGGCCACCATCACGACGACGGTGCCCAGGCCACGAATCATCCCGATATCCATCAATGTCACCGTTTGCTTTTGATGATGGTGCCCAGGCCTTGCAGGTAGGCAACCAAGGCGTCCATTTCAGTCTTGCCCTTGACCGCGTCGCGGGCACCGGCGATGTCTGCATCGGTGTACGGCGTGCCGAGGGTACGCAGGACGTCCATCTTCTTGGCCGTGTCCTTGCCGTCGAGGTGGTTCTCGACGAGCCATGGGTAGGCCGGCATCTTCGACTCGGGCACAACGTTGCGCGGGTTGTACAGGTGGGCGCGGTGCCAGTCATCGGAGTAGCGGCCGCCGACACGGGCCAGGTCCGGACCGGTACGCTTGGAGCCCCACAGGAACGGGTGGTCCCAGACGCTTTCACCGGCTACCGAGTAATGGCCGTAGCGCTCGGTTTCGGCACGGAACGGACGAATCATCTGCGAGTGGCACTGCACACAGCCTTCGCGAATGTAGATGTCACGGCCTTCGAGCTCCAGCGCGGTACGTGGCTTCATGCCTTCGACCGGCTTGTTGGTGACGTCCTGGAAGAACAGCGGGACGATCTGGGTCAGGCCGCCGATGCTCACGGCGATGACCATGAAGAAGGCCAGCAGGCCAATATTCTTCTCTAGTACTTCATGCTTCATCAGTGAGCTCCAACTACAGCGATCTGAGCGGCGGCTTCAGCTTCGGCCGGCTTCGAGGCGCGCACGGTACGGTAGACGTTGTAGGCCATCAGCAGCATGCCAGAGGCGAAGAACGCACCGCCCAGGGCACGGACGATGAAGCCTGGATGGCTGGCCTGCAGGGCTTCGACGAAGGAGTAGGTGAGGGTGCCGTCATCGTTGATTGCACGCCACATCAGGCCCTGGGTGATGCCGTTGACCCACATCGAGGAGATGTACAGTACGGTACCGATGGTCGCCAGCCAGAAGTGCGCGTTGATCAGGCCGATGCTGTGCATCTGCTCGCGGCCATAGACTTTCGGGATCATGTGGTACAGGGCGCCGATCGAAATCATTGCTACCCAGCCCAACGCGCCGGCGTGTACGTGGCCAACGGTCCAGTCGGTGTAGTGCGACAGCGAGTTAACGGTCTTGATCGCCATCATCGGACCTTCGAAGGTCGACATGCCGTAGAACGCCAGCGATACCACGAGGAAACGCAGGATCGGGTCGGTGCGCAGCTTATGCCAGGCGCCCGAGAGGGTCATCATGCCGTTGATCATGCCGCCCCAGCTTGGCGCCAGGAGAATGATCGACATGGCCATGCCCAGCGACTGTGCCCAGTCCGGCAGGGCGGTGTAGTGCAGGTGGTGAGGGCCTGCCCAGATGTAGAGGGTGATCAGCGCCCAGAAGTGCACGATCGACAGGCGATAGGAGTAGATTGGACGCTCGGCCTGTTTCGGTACGAAGTAGTACATCATGCCGAGGAAGCCGGTGGTCAGGAAGAAACCTACGGCGTTGTGGCCATACCACCACTGGATCATCGCGTCGGTAGCACCGGAGTAGGCCGAGTAGGACTTGAACAGGCTGACAGGCAGGGACGCGTGGTTGACGATGTGCAGCATCGCGGTGACCACGATGAAGGCACCGTAGAACCAGTTACCGACATAGATGTGCTTGGTTTTACGCTTGACGATGGTGCCGAAGAACACCACACCGTAGGTGACCCAGACAATGGCCAGCAAAATGGCAATCGGCCATTCCAACTCAGCGTATTCCTTGGTCGTGGTGTAACCCAGCGGCAGGGTAATGAGCGCACCGACGATCACCGCTTGCCAACCCCAGAAGGTGAAGGCTGCGAGGCTGTCGGAAATCAGTCGCGTCTGGCAGGTACGCTGCACGACATAATAAGAGGTGGCAAACAGTGCACAGCCACCGAAGGCGAAAATCACCAGGTTGGTGTGCAGTGGGCGCAGGCGTCCAAAACTCGTCCATGGCAGGTCCAGGTTCAGCTGGGGCCATACCAGTTGCGAGGCGATGAAGACTCCAAGCCCCATGCCAAGGATCCCCCAGACCACCGTCATGATGGCGAACTGGCGGACGACCTTATAGTTATAAGCAGTCGGACTGATTGCTGTGCTCATTCTAAGGTTCCACGGTTTGGGTGTTTTTGTAGGTTAAAAAATCGGCGCAAGTATGTATAAACCGTGTGGTTATTGCAACGCGATGGCTCCCGCGCCGACCTTTGCCAAAGCCCGTTCTACCGCTGTTCCGGGTCTTGTTGGCGGACGAAGTGTACACAATTATCTGCTTGATATGTGTACCGTTATTCATCTTTTCTTGTCCAATCGGTCAAGCTTGTAGTGACCCTTTTCCGTTGTTCAATAACCGGTAAGAAGAGGTCGAGCCGATCCCATCTGCCTTTGCACGCATTCTTCAACTGTAGCGACTGCGCAAAGGAACGTACGGGCCTTTGGTTGCGGT
Source organism: Pseudomonas sp. S06B 330 (assembly GCF_002845275.2). Taxonomy (NCBI): domain Bacteria; kingdom Pseudomonadati; phylum Pseudomonadota; class Gammaproteobacteria; order Pseudomonadales; family Pseudomonadaceae; genus Pseudomonas; species Pseudomonas tussilaginis. Next base: position 4,079,108 of record NZ_CP088149.1, on the reverse strand, counting down.
CGCTGTGGCAACAAGCTTAGTTGCGATCAAGGCGGGTGCAAGGCGGGGTGGCGGGGGAGGTGCGACACTTGGTCGCAAGGGAAGGGCGGAACCGCCGCATCCGGAAGGATGCGGCGGTTTCAGTCAAGGCTCAGTTACGCGATGATTTTACTTGGCAGTGACGCTTTCGCCCTGAGTCGGTTCATCTTGGGACAGGCTGTAGACATACGCGGCCAACAAGTGAACCTTGTCGTTGCCCTGGATGGCTTCCTGTGCCGGCATCTGGCCTTGGCGACCATAGCGAATGGTCTGTTGCAGCTGGGCAAAGCTCGAACCGTAGATGAACGCTTGCGGGTGAGTCAGGTCCGGGGCGCCCATCGCTGGCATACCTTTGCCCTGTGGGCCATGGCACGCTACGCAGGTGGTGGCGAAAAGCTTCTCGCCGTTGCTGACATCCGCCTTGGTGCCCTCTGGCAACTGACGACCATCGAGGTTGGTCAGAACGAACGCGGCCACGTCAGCGACACCTTGCTCGCCAATCACTTCGGCCCAGGCCGGCATGACACCGTGGCGGCCGCTCATGATCGACTGCTTGATGGTCTCCGGCTCGCCGCCCCAGCGCCAGTCCTTGTCGGTGAGGTTAGGGAAACCGTAGGCTCCCTTGGCGTCCGAGCCGTGGCACACCGAGCAGTTGGAGGCGAACAGGCGGCCACCCATTTTCAGCGCTTGCGGATCCTTGGCCACTTCCTCTACCGGCATGGCAGCGAACTTGGCGAAGATCGGGCCGAACTTGGCGTCTGCCTTGTCCATTTCTTTCTGCCATTCGTTGACCTGGGTCCAGCCGTTCTCATAGCCGGGCAGGATGCCTTTCCAGTTACCCAGGCCGGGGTAGAGGATCAGGTAGCCAACGCCGAACGCCAAGGTGCCGACGAACAACCAGAACCACCACTTGGGCAGCGGGTTGTCGTACTCCTCGATGCCGTCGAAGCTGTGGCCCATGGTCTGGTCGCTGGTCCCCGGCTTTTCGCCCTTGCGCGTGGCCAGCAGCAGCCAGGTCAAGCCGATCAGGCTGCCGATGGTCAGTACGCAGATGTACGTACTCCAGAAGGTGGTCATTGCCCGTTACTCCTCGGTGCGGGTTCGTTGGCGGCAGGTGTCAGGCGGTCATCGGCGAACGGCAACAGGCTTGCTTCGGCAAACTCGCGGTCACGCCGACCATTGAATACCCACAGCGACAGGCCGATGAAGGCGATGGCCACCAACAGGGTGCCCAGGCCGCGCAGCTGGCCGATATCCAGTGTGAAGTCCATGGCCCTTACCTCTTGTTCTTGATCGCGGTGCCGAGCACCTGCAGGTAGGCAACCAAGGCATCCATTTCGGTCTTGCCCTTGATCGATTCCACTGCACCGCTGATATCCGCATCGGTGTAAGGCACACCGAGAGTGCGCATGGTGCGCAGCTTGGTCTCGGTGTGGCTGCTGTCGACCGGGCTGGCCACCAGCCATGGGTAGGCCGGCATCTTCGACTCGGGCACAACGTTGCGCGGGTTGTACAGGTGGGCACGGTGCCAGTCATCGGAGTAACGGCCGCCTACGCGGGCCAGGTCTGGACCGGTACGCTTGGAGCCCCACAGGAACGGATGGTCCCAGACGCTTTCACCGGCTACCGAGTAATGACCGTAGCGCTCGGTTTCGGCACGGAACGGACGGATCATTTGCGAGTGGCACTGCACGCAGCCTTCGCGGATGTAAATGTCACGGCCTTCGAGTTGCAGCGCGGTGTACGGCTTCATGCCCTCGACCGGCTTGTTGGTGACGTCCTGGAAGAACAGCGGGACGATTTGGGTCAGGCCGCCGATGCTGACGGCAAAGACCATCAACAGCACCAGCAGGAAGACGTTCTTCTCGATTACTTCGTGTTTCATCTCGGTCTCCTCAGGCCAACTGCGTAGCGGCAGGGGCGGTCGCGGTCACCGGGGCACGCACGGTGCGCCAGGTGTTCCAGGCCATCAGCAGCATGCCGGTGAGGAAGATTGCCCCGCCAACGAAGCGCACGATGAAGCCAGGGTGGCTGGCCACCAGGGTTTCGACGAAGGAGTAAGTCAGAGTGCCGTCGGCGTTGACGGCGCGCCACATCAGGCCTTGGGCGATACCGTTGACCCACATCGAGGCGATGTAGAGTACGGTGCCAATGGTGGCCAGCCAGAAGTGCGCGTTGATCAGGCCGATGCTGTGCATCTGCTCGCGACCGAAGACTTTCGGGATCATGTGGTACAGGGCGCCGATAGAAATCATCGCTACCCAGCCCAGAGCGCCAGCATGGACGTGGCCGATGGTCCAGTCGGTGTAGTGCGACAGGGCGTTGACGGTCTTGATCGCCATCATCGGACCTTCGAAGGTCGACATGCCGTAGAACGCCAGCGATACCACGAGGAAGCGCAGGATCGGGTCGCTGCGCAGCTTATGCCAGGCACCCGAGAGGGTCATCATACCGTTGATCATGCCACCCCAGCTTGGCGCCAGGAGAATCAGCGACATGATCATGCCCAGCGATTGGGCCCAGTCAGGCAGGGCGGTGTAGTGCAGGTGGTGTGGACCTGCCCAGATGTAGAGGGTGATCAGCGCCCAGAAGTGCACGATCGACAGGCGATAGGAGTACACCGGACGTTCAGCTTGCTTGGGCACGAAGTAGTACATCATGCCGAGAAAGCCTGCCGTCAGGAAGAAGCCCACGGCGTTGTGGCCGTACCACCACTGGACCATGGCGTCAGTGGCGCCACTGTACAGTGAGTAGGACTTGGTCATGCTGACCGGCACTTCAAGGTTGTTGACGATATGCAGGATCGCCACGGTGATGATGAACGCACCGAAGAACCAGTTGCCCACGTAGATGTGCTTGGTGGTGCGCTTCATCAGGGTGCCGAAGAACACCACGGCGTAGGCGACCCAGACGATGGTGATCAGGATATCAATCGGCCATTCCAGCTCGGCGTACTCCTTGGAACTGGTATAACCCAGCGGCAGGGTGACGGCGGCCAGCACGATCACCAATTGCCAGGCCCAGAAGGTGAATGCGGCAAGGCGTGGTGAGAACAGGGTGGTCTGGCAAGTTCGCTGGACCGAATAGTAGGAGGCGGCGAACAGCGCGCAACCACCAAAGGCGAAGATCACCGCGTTGGTATGCAGCGGGCGCAGGCGCCCGAAGCTGGTCCAGGGGAGGTCGAAGTTGAGCGAAGGCCAGACGAGTTGCGCGGCAAGAAAAACGCCGAGCCCCATCCCGACGATTCCCCACACCACCGTCATAATGGCGAATTGGCGGACCACCTTGTAGTTGTAGGCGGTACTGCTGGTTGTGTTCATGTATGGGTTCCCATCCACGGTTATAGGCAGGCTAAATAGCGAGGTAAGCATGAGTAATGGGCAAGTGGCCGGTATTGACGGGGATCAATGGGCGCAGCTGCTCGAACGTCGTGGCTGGCGCTGGAATGCCCCGCAAAATCAGGGGGATGGCGAGGATTTAGGCTGTCTGATTCTGGCCCACGGAGCGGGTGCGCCAATGGACAGCGGGTTCATGGAGGAAATGGCGCAAAGGCTGGCAGCACAAGGGCTGGGCGTGTTGCGTTTCGAGTTTCCTTATATGGCGCAGCGGCGTCTCGATGGTGGCAAAAGGCCTCCAAATCCGCAGGCCAAACTGCTTGAATGCTGGTGCGAGGTGTACCAACAGGTGCGACCATTGGTCGCTGGGTCGTTGGCCGTTGGCGGCAAGTCAATGGGCGGGCGGATGGCCAGTCTGCTGGCCGATGAACTGGGCGCCGATGCGCTGGTGTGTCTGGGCTATCCGTTCTATGCCGCAGGCAAACCGGAAAAACCGCGGGTGGCGCATCTGGCTGAATTGAACACGCCAACGCTGATCATTCAGGGTGAACGGGATGCGCTGGGCAATCGGCAGACAGTGGAGGGATATACGTTATCGCCAGCGATTGAGTTGTGCTGGCTGGAGGCGGCGGATCATGACCTTAAACCCTTGAAGGCATCGGGGTTCAGTCATGCCGATCATCTGGCGACGGCGGCGCAGAAGATTGCAGCGTTTTTGCGTTAATAGGGGAGTGGAGCGGATTTATCCGCTCCACTCGTTCAGTGCAGCACGCAGGCTTAACCGCGGTATTCACACAGGTAAGCGGTGTCCACAGCCACTTTCAGTTGAAACTTGCTGTTGGCCGGTACATTGAACTGGCTGCCAGCGCTAAAGGTTTCCCAGTTGTCGCTATCCGGTAGCTTGACGGTCAGTGCGCCAGACACCACGTGCATGATTTCACGCTGGGCAGTGCCGAATTCGTACTCGCCGGGGGCCATCACGCCGACCGTGGCCGGACCTTCAGCGGTGCCGAACGCAATCGACTTGACCGTGCCATCAAAGTACTCGTTGACCTTAAACATGGGCGACTCCTGAAAAGGGGCTGAAAAGATTGGCCAGTATGCCCAAGGCGCCTGGCGCCGTCATCCGCTTTCAGGTGCCGTGGGCCGGTAGGCTCAGGGGCAGCAAGCGTGCGGTGTTGCGTGCATCTTCAAGGGCACGATGCTGTACTCCGCAGAACTGCAGGCCAGCCAGTTGCAGGGCACCGTTAAGGCCCAGCGGGCGCTGGAGCTGGCGAGCTTTGGCGAAGCGTTGCTTGAGGTTGATATGCGGCAAATCGGCCAGCAGGCTGTGCAGCTGATGCAACTGCCACTCTTGCAGCAACTGCAGGCGATCGTAGTCGCCCCAGCTGACCCAAGCTTGCAGGTGCCCCCGGTGATGCCCGATCCAGCGCTCGAACTGGCCCCAGACTTCGTTGAAGGGTGCGGCTGCGTCAACATTGGCCTGGCTGATATGGGTCAATTCGCGGCAAAAAGAGGTAAGTTGCGGGCGTCGCCGTGGTTTGACGAAGCGCTGAAAATGATCGACTTCCCGACCCTGGCGATTGACCAGCGTCGCACCGATTTCGATGACTTCCATATCCGTAACTGGCCAACCACCATCATCGGTGGTTGCTTCCAGGTCGATCACCAGCCAATGCCCCATAGTAGGCTCCCTTGCAAGACTCGCTAGAGCGTAGCCAAACTTGCACGCTTGGGGTATCCCCTGGCGTTTTGCCGGTAACTGCCATTTGCCACAATCGATGGTTGTGCAGCGCCCGGAAAACGCCTAGCTTAGTCTGATTCCGGTTAAGACCCGCAAAGAGTGTGTTGCTTTGACTCCCACGTCCATGCCGCAGGCTGTGCCTTTCCTGTTCATGTTCGCTAGCCTGTGGCTGGCGTCGCCGGCCCAAGCGGTCGAGACAGTAGAGGTCAAAGTCGGTGCGGCACATTTCCCTCCTTATACGGTCCGTCCAGAAAAGGGTGCCGAGACCGGGCTGTTGCCGCAGTTGGTCGAGGCGCTCAACAACGCGCAGCAGCGCTACCATTTTGTCCTGGTACCTACCTCGATCCCGCGTCGATTCGGTGATTTTCGCCAGGGACGCACCGACATGGCGATTTTCGAGAATCCGCAGTGGGGGTGGCAGGGCATCGAGCATGTGGCGGTCGATATGGGCTTGGAAGATGCCGAGGTGTTCGTCACCCATCTTCAGCCCGACCGGGATGAGCGCTATTTCGCTGATCTGCGTGGTAAACGTCTGGCCCTATACAGCGGCTATCATTACGCGTTTGCCGGCTTCAATCCTGATCCCGACTATCTCACCACGCATCACAATGCGACGCTGACCTACTCTCACGACAGCAATCTGCTGATGGTCCAGCGCGGTCGGGCCGATGTCGCCCTGGTCACGCGTTCCTACCTGAGCGACTTTCTGGTGCGCAACCCGCAGAGTGTTGACCAGTTGCTGACCTCCCAGCGGGTCGATCAGGTCTATCACCATTACGCCTTGCTACGCCCTGGCGCACCGATCAGCGGGCTGGCGTTTTCCAGCCTGTTGCAGCAATTGCGCGACAACGGCGAACTGCTACGCATTTTTCAGCCTTACCGGATCAGCGTGACCACGCCTGAGGTGGACTAAATTTCGCTGTGGCGGCGACGTTCACAAAGGTGAGCACTTTTCCTTTGTGAGCTAAGACCATGCCGTTTGATACCGCATCGCAAACGTTATCCTTACCCCGCTGGCGTAGTCTGGAGGCCGATGAAAGTGATTGCCAACTGAGCCTTGTGCTCGAAGGCAAGCCGCTGATTCGTGTACGACTGGAGCGTGGCGATACGCTGCAAGTCCATCTGCAAGAGCTGGCACAGGACTGTTTGCAACAGGCCTTGTGGGCGGCCTGCTATTGGTTGTTTGCCCGTGATCCTGGCTGCCAGTGCCTGACCTGGCACGTCAATGAGCCACCGATGGAAGCCTTGTTCAGTGGTTTGCTGATTGCTCAGCCTCAAGCGGGTGTCTATCGCTGTGAAAGGACACCGTTCTGGCAATTAGCGCAACCTTGGCTGGGGCAGGCCTTTGCCGGTGCCTATCCGCAACAGATGCAGATCACTGAAGGCAAGCGCCATCCACGTCGTGCGCCGAAACCCCGTGGTGAAGTGTACCGGCGCTTCGACGCGCGGCTGGGCGCTTGGGTGTCTTTGCGCACCTTGGAGATCGACACAGACCTGGAGCGCTTCAATCGTTGGCAGAACAACCCGCGGGTGGTGAATTTCTGGCAAGAGGGTGGCAGCCTTGAACAGCACCGTGACTACTTGAGCAAACTGCAAGCCGACCCGCACAGCCTGACCCTTATCGGTTGTTTCGATGATCAGCCCTTTGCCTATTTCGAGGCCTACTGGGCCAAGGAAGACCGTATCGCCCCGTTCTATGCGGTCGGTGACTATGACCGTGGCATTCATATGCTGGTCGGTGAAGAGCATCACCGTGGGCCGCACAAGGTGGCCAGCTGGCTGTCTGCGCTGGTGCACTACCTGTTTCTCGATGATCCGCGCACCCAGCGGGTGGTGGCCGAGCCGCGGGCTGATAACAGCAAGATGATCGGCTACATGCACGATCAATGCTTTCATTGCGAGAAAGAATTCGACTTCCCGCACAAGCGGGCAGCCTTGATGGTGTTGGGGAGGGAGCGCTTCTTCGAGCGTTGCAGGCTTGCCTGAGGCTCAAGCTGTAAGTTGCAAGCTACAAGCTGCAAGTAGGTCTGTGCTTGCCGCTTGAAGCTTGATCCTCTCAAGCCCTCTGGCTTGAGACTTTCCGACAGTGCACCAAGGCATCGCGGATCATGAAGTTGACCAGCGTCGGTGAGACGCCCAGTTCTTTGGCGATGTCCTTTTGTGGCACACCGTGCAGGCGATACATCTCGAAGGCGTAACGCGTGCGCTGCGGCAGTTCGTTCAACGCATCGGCAATGTGTTCCAGGGTGGCGAAGTTGATATGCGCAGCTTCCGGTGAAGCGCCCTGAACCACCACGTTTAGACCTTCCTCTTCACTGCCGCAATAACGCAGTTCCATGGACTGCTTGCGGTAGTGGTCAATGGCCAGGTTGCGCACGATCTGGAACAGGTAGCTGAGCTGGGCCTTGAACGATGAGGTAATTTGCGGTGCCGAGTTCAGTCGAAAGAAAGCGTCCTGCACCACGTCTTCAGCGCGGGAACGGCAGCCAGTAATACGGGCGGCGATTTTGACCAGAATGTTGCGGTTGTCGACAAACGCCTGGAGTAACGGTGAATCGCACTTACTTGTGGACAGTTGTTCCGCCATGGAAATCACCTTGTTTCTAACGAGGAAGGGAAGCTTTCTGAGTTTTGGGATGCTTCCTACGACGTGCGACAAACTATTCTTAATGATAATTATTGTCAAATGAGAAAAGTAATCCATCTCTGAATTTTTCGCTATAAGCAATGAAGTGTGATCCGCTTCAAATTGACGCTCGGCCTGATCGTCCTGGACATGGCGCGTTAATAGGTTTTTTTGGGGGGTGGTGTGCGGGGGGGCAGGGCTTATCCGTTTGATGTGGTGACGCTGCCGGCCCCTTCCGCCTTTACGGCGGCCTACTTTTTTCTTGGAAAAAGTAGGCAAAACCGCTTGCTCCTGCATACGGCCCTACGCTGCGCTACGGGTCCCCTCGCTTCGGCACCTTCCGGGGCCACGCGGCCTACGACTTGCTTCGCCAAGTCTACGTCTCGCGTCTTCGGCTAACGCCGAAGGTGCTGCGCACTGCCCCTACAGGTACCTCCACTCGGCCTTCTGAAGTCGCAGTCGCGGCGCCTGAACTTGCGCGTATGAAGATCAAGAGCAGAGCAGGGCAGTGCGAGGAGTTGCACTGCTCTTGTGGGAGCTGGTCTTACCAGCGATGCAGACACCGCGCAGCAACTGACACCGAGTCGATACCATCGCAAGCGCACCGGCCCCAGCAATCTGAGAAGCACCTAATTATTTGTCCTGTCCGTCCGTTTCTCTGGGTACATCTCCCGGCGCTCGACAGGCGCAAGGTGCACGCGTACAGCGCGCAACGTGCCACTGTCGAGCCCTGATTTCACGTACAGACTCTGGCAGGAACCTCCCATGACGGACGCCTTCGAATTCCCGGTTACGCTGGTCCAGGCACTGGCACAACGCGCTGCGCAAACCCCGCAGCGGGTGGCCTTGCGCTTTTTGGCCGACGATCCGCAAGAGGAGGCGGTGCTGACCTACCAGGACCTGGATTTGCGCGCACGAGCCATTGCCGCAGCACTGCAGGCGCGGACACATGTTGCCGATCGGGCAGTTTTGCTCTTCCCCAGTGGTCCGGATTACGTTGCGGCGTTCTTTGGCTGCCTGTACGCCGGGGTGATTGCCGTGCCGGCCTATCCGCCTGAGTCGTCCCGCCGTCATCATCAGGAGCGACTGCTGTCGATCATCGACGACGCCGAGCCGCGCCTGCTGCTGACCACCAGCGCCCTGCACGACAGCTTGCAGGCGTTGGACGTGCTGGCCGAGGACACCGCACCGCAGTTGCTGGCGGTTGACCAGCTTGGCGCAGAACTGGCGGATGCCTGGCAGGCACCGGCATTGCAGGCTGATGACATCGCCTTCTTGCAGTACACCTCCGGATCCACGGCGTTGCCTAAGGGAGTACAGGTCAGCCATGGCAACCTGGTGGCCAACGAGGTATTGATCCGCCACGGTTTCGGTATCGACCTCAACCCCGACGATGTGATCGTCAGTTGGTTGCCGCTGTACCACGACATGGGCCTGATCGGTGGGTTATTGCAACCCATTTTCAGCGGCGTGCCATGCGTGTTGATGGCCCCGGCCTATTTCCTGGCCCGGCCACAGCGCTGGTTGCAGGCGATCAGCGATCATGGCGGGACCATCAGTGGCGGCCCTGACTTCGCCTATCGGCTGTGTAGCGAGCGGGTCAGCAGTGCCGCCTTGGCGAACCTCGACTTGAGCCGCTGGCGTGTGGCCTATTCCGGGTCCGAGCCGATTCGTCAGGACAGCCTGCAGGCCTTTGCCGAGAAATTCGTTGATTGCGGTTTCAGCGCGCAGAGTTTCTTCGCCAGCTATGGCCTGGCCGAAGCGACCTTGTTTGTCAGTGGCAGTCACCGCGGCCAGGGCATTGCAGCCTTGACCCTCGATGCTGCAGCCCTGGCGCGCAACAGTGCCGAGCCAGGCGTTGACTCGGTGCAGATGAGCTGTGGGCGCAGTCAGCCCGAGCACGCTGTGCAGATTGTCGATCCGCAGCAGCTGAACGTCCTATCGGACAATCAGGTCGGCGAGATCTGGGCCTGTGGCCCGAGCATCGCCAAAGGCTACTGGCGCAACCCTGAAGCGACGGCGAAGACGTTTGTCGAACAGGGCGGGCAGACCTGGTTGCGTACCGGCGACCTGGGTTTCATGCGTGAGGGGGAGCTGTTTGTCACCGGTCGTCTCAAGGACATGCTGATCGTGCGCGGCCATAACCTCTACCCGCAGGACCTGGAAAAGACTCTGGAGCGAGAAGTCGAGGTGTTGCGCAAAGGCAGGGTGGCGGTGTTTGCGGTCGATGACCTGGGCGAAGAGGGCATCGGCATTGCCGTCGAAATCAGCCGCAACGTGCAGAAGATCATTACCCCGGCTAGCCTGATCAAGACCTTGCGTCAGGTGATCGCCGATGCCTGCCAGCAAGCGCCAGCGGTGGTCTTGTTGCTCAACCCGGGCGCACTGCCGAAAACCTCCAGTGGCAAGCTGCAGCGCTCGGCCTGTCGGCTGCGCTTGCACGATGGCAGCCTGGATTGCTATGCGCGTTTCCCTGATGCACAACCGAACTCACTGGTTGACGCCGGTGCTCAGGGCAACCCGTTGCACAGCCTGATTGCCCGTTTGTGGTGTGAGCAATTGGCGCTGGAGCAGGTGGCCGATGACGACCACTTCTTCCTGCTTGGAGGCAACTCCATTGCCGCCACCCAGCTCACTGCCCGCTTGGCCGATGAGCTGGGCCTGCAGTTGAGCGTACGGACTCTGTTCGAAGCCCCATCTCTGACCGATTTCTGCGTCGCAGTGGCCGCCGTGCAACAGCAAGGGGGGGCGGCCCACGGCGCAATCAAGTGCCTGAGTCGTGCCCAGGCGTTGCCGCAGTCGCCGGCGCAAAACCGGCTGTGGCTGCTTTGGCAACTGGAGCCGCACAGCGCCGCCTACAACATCCCCGGCGCGTTGCGCTTGCGTGGCGAACTGGATGAGCACGCTTTGCAGGCCAGCTTCCAGGCGCTGGTTGAGCGTCATGAATCGTTGCGCACGGTTTTTACCGACGTGGAGGGGCAGGCGCTGCAACAGGTTCTGCCCACGCTGGCGCTGACCATCCAGCACCTGCACCTGAGCGGGCTCGACAGCAATCAGGTGCTGGCCCGACGAGAAGCGGAAGCGCAGCAACCCTTCGACCTGCAAGCCGGTCCGTTGCTGCGGGTGACGCTGGTACGCCTGGACAGTGAGGAGCATCAGCTGTGGGTCACGCTGCACCACATCATCGCCGATGGCTGGTCAATGAACATCCTTATCGACGAGTTCTCGCGCCTATACGCCGCCCATTGCCAAAACCAGCAGGCTACTCTGCCGTCGTTGGCTCTGAACTATGCCGACTACGGTAGCTGGCAGCGGCAATGGTTGACTGAGGGCGAAGCGGCGCGGCAACTGAGCTACTGGAAAGCGCAACTGGGCGATGATCAGCCGGTACTCGACCTGGCCACCGATCACCCGCGTTCAAGTCAGCAGCGCAAGTCGGCTGAGCGTCTGAGCGTACGGGTGCCGACGGCGCTGGCCGAGGCACTGCGCAGCACCGCCGGCGAGCACCACAGCACACTGTTCATGATCTTGCTGGCCGGCTTTCAGAGCCTGCTGCATCGCTATAGCGGGCAGTCCGACATTCGTGTGGGTGTGCCGAATGCCAACCGCCCACGCCTGGAAACCCAGGGCGTGGTGGGTTTCTTCATCAATACCCAAGTCCTGCGCGCCCAGCTCGATTCGCGTCTGTCATTCGCCGACCTGCTGGCCCAGGTGCGCCAGACAACCCTGGAAGCTCAAGCTCATCAGGATTTGCCCTTCGAGCAATTGCTTGCTGCCTACCCTGAGGCTCGTGAGCAGGGCCTGTTCCAGGTGATGTTCAACCATCAGCAGCGTGATCTGGGAGCGTTACGACGCTTGCCCGGGCTGCTCGCCGATGAGCTGCCTTGGCACAGTCGTGAAGCTAAGTTCGATCTGCAATTGCACAGTGAGGAAGATCATCAGGGACGCCTGTTGCTGTCATTCGACTATGCCAGCGAATTATTCGACGCCAGCAGTGTGCAGCGTCTGGCGGCGCAGCTGCTGAGTGTGCTGGAGCAGGCCTGTGCAACGCCGAGCTTGACCATTGGCGATCTGCAGTTGCTCGATGCACAAGGCCGTGAGCAGTTGCTGCATTGGGGGCAGGCAGCTGCGCCCCAGGCTCAGCAATGGATCGTCGAGCAACTGAATGAGCAGGCCCGGCTGACCCCGCAGCGTACTGCGCTGGTGTGGGAGGGCGGTAGCCTCGACTATGCCAGCCTGCATCAACAAGCCAACCGCCTGGCCCATTACCTGCGTGACAAGGGCGTCGGTCCGGATGTGTGTGTGGCCATCGCCGCTGAACGTTCGCCGCAGTTGCTGATCGGTGTGCTGGCCATTCTCAAAGCCGGTGGTGCTTATGTGCCGCTGGATGTGGACTATCCAGCTGAACGCCTGGCCTACATGCTCGGTGACTGCGGCGCGAGCTTGCTGCTCAGCCATAGCGATGTGTTGCAACGGCTGCCACAAGTGCCCGGTGTCAGCGCCATCGCCATGGATCAGCTCAAGCTCGACAGCTGGCCGAGCCAGCCACCCGGCCTGCACCTGCACGGCGATAACCTCGCCTATGTGATCTACACCTCCGGTTCCACCGGTCAGCCCAAGGGCGTAGGCAATACGCACGCGGCCTTGGCCGAGCGCCTGCAGTGGATGCAGGAACATTACGCGCTGGATGAGCAGGATGTGCTGATGCAGAAGGCCCCGATCAGTTTCGACGTTTCTGTCTGGGAATGCTTCTGGCCACTGATCACAGGGTGCCGATTGGTGCTGGCAGGCGCCGGTGAGCACCGTGATCCGCAACGCATCGCTGCGTTGGTGCGCGAGCATGGCGTGACGACCTTGCACTTTGTGCCGGCGCTGTTGCAGGTATTTATCCAGGAACCACAGGCGGCCAGCTGCAACAGCCTGCGGCGCGTGTTCTCCGGCGGTGAGGCGCTGTCTGCCGCGCTGCGCGACCGGGTGTTGCACGTGTTGCCCCAGGTCGCGCTGCACAACCGCTATGGCCCGACCGAAGCGGCGATCAACGTCACCCACTGGCACTGCAGTGAAGCCGATGGTGCGCGCTCACCGATTGGTCGCCCCTTGGCCAACGTCGTGTGTCGCGTCCTTGATGAGGAACTGCAACTCAGTGCCGCGGGCGTTCCCGGCGAGCTGTATCTGGGCGGTGCCGGATTGGCGCGCGGTTACCTTGGCCGTCCAGGGTTGACCGCCGAACGTTTCGTCCCGCAGCCAGATGGCGATGGTCAGCGACTGTACCGCAGTGGTGACCGCGCCCGTTGGCAGGCCTGCGTGCAAGCGCTGGAATACCTCGGGCGTCTCGACCAGCAAGTGAAGTTGCGTGGCTTCCGGGTCGAGCCAGAAGAAGTCGAGGCTTGCCTATTACACCAGCCGGGCGTGGCGCAGGCGCTGGTGCTGATTCGCCAGACCGTCGCCGGTGCGCAATTGGTCGGCTATTACAGCGGTGTGGAAAACACCGCGGCACTGATGCAGGCATTGGCTGAGCAACTGCCAGCCTACATGGTGCCGGCGTTGTTGATGCACGTGGTGCAGATGCCCTTGGGCCCGAGTGGCAAGGTTGAGCGTAAAGCGCTGCCGGAGCCGGTATGGGCCAGCCGTGAGCACATCGAGCCGAGTACGACGCTGCAACAACAGATCGCCGCTATCTGGCGCGAGGTGTTGGGGCTGCAACAGGTCGGTCTGCAGGATGATTTCTTCACCCTAGGTGGTCATTCGTTGCTGGCGACCCAGATCATTTCCCGCACCCGTCAGGCCTGCAATGTCGAGTTGCCGCTGCGCGTGTTGTTTGATGCCAGTGAGCTGGGCGCTTTTGCCTCGGCGGTCGAGCGCATCCAACACAGTGGCGCGCACAATTTGCAGGGCGAGATTGCACGCATCGATCGTCGTCAGGCCGTGCCGTTGTCCTACTCCCAGCAGCGCATGTGGTTCCTCTGGCAGATGGAGCCGGACAGCCCGGCCTACAACGTCGGCGGCATGGCGCGGCTGCGCGGTGTGCTGGATGTCAGCCGTTTCGAACAAGCCCTGCAAGCGTTGATTGTGCGCCATGAGACCCTGCGCACAACGTTCCCGAGCATTGACGGCGTGCCGTACCAGTGTGTGCACAGTGACAGCAACCTGCACATGCACTGGCAAGACTTTTCTGCCGATAGTCCGGCCCAGCGCGAGCAGCGTCTGCAGGCCTTTGCCGATGAGCAGGCGCATCAACCGTTCGACCTGGAGCGCGGCCCGTTGTTGCGAGCCTGCCTGGTCAAGGCTGGCGAACAAGAGCACTACTTTGTCCTGACCCTGCACCACATCGTCACTGAAGGCTGGGCCATGGACATCTTTGCCCGTGAGCTGGGTGAGCTGTATGAAGCCTTTGTCGATGAACGTGAGTCGCCGCTGCTGCCGTTGCCGGTGCAGTACCTGGATTACAGTGTCTGGCAACGCCAGTGGCTGGAAGGTGGCGAAGGCCAGCGCCAGCTGGCGTACTGGAAAGCCAAACTCGGCGACCAGCATCCGGTGCTGGAACTGCCCGCTGACCGGCCACGGCCAGCGTTGCAGAGTCACCGAGGCGAACTCTATCGCTTTGACCTCTGCCCCCAGCTGGCGGCGCGGGTGCGTGCCTTTAATGCCGAGCGTGGCCTGACCCTGTTCATGACCATGACCGCGACCCTGGCGGTGCTGCTCTATCGCTACAGTGGGCAATCAGACCTGCGCGTCGGCGCACCGGTGGCCAACCGCATCCGACCGGAAAGCGAAGGGTTGATTGGGGCCTTCCTTAACACTCAGGTGCTGCGCTGCCAGCTTGACGGACAGATGCGCGTGGGCGAGCTGATCGATCAGGTCCGCCAGACCGTGATCGAGGGCCAGTCCCATCAGGACCTGCCGTTCGATCAACTGGTCGAAGCGCTGCAACCAGCGCGCAGCACTGCCTATAACCCATTGTTCCAGGTGATGTGCAACGTTCAGCGCTGGGCGTTCCAGCAGAGCCGGCAATTGGCGGGCATGCAAGTGGACTACCTGGTCAACGACGCCCGCGCAACCAAGTTCGACCTCAACCTGGAAGTCACCGACCTCGACAATCGCCTGGGCTGCTGCCTGACCTACAGCTGCGACCTGTTCGACGAGCCGCGCATCGCACAAATGGCCGCACACTGGCAGAACCTGCTGGCGGCGATGCTCGACAATCCCGCGCAGCGTCTGTGCCAATTGCCGATGCTGGCCACTGACGAACAACAGCAATTGCGGGACAGCCTTGAAGGCAACCTTGATGCAGACCTGGGCCAGACCATTGAAGGCTTGTTCAGTGCTCAAGCAGCGCGCCAGCCACAGGCCATGGCCTTGACCTTTGCCGGTGAGCACCTGAGCTATGCCGAGCTGGATGCGCGTGCCAACCAATTGGCGCGGGTGTTGCGCGAACGCGGCGTTGGCCCGCAGGTGCGGGTCGGTCTGGCGCTGGAACGCTCGCTGGAGATGGTCGTGGGCTTGCTGGCGATTCTCAAGGCCGGTGGCGCTTATGTGCCACTGGACCCGGAGTACCCGCTGGAACGCTTGCACTACATGATTGAGGACAGCGGCATCCGCTTGTTGCTCGGTCAGCGCAGCCTGTTCCAGGCGCTGGGTGAACTGCCGAATCACGTCGCCCGCTGGAGTCTGGAAGACGACGGCCCGGCAGTCGCTGCAGTCAGCGGCGAAGCACTGGTCACGCAAAGTTTGCCGGGCCACCAGGCCTACCTGATCTACACCTCCGGCTCCACCGGCAAGCCCAAGGGCGTGGTGGTCAGCCGTGGCGAGATCGCCATGCACTGCCAGGCGGTTATCGAACGTTTCGGCATGCGCAGCGATGACTGCGAGCTGCACTTTTATTCAATCAACTTTGACGCCGCTACCGAGCGTTTGCTAGTGCCGCTGCTGTGTGGCGCGCGGGTGGTATTGCGCGCCCAGGGGCAGTGGGACGCCGAGGAAATTTGCACGCTGATTCGCGAGCAGCAAGTCTCGGTTCTCGGCTTTACACCGAGTTATGGCAGTCAGTTGGCACAGTGGTTGGCCAGCCGCCAAGAGGCCCTGCCGGTGCGCCTGTGCATCACCGGTGGCGAGGCCTTGACCGCTGAGCACCTGCAGCGGATTCGCCAGGCGTTCGCACCCCAACAGTTCTTCAACGCCTACGGGCCGACCGAAACCGTCGTGATGCCGCTGGCGTGCCTGGCACCCGAGGAATTACCAGTCGGGGCCGGCAGCGTGCCGATCGGGAGTGTGGTGGGTGCCCGAGTGGCTTACATTCTCGACGCTGATCTGGCGTTGTTGCCCCTGGGCAGTATCGGCGAGCTGTATGTTGGCGGCGCCGGTCTGGCTCAGGGCTACCATGCGCGGCCAGGTCTCAGTGCCGAACGCTTTGTCGCTGACCCGTTCAGCGCTGATGGCGGGCGCTTGTACCGCACGGGTGATCGGGTACGCCAGCGTGCTGATGGGCTCGTGGAGTATGTAGGGCGTATCGATCATCAGGTGAAAATTCGCGGCTTCCGTATCGAGCTCGGCGAAATTGAAACGCGTCTGCTGGAGCATCCGGCGGTGAACGAGGCGGCGGTGCTGGCCCTGGACATGCCGGGTGGCACGCAACTGGTTGGCTACCTGGCCTGCGACCAGGCCCAAGCCGAGGCGGCAGAGCAGCTTGCCTTGCGTGACGCGCTCAAGGCCCAGCTTCGCCTGCATCTGCCCGATTACATGGTGCCGACGCACTTGGTATTGCTGACGCAAATGCCGCTGATGGGCAACGGCAAGCTTGACCGACGCGCGTTGCCAGCACCGGACCTGGAGCAAGGGCGTGAGCACTATGAAGCGCCACGCAACGCGCTCGAGCAGCAACTCGCCAACCTTTGGTGCGAGGTGTTGAATGTGCCACGGGTAGGCTTGCAGGATAACTTCTTCGAACTGGGCGGTGATTCGATCCTGTCAATCCAGGTGGTCAGTCGGGGGCGGCAGGCGGGGCTGCATTTCACCCCACGTGACCTATTCCAGCACCAGACTATCCAGACCTTGGCCACGGTGGTGCGCCGCAGCGATGACAGTCAGATCGACCAAGGCCCGTTGAGCGGGCGCGCGGCATTGACGCCGATACAGCACTGGTTCTTCGACAGCGATGTGCCGCAACCGCAGCACTGGAACCAGGCGCTGTTGTTGGCGCCAGTCGAGCGCCTGCTGGCCAAGACGCTGGAGCAGGCTCTGCAGCAACTGGTCGTGCAGCACGATGCGCTGCGTCTGCGCTTTAGCGCCCAGGGTGGCCAGTGGCAGGGTGATTATGTCGAGGCTGAAAACCGTGAATTGCTCTGGCAGGTATCGGTCAGCAGCTTTGCCGATTGCCAGGCCCTTTACAGTGACGTGCAACGCAGTCTCGACCTGCACGAGGGGCCGCTGCTGCGCGCCCTGCTGGTCGAGAACAGCCATGGCCAGCAGCGCCTGCTGTTGGCAATCCATCACCTGGTGGTCGACGGTGTGTCGTGGCGAGTCCTGCTCGAAGACCTGCAGGCGCTTTACCGTGGCCAGGCGCTGGGCGCGAAAACCCGGGCCATGAGCGATTGGGCCGCACGGCTGCTGACCTATGCCAGCAGTGATTCGCTGCGTGACGAACAGCACTGGTGGCAGACCCAGTTGAGCGCCGCTCACCGAGAGCTGCCGTGCGATCACCCACAGGGGGCAAACCTGCACAAGCAGGCGCAGACCCTCAGCGTGCGCCTGGACTCGAACCAGACCCGACAATTGCTCAAGGAGGCGCCAGCGGCCTATCACACCCAGGTCAATGACCTGCTGTTGACCGCCCTGGCGCGTGTCTTGTGCCGCTGGAGTGGCGACAGTTCGGTGCGGGTGCAATTGGAAGGCCATGGTCGGGAAAACCTGTTCGACGACATGGACCTGACCCGCAGTGTCGGTTGGTTCACCAGTGCCTACCCGCTAAGCCTGAGCCCAGCACTGGGTGACGGTGCCCCAGGACAGGCGGCGTCGATCAAGGCGATCAAGGAGCAACTGCGCCAGGTGCCCCATAAAGGCTTGGGTTACGGTGTCTTGCGCTACCTGGCGGACACCGCTGTGCGCGAAGCCATGGCCGCCTTGCCGCAGGCGCGGATCACCTTCAACTACCTTGGCCAGTTCGACCAGCAGTTCCAGGCCGATGCGCTGTTCCAGCCGGTGGATGAGCCCGCTGGGATGGCCCATGACCTGGAGGCGCCGCTGCCTAACTGGTTGAGTGTCGATGGCCAGGTGTATGCCGGTGAGCTGCAACTGCGCTGGACCTTTAGCCGTGAACGGTACGATGAACACACCATTGAGCGACTGGCTCAGGCCTACAAAACAGAGTTGCTGGGCCTGATTGAGCACTGCCTGAGCCCAGGCAACGGCAGCTTCACGCCGTCGGACTTCCCTCTGGCGCAACTGACTCAGGAACAGATCGACAGCTTGCCGGTACCCGCCGCGCAGATCGACGACGTCTATCCCCTGACGCCGATGCAAGAAGGGCTGTTGCTGCATACCTTGCTCGAACCCGGTACCGGTATCTACTACATGCAGGACCGCTATCGGATCAACAGTGCCCTCGACCCGCAACGCTTCGCCCAGGCTTGGCAGGCGGTGGTCGCACGCCATGAGGCGCTGCGCGCATCATTCAGCTGGAACGCTGGCGAAGCCATGCTGCAGATCATCCATAAACCGGGCAACACCACGCTCGACTATCTGGACTGGAGCGATCTTGCCGAGGACGAGCAAGAATCGCGCTTGCAGGCGCTGCACAAGCAGGAGCGCGAAGCTGGCTTCGATCTGCTGCAGCAGGCGCCGTTCCATTTGCGCCTGATCCAAGTCGGTGCCGAACGCTACTGGTTCATGATGAGCAACCATCACATCCTGATCGATGCCTGGTGCCGCTCGTTGCTGATGAACGATTTCTTCGAGTTGTACCTGGCCCTGGGCGAAGGTCGCGAGGCGCAGTTGCCGGTACCGCCGCGCTACCGCGACTACATCAGCTGGCTGCAGCACCAGGACCTGGACGAGGCGCGTCAGTGGTGGCGCGACAACCTGCAAGGCTTTGAACGCAGCACTGCGGTGCCGAGCGACCGGCCGTTGCTGCGTGACCATGGTGCCGAGAACGCCGGAATGGTTGTCGGCGACTGTTACACCCGCCTGGACGTTGCCGATAGTGCTCGCCTGCGTGAATTGGCCCAGGCTCATCAGTTGACCCTCAATACATTCGCCCAGGCAGCCTGGGCCCTGGTGTTGAGCCGCTACAGCGGCGAACGTGATGTGCTGTTCGGGGTGACAGTGGCCGGCCGGCCGGTGAGCTTGCCACAGATGCAGCGTACGGTCGGGCTGTTCATCAACAGTATTGCCCTGCGAGTGAAACTGCCGGCTGCCGGTGAGCGTTGTAGCGTCCAGCAATGGCTAAAAGGCTTGTTCGAACGCAACATGGAGCTGCGTGAGTACGAGTACCTGCCATTGGTGAGCATTCAAGAGTGCAGTGAGCTGCCCAAGGGCCAGCCATTGTTCGACAGCCTGTTCGTGTTCGAGAACGCACCGGTGGAGGTCGCGGTACTGGATCGGGCGCAAAGCCTGAATGCCAGCTCCGACTCCGGCCGTACCCACACCAACTTCCCCCTGACTGCGGTTTGCTATCCGGGCGATGACCTTGGGCTGCACCTGTCGTTCGACCAACGCTATTTCGACACCTCGACGGTCGAGCGCCTGTTGGCCGAATTCAAGCGCCTGCTGCTGGCTTTGGCCGATGGCTTCCTGGGCGACATGAGCGCGCTGCCACTGCTGGGTGAAACGGAGCGTCGCTTCCTGCTTGAAGACTGCAATCGCAGTGAACGAGCGTACAGCCTGGACCAGAGTTATATCGCCCAGTTTGAAGCACGCGTTGCAGCCCATCCGCAGCGCACGGTTGCACGCTGCCTCGAACAGTCGATCAGCTACGCCGAACTCAACCGCCAGGCTAACCGCCTCGGTCATGCGTTGGTCGCCGCCGGAGTGACGGTGGATCAGCCAGTGGCGCTGCTGGCCGAGCGGGATCTGCCCTTGCTGGGCATGATTGTTGGCAGCTTCAAAGCGGGTGCGGGTTACTTGCCTCTCGATCCAGGCCTGCCGACAGCGCGTCTGCAACGCATCGTCGAGCTCAGTCATACGCCAGTGCTGGTCTGCAGCCAGGCTTGCGCCGAGCAGGGGCGTGCACTGCTGGATGAGCTGTCCTGCGCAGGGCGGCCGAAACTGCTGATCTGGGAGCAGCTACAGGGCGCCGAACTGCCAGAGGCCAATCCGGGCCTCTACAGTGCCCCGGACAACCTCGCCTATGTGATCTACACCTCCGGCTCGACCGGCTTGCCCAAGGGGGTGATGGTCGAGCAGCGCGGCATGCTCAATAACCAGTTGAGTAAAGTGCCGTACCTGCAATTGAGCGATCAGGATGTGATTGCCCAAACCGCCTCGCAAAGCTTCGATATCTCGGTTTGGCAATTCCTCGCCGCGCCTTTGTTCGGTGCCCAGGTGGCGATCGTGCCCAATGCCATTGCCCATGATCCGCAGGGGCTGCTCGAACACGTCCAGGCCAGCGGCATCACCGTGCTGGAGAGCGTACCATCGCTGATCCAGGGCATGCTTGCCAACGACCATCAGCCGTTGGACGGCCTGCGCTGGATGCTGCCGACCGGTGAGGCGATGCCGCCTGAGCTGGCCTCGCAGTGGCTGCAGCGCTATCCGCAGATCGGCCTGATCAATGCCTACGGACCGGCGGAATGTTCTGATGACGTGGCCTTCTTCCGCGTCGATGCAGCTTCCACCGGTGGTAGCTACTTGCCGATTGGTACGCCGACTGACAACAACCGGCTGTACCTGTTGGACGATGATCAAGCGCTGGTGCCACTGGGCGCTGTCGGTGAACTCTGCGTTGCCGGTATCGGTGTCGGTCGCGGTTATGTCAGCGATCCAGTGCGCACCGCTCAGGCATTTATCCCGCATCCGTTTGGGGCGCCGGGAGAGCGGCTGTACCGTACCGGTGACCTGGCGCGGCGACGCCTTGATGGCGTGCTCGAATATGTCGGACGCATTGACCACCAGGTGAAGATCCGTGGTTATCGCATCGAGTTGGGTGAAATCGAGGCGCGCTTGCATGAACAGACCGAAGTTCGCGACGCGGCAGTCGGGGTCCAGGAAGGCGCCAACGGCAAGCATCTGGTTGGCTATCTGGTAGCCCGAGACGTTGCAGCGGATACGACCTTACTCCTCGAGCAGATCAAGCTTCGCTTGCGCGCGGAGCTGCCTGAGTACATGGTCCCGCTGCATTGGGCCTGGCTCACGCAACTGCCACTCAATGCCAACGGCAAGCTTGACCGCAAGGTGCTGCCGGCCGTTGACTTTGGCGCTCAGCACAGCCAGGACTACCTGGCCCCGCGTGGCGAACTGGAACAGACCCTGGCAGCCATCTGGGCCGAGGTGCTCAAGGTCGAGCAGGTCGGGGTGCGTGACAACTTCTTTGAGTTGGGCGGGCATTCCCTGCTGGCCACCCAGATCGCTTCACGGGTGCAGAAGGCGCTGCAGTTGAACGTGCCATTGCGGGCGATGTTCGAGTGCAGCACCGTCGAAGCACTCGCAACCTATGTGGAAGGCCTTAAGGCCAGTGAGTTGAGTGACGATAAGGTCGATCGTCTCAGTGACCTGATGGCCGAGCTGGAAGCGTTGTAAGGTGCGGGGCAGCAGCGATCCCCTGCGGTAGAGGGGACGCTGCAGATGCCTTTAACGCTTGCCCAGAATCTTGCCCAGCGTGTCTGGTCGAGGCGCGCCTTGTTGGGTTTGCAGTTGCTGGTTTTCATCCAGGTAGAAGATGGCCGGGGTCGCTGACAAACCCAACTCCTCCATCATCGCCAGGTTGCTATCGAGCTTGGCTTGAACGGCTGCGGGGATCTTCTCCAGTGCCTTGAGGCTGCTGGCCTTGCCGGCCTTCTCGTGTTTTTGCAGGGCCTGGACCGGGTCATTGCTGGCCAGCAGCGCTGCCGATTTGCCCGGGCTGTCTTCACGAATGATACCCACCATGATGTGACGCAACTGCACCTTGCCCGACTCAACCCAGGGCCGTGCCTGTTGCCAGAACATGTTGCAGTACGGGCAGTTGGGGTCACTGAACAGGTAGACAATACGCGGCGCATCGGCCTTGCCGTCGGCGATCCAGGCGGTTTTCTCCATCTTCGCCCAGACTTCTTTGGCCATCGGCGCATAGACCAGTTTTTCCAGTGGCGCTTCGCTCAGGTCCTTGCCTTGTTCGTCGAACAGGCTGCCAACCAGTACATGTTTACCATCAGGCGTCAGGTACAACGCCATCCCCCGGTTCTGGTATTCGGCTGCGTAACCACGCAGGCCGTTGGGGGCATCAAAGCTGCCTTTGACCTTCACGCCCTTGGCTTCCATTTGCTGCACTGCTTTGGGCAGCGTTTCGGCCATGGCGGCCTGGCTGGCCAGCAGGCCGATGGTGAGGGTCAGGGGCAGTTTCAGCAAAGCGTGCATGTGTCGTTCCTTGAAGTGTTGGTGACGGCAGGCGCAGGTGTGCGTTCGAAGGATTCCAGGGCGTGGCTCAGGCTTGCCCGCGACAGTTCACCCAAATGACTGCCGATCAGGCGGCCGTCGGCGTTGTAGAACAGGGTGGTGGGCAGGGCCATGGAGCCGACGCGCTGTGCCAGTTGGCCACCGCCGTCAAACAGCACGTGGGACAGATTTAGTCCGGTGGTGGCGAGAAAGGTACTGACTGTCTGCGGGGTTTCCCCCTGGTTGACGAACAGGAAAGTGATGTCTGGGTGGTCGTGCTGTGCTTGTTGCAGCACCGGCATTTCCCGGCGGCACGGCGGGCACCAGGTGGCCCAGAGGTTGATTACCAGTGGTCGGCCGCGGTAGGTGCTCAGTTGCACGGCTTGGCCTTTGGCGTTGTTCAGACTCATCTCAGGCAACTGTGTACCTTGTTCGTACAGGTGACTGGCCAGGCTGCCGAGCAGCCAGAACAGGGCGCCGCTAAACAGGCCCCAGCCAAGTGGTCGGCGCAGTGTCGGTCGGCGCCAGCCACGCCACAACCCACCGACAGCAACCACCAGCAGCCCCGGCCAGAGCAGGAAGCCGCCATCGCGCAGGTCGATGATCTGTACGGGATCATCGCGGTACATCGGCCAGTAGCTCAGGACAAACCCCAACCGTGCACCGAGCAGGCCAAGCAGGAACAGGCTGAAGAGCACTGATTCAGGGTTGTCGCCGCCACGCTTGGCCACCCGCCAGCCCACCAGGGTGGCCAGGGTCAGGGCGCAAAGCAGCAACAGATGATCAACGGCCATGGTCAACGGCCCGAGGTTAACGGTCATCATCAGCCTTGACTCCGGGTCTGGGCCCATTGTTCGAGGAAGTTCTTCGCATCGATTTCACCGGTGATACGTCGACTGCGGCGCTCGCTACCCTCTGGTCCGATCCAGATCACGCTGGGTGGGCCGGGCACCTGGTAGCGTTGTAGCAGCTCGCGGCTCGAAGGCGCATCGGCGGTGACATCCAGGCGCAGCAAGCGTACGCCGTCGAGTGCTGCTAACACATCAGACCGAGCAAATACCTGCTTCTCCATGACTTTGCACGACACACACCAGTCGGCATAGTAGTCGAGCATCACCCACTGGCCCTGGGCCTTGGCGGTATCCAGCTCGCGTTGCAGTTCGGCTGGCTGGCTGACGGTGATGAAGGCATCGCTGTGAACCGTGCTGGCGACTGCGCCGCTGCCTGCACGAAAGGGCTGCAGCGGCTGCCAAGGGTCATCGCCACCGGCGGCAGCGCCGATGACCAGCAGGCTACCCCAGAACCCCAGTAGCAGCGGGACCGCGCGGATCGCCCGCAGCCCGTGCAGTGCTGGCCAGGCAGCCCAGGCCAGGGCAATCAGCCAGGCGCCGGCAAGACCCAGCCACAGTGACTGTTCCAGCACAGTACGCAGGGTATACAGGGCCATGGCCAGGAACACGAAGCCGAACAGGCCCTTGACCATATTCATCCAGGCGCCGGGGCGCGGCAGGTAGCGGTTGCCGAGGGTAACCAGCAGCAGCAACGGCAAGCCCATGCCGATGCCTAGGGTAAACAGCACCAGGGCGCCGTGCACGGCATTGCCACTCTGGGCGATATACAGCAGGGCGCCAGCCAGCGGTGCGGTCATGCACGGCCCCATCAACAGGCCGGAGAGGGCGCCGAGCAACGCCGCGCCATACAAGTTGCCGCCACGGGTGTCATGCCCCGCGCGCTCCAGTCGATCGCGTACAAAGGCTGGCAGTTGCAGCTCGAAGGCACCAAACATTGGCAGGGCCAGCACCACAAACAATGCAGCCAAGGAGCCCAGTATCCACGGTTGTTGCAACCAGGCCTGCAGACTGGCGCCCAACAGTGCGGCGATTACCCCGAGGGCGGCATAGACCAGGGCCATGCTCAGCACGTAAACACTGGCCAATGCCCAGCCGCGGCGGGCACTGACGCCGTTACCAAGGACTAGCCCGGCAAGAATCGGCAGCATTGGCAAAGAACACGGGGTGAAGGCCAGCAGCAGGCCCAGACCCAGGAACGCCAGCAGGCTCCAGGCCAGGCTCGACTGCTGTAGGCCGCCGGCCAGGGCCTGGTCGCTAGCCTGATCGCTGCCTTGCACGTCGACGCTGGTGGTGCTCAAGCTGACCAAATTGGTCTGCGGCGGATAGCACAGGCCGGCATCGGCACAACCTTGCCAGCCCATACGTAATTGGCCTGTGGCGCTGGCGGGGAGGAGCAGTTCAAGCTCGCCGCGATACACCAGGGTTTGGCCGTAGTACTCATCCTCATGGGGTAGTGCCTCAGGCAGGACTGGCTGCAGTTCAACGGGCAGGCCGTCGAACTTCAGACGCTTCTGATACAGGTAGTAGCCATCGGTAATTTTCCAGTGCAGGCGCATCTGTCCGGAATCCAGCCGCTCACTGCTGAACACGAAGGCCTTGTCCACCGGTAGAAAATCACTTTGGGCAAAGGGGTTGGCCTGGACCAGGCTGCTGAACAGCAGCATCAGGGCAATGAATAAAGTGCGCATCTTCAAACCTTGGCAGTGCGATAAGTGACTGATCCTGGCCGAGTGCGATTAACCGAGTGTTAACCCCAAGCAGTCGATTGTCGCCCCAAGCGCGACGATGCGGCCTTGACCCGGCATAATCCTGACTTAATCCGCCTGCGCTTCACTGCCACTTTCAGCATTGAGAACGACCATGCACGTATTGCTCTGCGAGGATGACGACCTGATTGCCAGCGGCATCGCCGCCGGGCTGACCGCCCAGGGCATGACCGTGGACCGAGTGGCCACGGCAGCGTCGGCCCAAGCCATGCTCCAGGCCGCCACCTTCGATGTCATGGTGCTGGACCTGGGCTTGCCTGATGAAGACGGGCTCAAGTTGCTGCAGCGCTTGCGCCAGCAAGGCCAGAACCTCCCAGTACTGGTACTCACAGCTCGTGATGCTGTCACGGATCGGGTCGACGGCCTGCAGGCCGGTGCTGACGATTACCTGCTCAAGCCTTTCGACCTGCGCGAGTTGGCCGCGCGTTTGCACACCCTGTTGCGCCGCGCAGCGGGTCGGGCCGTCAATATCATTGAGCACGGCCCACTCAGCTATGACCCTAGTAGCCGCGAAACTTGCCTAGGCGGAGTTCCGGTCGACCTGTCACGGCGCGAGCAGGCACTGCTGCAGGCTCTGCTGCAAAACCGTGGCCGGGTGTTGTCCAGTGAGCAACTCAAAGACAGTGTTTACGGTTTTGGTGATGAAGTAGAGAGCAATGCTTTGAACGTGCACATCCATCACCTGCGTCGCAAACTGGGTAATGGCATTGTCGAAACCGTGCGCGGCCTGGGTTATCGCCTGGGGCCTGCAGAGTTGCCTGAGGTCTCGCCGCCATGAGCCTGCGCCTGCGCCTGACCCTGATCCTGGGTACTGTCTTTGTGCTGATCTGGATGCTTGCAGCGGCCTGGATGCTGCGGGACCTGCGTTATCAGATGATGTTTTCCCTGGATCAGCGGTTGGTGGCTTCGGCGCGCATGGTGGCCGGGTTGATTGATCAGTTGCCACAACCGCTGGTGGCCAAGGGCGAAGGCACAAAGCTCAGTGCCGACCAGCTCAGCGTACCGGATGGCATGGCCTGTCAGGTCAGTTCGTTACGCGGCGAGATCATTGCCCGCAACCATAATCAGGAACACAAGATCGACGACGACCGCAGCGGCTTTCGTGACCAGACCATTGAGGGCGCGCGTTGGCGAACTTTTACCTATTACCGCGGTGATGTGCGCATTACTACGGCAGACCGTCACCAGGAGCGCGAGGCGCTGAACCGTTCGATTCTACTGGCGGCCTCGGCACCCGTGTTGATGGCCTTGCTCGGCAGTTTAGGGTTGCTGTGGATCGGCATTGGCAAAGGTCTGGCCCCACTCAATCGTATGCGCGATGCCTTGCGTCGACGTAGCCCGGATGCCCTTGAGCCATTGCAGGTGCGTGCTTTGCCCAGCGAATTGCAGCCGCTGCTCGATACCCAGAACCAGCTGTTCTTGCGTATTGCCCAGACCATCGAGCGTGAGCGACGCCTGACCGACGATGCTGCCCATGAGCTGCGTACGCCGCTGACGGCGATCAAGACCCACCTACAGGTGGCCCGTATGACCGAGGGCGAGGTCCGTGAGCAAGCCCTGGAACACGCTGAGCAGGGTGCCGACCGCTTGCACCGAACGCTTGAGCAACTGCTGCTGTTGGCACGGGTCGAGGGCAGTCTGTCGTTTGAGGACGGTGTGCAGTGCAGCGCCGAGCAGGTCGCGCGCCAGGCAATTCAGGACACTGGTCTGGGTGATTCGCAACGTATCGATCTGCATCTGGCGCCGGACGCCGCGCAGGCCTATCTGGGCATGCCTTCGCCATTGGCGGTCACCGCCTTGCGCAACCTGCTCGACAACGCTTTGCGTCATACCCGTGGCACGGCGCCGGTGGAGCTGGCGGTGCAGATGGAGAAGGGGCAGGTGGCCTTTTTGGTGCGTGATCACGGTCCGGGTATTGCCGATCAAGACCTTGAACGCCTCACCGAACGATTCTGGCGCAATGACCAGAGCGGGGGATGTGGGTTGGGCCTGGCCATTGTCCAAGCCATCGTCCAGCGCTGTGCAGGCTCGCTGCGCTTTGACAGCCGTAGTGACGGCTTGCGGGTGCAGTTGCAGATTCCTCTGCGCGCAGCGTCGCCCCAGCCTGGTTAAATATGGGAAAAATCTTGTTTGGCATCGGATTCGGCTAAATCCACGAGACGCTGAAGCGTTTTTCAAGCGATAACAACCCGACACACATCTGCTTACAGGCGCGTGCCGGGCAAATCCGCTTGCTTGCGAGGGTTTTCTCCGATGTCAGTCGCTATCAGCCTTGCCCAACCGTTGCCGGTGTCCGCAGACGTGGACACTGGCGAAGTGCTTTATCACTTCGACGAGTCGCCCTTGCTGGCCCGTCAAAAGCAGCAGGAGTCCAACGCCCGCAGTTACCCACGACGTATTCCGTTGGCATTGAAAAAAGCCCGTGGTCTGTATGTTGAAGATGTCGAAGGGCGTCAGTTCATCGATTGCCTGGCCGGCGCCGGCACCCTGGCGCTGGGGCACAACCATCCGGTGGTGATCGCGGCGATTCAGCAGGTCCTGGCCGATGAGCTGCCGCTGCACACCCTCGACCTGACCACCCCGGTCAAGGACCAGTTCGTTCAGGACCTGTTCGGCCTGTTGCCACAAGCCTTGCGCGATGAGGCGAAGATTCAGTTCTGCGGACCGACCGGCACCGATGCCGTGGAGGCGGCACTGAAATTGGTACGCACCGCCACCGGACGCACCACGGTACTGTCGTTTCAGGGCGCTTATCACGGGATGTCCCAAGGTGCGCTGAGCCTGATGGGTAGTCTGGGGCCGAAAAAGCCGTTGGCGGGCCTGTTGAGCAATGGCGTGCAGTTTCTGCCGTATCCCTATGACTACCGTTGCCCGTTTGGTCTGGGGGGGGAGGCGGGCGTCAAGGTTAACCTGCACTACCTGGAGAACCTGCTCAACGACCCGGAAGGCGGTGTGCAATTACCGGCGGCGGTGATCGTCGAGGCGGTGCAAGGAGAGGGTGGGGTGATTCCAGCTGATCTGGAATGGCTGCGTGGTGTGCGGCGTATTACCGAAAAGGCCGGTGTGGCCTTGATCGTCGATGAAATCCAGAGTGGCTTTGCCCGTACGGGCAAAATGTTTGCGTTTGAGCATGCCGGTATCGTCCCTGACGTGGTGGTGATGTCCAAAGCCATCGGTGGCAGTCTGCCGCTGGCGGTGGTGGTCTATCGTCAGTGGCTCGATACCTGGCAGCCGGGCGCCCATGCCGGGACGTTCCGCGGCAACCAGATGGCCATGGCTGCAGGTTCTGCGGTGATGAAGTACATCAAAGACCACGACCTGTGCGCTCATGCCCAGGCCATGGGCGAGCGCCTGAGCGGGCACCTGCGCCGTCTGCAGCAGGATTTTCCACAGTTGGGTGATATTCGTGGCCGTGGTCTGATGCTTGGCGTTGAGTTGGTTGATCCGGTCAGTGCCAAAGACATCCAGGGTCATCCGGCTGCCTGTCCACAGCTGGCACCGTTGGTTCAGCGCGAGTGCCTCAAGCGTGGGCTTATTCTGGAGCTGGGTGGTCGTCAGGGGGCGGTCGTGCGCTTTCTGCCTCCGTTGGTGATCACGGCCGAACAGGTGGATGAGGTCGCTGCACGCTTTGGCCGGGCGCTGACGGCGGCGGTGACCAGCCTCGGTATGTAGCCGCTGCCAATCGCAGTCTGCTGGCAGCCGCTACAACCGTCTAGGTAAAAGCGTTGCGTTCACATGGATAGTCAACGCATTTTCAGCCTTAAATTTCCCCCTCCAGCATACGTCCTAGCTGGGATAAAGCCTGCTTTATGGCGGACACGGGTAGGACAATGACGATATCGCGGCGAGGATTCATAGCAGGTCTGGCAGTAGCCGGTGCCACGGTGCCAGCAGTCTATTACGCGCACAAAGAGCTGACCCATGACCCCGAGGACGATATCGTCACCCCCGGGGAAGCCAGTGTCGAACTGGCCGACGTCGCCGGCCAGCAACTGGCGGATCAACTACGTGGCGTCTGGGATCTGCGCTTTGAGGGCAGTCAGGCTGGAATTACCGGATTACCCTTACACGGTGTACAGCTCTATCTGGATGTCGCGACCAAAGGGCGTGGATTGCGTGGATTCGTCGACCAACAAAGCCGTCTCGAAGGCCCAGGCTCCGTGGCTTACCGGGTCGTGGGAGACTTGGTGGGGGCATCCAGCGCCCAAGTGCGTTGGCGTTTGTTGAGTAATCAGGGGGACGTGGATTACGAGTGCATCGCCAGCCTGGATGAAGTCTGGGGCAATTTTGCCAATGCCGGCAGCGGGACCTTGAGCGGTCGCCTGCAGCCGCTGGATCGGTCAATGGCCTTGCCACTGCTCGACAGTCACTTTGTCGCAGTCAAGCGCCTGTTTCCTGAAGCCCGCGAGCGTTTGCCCTATACCCCGGAGCTGGAGGCCTGGCTGACCAGCCCTGAACACCGTTTGTTTCACCAGCTCTGGCATGCCACCCGGGACAAGTGGGATCGCTTACCTGAGGAAAAGAAAGGGGCCTTGCGTGGCTTGGGCTGGCAGCCTGGACCTCGCGATCACGAGCGCGACGCCCGGGGACCCCGCAAGCATCGCAATGGCTCGGGCATCGACTTTCTGTTCATGCACCGGCATATGCTTGAGACGGTGCGCACCCTGCAGGACCTGCCGTCCTGGACCCACTTCCCATTGCCCAAGCCAAACGTCGAGCAGGACCGCCAAGGCTTTGCCCGCTACTTCGACAACCACGATGGCTACTGCGTGCCACCGACCTGGCAAGCCCCTGGCGACGACGCCTATGGTGTGTGGGTGTCGGCGATCAAGGCGGGCGAAACGTTCTGCAGTAATTTTCAGGTTTGGGAGTCGCAGTATCAGGATCCGTTGTACCTGTCGAAACTGACCTTGGGTGCGTTCGGCTCTGAGCTGGAGATGAACCTGCACGACTGGTTGCACATGTGCTGGGCCTCGGTACCCCGGGATCCTGTCAATGGTGCACCGGTACCCTTTGCCCGCGATCCGGCCGATTTCGCCGCGCGTTGGTTCAGTGCCGAAAACGACTTTCTTGGCGACCCGTTTTCCTCCCATGTGAACCCAGTTTTCTGGGGCTTTCATGGCTGGATCGACGACCGTGTCGAAGATTGGTACCGCGCCCATGAACGGCACAACCCCGGTCAGGTACGCAGGCTTGAAGTCAATGGGGTGAACTGGTTTGCCCCAGGGCGTTGGGTTGAAGTCGAGGACCCGTGGCTGGGCCCGGTGACCCATGGTTGCAGCAGCGTGCCCGGGACCTTCCCTGGCAAGTCGGTGGAGATGGACGTGGAAACCATGAAACTGGCGCTGCGCATTACTTTCGGTGAAGACGATAAGATCGGCGACCTGGTGCGTCGGGTGCCGCAACGGCCCTGGTATGCACGGCACCTGTCATTGCGGGGGATTACCCTGTAGCCGCTGCGCTACAGGCGCCAACCACCCCCCAGCGCCTTGTACAACGCCACACTGCCTTGCAGGCGCGCCAGGCGCAGTTGAGCCTGTTGATCCTGTGCCTGGTACAGCGTGCGCTGCGTCTCTAGCACCGTCAGCAAGGTTTCGGCGCCAGCCCGGTAGCGATTCTCCGATAAGGTAAAGGCAATTTGCGCCTGTTCCACTTCCTGGTCTTGCCATTGCCGCTGCTGGTCCACGCCGCTGATGCCGTTGAGGGCTTTCTCGACGTCGGCAAAGCCAGCGATGATGCTGGCGCGATAGCTCTCCAGCAATTCTTCCTGCTGAGCGCGGGCTTTGTCCCGTTCGGCACGCAAGCGTCCGTTGTTGAAGATCGGTGCAGCCAGGCCCGCCGTCAGGGTATAGAAGGGGCTACGCAGGATGTCGGCGAAGGTGTCATCCCCAGAGCCGAGGTTAGCACCCAAGGTCAGGCTCGGCAGCATCGCCGCGCGCGCCACCTGGACGTTGGCCTGGGCGGCGGCCAGGCGCGCCTCGGCCGCTGCGATGTCTGGACGGCGGCTAAGCAGTTCGCTCGGTACGCCACTGCCGATTTCCGGCCAACGCACAGTGTCGATGCTTTCCTGGATCGGTGTTAGTTCCTGCACCGGCTCACCGAGCAAGGTCGCCAGGGTGATGCGGGCTTCCTGCAGTTGTTGTTGGAACAATGGCACCTGGCGCGCTTGACCGGCGACCAGGCTGCGTTGCTGGGCCAGCTCCAGTGCGGTGGCGGAGCCTGAATCGTAGCGGGTTTGCACTAGCCGCAGGACGTCATGGGCATTGGCCAGGTTGAGCTCGGCAATGCGCACCTGTTCAGCCAGCGCCAGGCTTTGCAGGTAACTGTTGGCGACGCCGCTGAGCAGGGTCAGCTCGACCGTCTGACGGTCGTAACGGCTGGCGTCCAGGGCAAATAGGGCGCTGTCATGGGCAGCGGCCTTGCCGCCCCAGAAGTCGATCTCGTAGCTGGCGCTCAGGCGAGTGTTGAATGAGGTGCTGGTACGCTCGCTGTTGCTGGTGTCGAGTTGGTCGAATCCCTTGCCGTGCAGCAGGTGCTGGCGACTGCCATCCAGGTCAAATTTGACTTCCGGCAGCAACGGCGCACCAGCGATCACCGCCGAGGCCTGGGCCTGGCGGATCCGGGCGGCGGCTGCGGCGAGGTCGAAGTTGTTGCGTCGCGCTTGCTCGATCAGCTGGTTGAGCGGGGCGCTGGAAAATTGCTGCCACCAGTCCTGTTGCAGCAGGGGCTGATCAGGCCTGGCGGTTTGGCCTTGCCATGCTGCAGGTGCTTGCAGGCCACTTTGCGGGGGCGTGGGGCTATTGCTGCAGGCCGCGATGAACAGGCAGATGGGCAACACACTGAAACGGCTGGGCAGGTTCATTGATTATTCGCTGGTAAGGGCTTTGACCGGGTCGAGGCGGGCGGCTTTGCGCGCTGGCATGAAGCCGAACACCACCCCAGTGACCACTGCACAGGCAAAGGCGCCGAGCACGGCCGCCAGGGAAAAGGCTACGGCGATGTTGCCAAGCAGCAGGCCACCGCCAATCAGTAAGGCCAAGGCAATACCGGTAACACCACCGACTATCGACAGCAGCACCGCCTCGCTGAGGAACTGACGCAAGATGTCGCGCTGACGGGCGCCGGTGGCCATGCGAATACCGATCTCGCGGGTGCGTTCGCGGACGGTCATCAGCATGATGTTCATCACCCCGATACCGCCGACCAGTAGCGAAATCGCCGCGATCGCGCCGAGCATCAGTGACAGTGTGTTCTGGGTGCGTGCCTCGGCCTGGATCAGCGCCGCGTCGTTGCTCAGTTCATAATCGTGTTTGCCGTGGTGCAATTTGCGCATCAGTTTGTCAATGGCTGCTTCGGTTTCACCGACCCGTCGCGAGTCGGCCGCAGCGATGGTCACATACTCCGGATTGCGACTGCCGAACAGGCGGATAGCGGCCGCGGAGTAGGGCACCACGATGCGTTCGTCACTGTCCTGATCGCCGGAGCTGGCGCCTTTGCCTTGCAGAATGCCAACCACCTGGAAGGGCACGTTCTCCACGAGGATGTACTGGCCAATCGGGTTGAGCTGATTGCCGAGGAGCTTATCCTTGACCTTCTGGCCGATCACCGCGACGGCAGCGGCGGCCTGCTCGTCCGCTTCGGTGAAGAAACTACCTTCAACCACGGGCCAGTTGAATATCTCAGAGAAGTAGGTGTTGTTGCCGCCGACATAGAACTGCTGGTTATTGTTGCCATAGCGCACCATCAGCTTGTTGCCGATCACCGGCATGATCATTTTCACTTGTGGCAGGCTGCCCACCGCGGCGACATCGTCCAGGGTGATGACCCCGGCCGGTTCACGCAGGGTGGGTGCGCTGCCGCTGAGGTAAAGAATGTTGGAGCCGAAGGCCGCCATCTGGGCCATGACCTGACGCTTGCTGCCTTCGCCAACGGCCAGCATGACCACCACCGAGGCCACGCCGATGACAATGCCGAGCAAGGTCAGGGCGGTGCGAAAGCGGTTGATCCACATGATTCGCCACGCCGCTTGCAGGGCTTCGAGCAGTTCGCCTTTCCACGCGCCGGTGTAGGTCGCGCCGCGGTCCAGGCGCTGACGCAGGTCTTCAGCCTGCAAGGCAGGAGCGTCGGTGTGCTGGCTGGGTTGTTCGTTGCCCGAGTCGCTAAGTATCAAACCGTCGCGAATTTCGATGATGCGCTTGGCCCGTGCGGCAACCTCGCGGTCATGCGTAATGAGGATCACCACATGGCCCTGATTGGCCAACTCATCAAGCAAGGCCATGACTTCAGCGCCACTTTGGCTGTCCAGGGCGCCAGTGGGCTCGTCGGCGAGGATGATATGGCCACCGTTCATCAGCGCGCGGGCAATTGACACCCGCTGTTGTTGGCCTCCGGAGAGTTGATGCGGACGGTTGCCAGTCCGGCTGGCAAGCCCCAGGCGCTCAAGCAGGGCCGCAGCCCGTGCATGACGCTCGGCTGCTGGGGTGCCGGCGTAGATCGCTGGCATCTCGACGTTTTCCTGGGCTGAGCCCGAGGCAATCAGGTGATAGCCTTGGAATACGAACCCGAAGGCTTCGCGACGCAGCCAAGCCAGCTCGTCGCTGTCCAGGTCGGCGACGTTTTTGCCAGCGAACAGGTATTCACCTGAGGTTGGGCGGTCCAGGCAGCCAAGAATGTTCATCAGGGTCGACTTGCCAGAGCCGGAGGCACCCATGATGGCAACGAACTCCCCTGGGTGGATGGCCAGGCTGATGCCGCGCACCACTTCAACGGTTGGGGTGTCGATCCCGCCATAGGCCTTGCGGATGTCACGCAGTTCGATCAGCGGCGTACTCATTCAACCTCCGCTGGCAGCAGGTGCGCCGATCAACAACCGTTCGCCTTCATTCAAACCTTCGAGAACTTGCACTCGCAGGCGGTCGCTGAGTCCGGTACGCACTTGGCGTTGTTCAATCTTGCCGTTGGCGTCGAGGACCTGAGCGATGCGCATGCGCTCGTCACTGCCATCGTCGTCCAGCGCTGCCACTGGCACCGTCAGCACGTTGCTGGCACGGCCGGAGACGAAGAACACCTGAGTGGTCATTTCCGCCATTAAGGCGTTATCGGGGTTGTCGACATCCAGCAGTACCGTGTACAGCACCACTTTGCCGCCGCTGCCAGTGCCGCTGGCGCTGGCTGGGCTGCCGCCGCCCTGAGTGGACTGGTCCAGGGGCTTGGGGGGTATCGGCAATATCTGTCGTACCGTACTGGTCCAGCGGCGCTTGCCGCCGGCCAGGGTGGTAAAGTAGGCCGACATGCCCGGTTTGACATGGCCGATGTCGGCTTCGGAAACTTCGGCCCAGACGGTCATCGGTGACAGTTTGGCAATACGCAGGATCAACGGTGTTTGCTGTTGCGCGTTAAGGGTCTGGCCTTCGCGGGCATCAACCGCGACCACGGTGCCAGACATTGGCGCATAGATGCGTGTGTAGCCCAACTCGGCCTCGTCACTGCGCAGGCTGGCTTGAGCCTGGCGAATCTGCGCGCGGAACATATCGATGCGCGCCTGGGTGACCTTGAGCTGGGCCTGAGCGTTTTGCACATCTTCCTCACGGGTGGCACCGCCAGCTGCCAGGTTGCGTTGGCGCTTGTACTGTTGTTCGGCGAGTAGGTATTGGGCTTGCTGTTCCGCGAGCTGGGCCTTGAGGTTATCGATCGAGAAGCGCCCGGCGTCGAGCTTGGCCTGTTGGGTTGAAGGGTCGATCTCGACCAGCAATTGGCCGACCTTGACCTGATCGCCGACTTCCACATGCAGTTTGCGTATCTGCCCGGAAGCCTGAGCGCCGACATCCACGTAACGTCGAGGTTGCAGGGTGCCCAGCGCGGTCACGCTGCTTTCGATATCGTAGCGCGTGACGCTGACAGTGCTCAGCGGGTCGCCAGCGGCGGGCAGAGTTTTCCAGGCGAGCAGGGCACTCAGGCTGAGCAAGCCGAGCCCACAGAGCAGCAGGCGGCGTTGGTTCGAAGGACGTCTCATGCAGGGTTCCAGCCAATAGGGTTGGGCCGTGGCGTCACGCTGTCGGCATACACGACAGACACGGAAGGCATCCTGTAAACGAGAGACTCGCGGCAGAATTTACCGCTATGGAGAGGTTCGGAAGAAGATCAGGTTGAGGCGGGTATTGGCCTGATGGCTTGATCTGATTACCAATAGTCGAACTTTCTGTGTGGGATGTGAAAATTCCGTTGTGGCTGTCCTTGATTTCTGTAGGTTTCCCGACAACTATCAATACAGACCCTTAATCTGGCGAAGTGCCCGCCATCAGCCTGTAGTTGAGTCATTGGCGCAGTATGGTCAAGGAATGCCTCTCATGCTCATATGCCTTGGTCATCGACGATGCCGAACAAATCACTGCGGATCCTGATCGCCGACGAGCACCCCATGCAGTTGCTGCAGCTGGAGAAGATGCTCAATGGCATGGGCTATTACCGCATCGCGCCCGTCGAGTCTTTTGAGGACCTGCAGCGTCTGGTCCAAGGCGCGTTACAGCCGTTCAACCTCTTGGTTGGTAATATTGACTTGGCAAACCACGTCGGGGTCGACCTGGAACGTTTTTGCCGGGTGAATGCGCAAATCCAGCATGCCCTGCTGTACCAGTCCCAACACTTGAAAGTGCCGGCCGTCCCCAGTAGCCAGCGCGAGGCGGTGAATCTCAGCCTGCCGAAGGTGCCGGATAACGAAACCATGCAGACGTTCATGGCCATCATCGACGCGCCGAAGGTCATCGGCCAACTGCCTGATATTTCCGCTCGCACCGCACATCCAGGCTTTGCGCCGCAGCGGATGGATTTCGTGCAAACACTATTTTCCCGCCATTCCTGAGTCGAGCCATCAGCCGGCGCACCCTTGGGGTGTGTTTTGCTATCCTCTTGCGTTCGCCCTGGCGCGCCGAAGCGCGCTGATGCCCACCGATTAACGGATACCCTTATGACAGCCACCACGCCTGCGCCGGCGATCCGCCTGACGCGCAGTGATCACAAGACCTTGAGCCTGGCGGCTTTGGGCGGCGCGCTGGAAATCTACGATTTCATTATCTTTGTATTCTTTGCCCTGACCCTGAGTCAGTTGTTCTTCCCGCCGCAGATGCCCGAGTGGCTGCGCTTGCTGCAGAGTTTCGGGATCTTCGTCACGGGCTACCTGGCGCGACCGCTGGGCGGGATCCTGATGGCTCACTTTGCCGACCATTTGGGCCGTAAAAAGGTCTTCAGCCTGAGCATTCTGATGATGGCTTTGCCGTGTCTGCTGATCGGCGTGATGCCCACCTACGCCGAGATCGGCTACTTCGCGCCGTTGATTTTACTGGCGCTGCGTATTTTTCAGGGCGCCGCGGTCGGCGGTGAAGTGCCCAGCGCATGGGTTTTTGTCGCGGAACATGCACCGGTTGGAAGGCGAGGGTACGCCTTGGGCTTTCTCCAGGCGGGACTGACCTTCGGTTATCTGCTCGGTGCCTTGACGGCCACGGCACTGGCGCAGCTGTTTACGGCGCAGGAAATTCTTGATTACGCCTGGCGTTTGCCATTCCTGTTGGGAGGGGTGTTTGGCGTGATTGGCGTGTGGCTGCGGCGTTGGTTGAGTGAAACGCCGGTGTTTCTGGCGTTGCGTGAGCGTCGCGAGCAGCCGGTGGCCTTTCCGTTGCGCACAGTATTGAGTGAGCATCGACGGGCGCTGACCCCGGCGGTACTGCTGACCTGTGTACTGACTTCGGCGGTCGTGGTGTTGGTGGTGATCACCCCAACCGTGATGCAGCAGCGCTTTGGCATGAGTGCCGGTCATACGTTCGCGTTGAGCAGTATGGGTATCGTCTTTCTCAATATAGGTTGTGTACTGGCGGGCTTGTTGGTTGATCGAATCGGTGCCTGGCGTGCGTTGATGTTCTACAGCTTGCTATTACCGCTGGGTATTGGCGCTCTGTACGCCAGCCTGGTAAGTGGCTGGGCGTGGCCCGGCGTCACCTATGCCCTGGCCGGATTGGCCTGTGGTGTCGTTGGGGTAGTACCTTCGGTGATGGTCAGCCTGTTTCCGGCGGCGATTCGTGTGTCGGGGATTTCCTTCACCTACAACATCGCCTATGCGCTGTGGGCCAGTACCACGCCGCTGATGCTGATCGCACTGATGCCGTGGAGCCCTTGGGTGTGTGTGGGCTTCGCGTTGATCATGGGTACGGTCGGTTTGTTGACGGCGATGTACTTCGGGGCACGAGAGGCAAGCACCTTCGACGATGACGCCGTGCGTTGCTAATGTACCTAACCGCTGCCGCCAGGCAGTGGTTAGGTAACAAAAAAAGCCCCCAGGCCGCGAAGGCGAGGGGGCTTTTTAGTCTGCGCCTGACTTACATGTTCGGGTAAGTCGGACCACCTGCGCCTTCCGGCGTCACCCAGGTGATGTTCTGCGAAGGGTCCTTGATGTCACAGGTCTTGCAGTGCACGCAGTTCTGCGCATTGATCTGGAAGCGCTTGTTGCCGTCTTCCTGGGTCACCACCTCGTACACACCGGCCGGGCAATAGCGCTGGGCAGGCTCATCGTACAGCGGCAGGTTGGTGCCGATCGGGATGCCAGCGTCGGTCAGCTTCAGGTGGCAAGGTTGTTCTTCTTCATGGTTGGTGCTGGAGAGGAACACCGAGCTGAGCTTGTCGAAGCTGAGTTTGCCGTCCGGTTTCGGGTAGTCGATCTTCTTCGAGTCGGCTGCCAGTTTCAGGCAGGCATAGTCCGGCTTGGTGTCGTGCAGGGTGAATGGCAGTTTGCCGCCGAACCAGTTCTGGTCGACATAGTTGAATGCTGCACCCAGCATCGGACCAAACTTATGCATGGCCGGGCCGAAGTTGCGGCTGGCAAACAGTTCTTCATACAGCCAGCTGGCCTTGAAAGCGTCGACATAGCTGTTGAGCTGATCGCCGCCTTCGCCACCGGCCAGCAGCGCCTCGGCGACGGCATCGGCGGCAAGCATGCCGGACTTCATCGCCGTATGGCTGCCCTTGATCTTGGCCACGTTCATGGTGCCCAGGTCACAGCCGATCAAGGCGCCACCGGCGAAGACCATCTTCGGCAACGAGTTCAGGCCGCCCTTGGCCAGAGCGCGGGCGCCGTAGCTGATGCGCTTGCCGCCTTCGAGGTACTGGCTGATGACCGGGTGGTGCTTGAGGCGCTGGAACTCGTCGAATGGCGACAGGAACGGGTTGCTGTACGACAGGTCGACGATCAGGCCAACCACGACCTGGTTGTTTTCCAGGTGATAGAGGAAGGAACCGCCAGTGTTCTCTTTGGCCATGACATCCAGCGGCCAGCCGGCGGTGTGTACCACCAAGCCTTGCTCGTGTTTGGCTGGATCGATTTCCCAGATTTCCTTGAGGCCGATGCCGTAGTGCTGCACGTCGGCATCGCTGTCGAGGTTGAAGCGCTTGATCAGCTGCTTGCCGATGTGGCCACGGCAGCCTTCAGCGAACAGGGTGTATTTGCCGCGCAGTTCCATGCCTGGGGTGTACAGGCCCTCTTTCGGGTTGCCTTCACGGTCGACACCGAGGTCGCCAGTGATGATACCGCGCACAACACCGTTCTCGTCGAACAGCGCTTCCTGGGCGGCGAAACCAGGGTAGATCTCTACGCCAAGGTTCTCGGCCTGCTGGGCCAGCCAGCGGCACAGATTGCCCAGGGAGATGATGTAGTTGCCTTCGTTGTGCATGGTTTTGGGCACGAACAGGTCTGGGACCTTGACCGAGCTGCCAGCATCCTTGAGCACATAGATGTCGTCGCGTTTGACTTCGGTGTTGAGTGGCGCGCCGAGCTCTTTCCAGTCCGGGAACAGTTCGTTCAGGGCGCGCGGTTCGAACACTGCGCCGGAGAGGATGTGGGCACCGACTTCCGAGCCTTTCTCGACCACGCAAACGCTGATTTCGTTACCGGCTTCGGCGGCCTTCTGCTTCAGTCGGCAGGCGGCTGACAGGCCCGCCGGGCCAGCGCCGACGATGACCACGTCGAATTCCATGTATTCGCGTTCCACAGGTTCTCTCCTACTCAAGGCTCATCGGTTTTTCTTTATTGGCGGGTGTCAGGCGGTCATTTTCGGTACGCTCAAGCTGTAGCCTGAGTGATGACGGACTACACCGCTTTCTCTTGGCCGCGCATTATATCTACACCACTCGCGGGGTCCAATACAAACGTTTGTTTGAATTTGCCGCAGGCCAGTAAAATCAAAGACGCACGGCGTGAATCTGACCGATTTGCCGTATTGACCGGATTAGGCGTTACGGTCAAGATACGAGCGGTTTTGCGCTCGCCGTAGGCTGACCGTCGGATGCAGGTGCACCCCTAAAAACCAGGCGAAAAGCCGGGCAGCTGGGCCATAACCCGCTTTGTAGTGGAGTTTACACACCACGACAGAAAATGACTCATGGGTTTTGCTGCTGCAAGGTCGAATTGAGACTGCTGGGTCAGGGTTAAATTCTATCGGCTGCAATCGTTTTTAGAGGTGCCCTTGTACCCACGCGCAATCGCCGGGTTTGCCCCAGGCGACATTCTTTTCACCGGAGAGTAACGAGGAATCCATGAAGGTTCTTGTAGCTGTCAAACGAGTGGTCGACTATAACGTCAAGGTTCGCGTCAAGGCGGACAACTCCGGCGTCGACCTTGCTAACGTCAAGATGTCCATGAACCCCTTCTGCGAAATCGCCGTAGAAGAAGCCGTGCGCCTGAAAGAGAAGGGCGTGGCGAGCGAGATCGTCGTCGTTACCGTCGGCCCGGCCACTGCTCAGGAGCAACTGCGTACTGCGCTGGCCTTGGGCGCTGACCGTGCGGTGCTGGTCGAATCGGCTGAAGAGCTGACCTCGCTGGCCGTGGCCAAACTGCTCAAGGCAGTGGTCGACAAAGAACAGCCGCAGCTGGTGATCCTTGGCAAACAAGCCATCGACAGCGACAACAACCAGACCGGCCAGATGCTGGCTGCGTTGACCGGTTTCGCTCAGGGCACCTTCGCCTCCAAGGTTGAAGTGGCTGGCGACAAGGTCAATGTCACCCGTGAGATCGACGGCGGCCTGCAGACTGTTGCGCTGAACCTGCCAGCGATCGTTACCACTGACCTGCGCCTGAACGAGCCGCGCTACGCGTCGCTGCCGAACATCATGAAGGCCAAAAAGAAGCCGCTGGAGACCGTTACTCCAGACGCGCTGGGCGTCTCCACCGCCTCTACCAACAAGACCCTGAAAGTCGAAGCGCCAGCTGCTCGCAGCGCGGGTATCAAGGTCAAGTCGGTTGCTGAACTGGTCGAGAAACTGAAGAACGAGGCGAAGGTAATCTAAATGACTATCCTGGTTATCGCTGAACACGAAAACGGTGCCGTTGCCCCGGCCACCCTGAACACTGTTGCTGCTGCCGCCAAAATCGGTGGTGACATCCACGTGCTGGTCGCAGGCCAGAACGTCGGTGGTGTTGCTGAAGCTGCTGCCAAGATCGCTGGCGTTGCCAAGGTGCTGGTTGCCGACAACGCAGCCTACGCACACCAGCTGCCGGAAAACATCGCGCCGCTGGTAGCCGAGTTGGGCAAGGGTTACAGCCACGTGTTGGCACCTGCTACCTCCAACGGCAAGAACATCCTGCCGCGCGTCGCTGCGCTGCTGGACGTTGACCAGATCTCTGAAATCATTTCGGTTGAATCGGCTGACACCTTCAAGCGTCCGATCTACGCCGGCAACGCCATTGCCACTGTGCAATCGAACGCTGCCGTGAAAGTCATCACCGTCCGTGCCACCGGCTTCGACGCCGTTGCCGCTGAAGGTGGTTCGGCTGCTGTTGAAGCCGTTTCTGCTGCCCACAATGCTGGTATCTCGGCATTTGTTGGTGAAGAGCTGGCCAAGTCTGATCGTCCTGAACTGACGGCTGCCAAGATCGTCGTTTCCGGCGGTCGTGGCATGCAGAACGGTGACAACTTCAAACACCTGTACGCCCTGGCCGACAAGCTGGGTGCTGCCGTCGGCGCTTCGCGCGCTGCGGTCGACGCAGGTTTCGTACCCAATGACATGCAGGTCGGTCAGACCGGCAAAATCGTTGCGCCACAGCTGTACATTGCCGTCGGTATCTCCGGCGCCATCCAGCACCTGGCCGGCATGAAAGACTCCAAGGTGATCGTTGCGATCAACAAGGACGAAGAAGCGCCGATCTTCCAGGTGGCTGACTACGGCCTGGTCGCTGACCTGTTCGAAGCCGTACCTGAGTTGGAGAAGCTGGTTTAATCCGGCTGCTTCACTTATAAAGGGCCCGGTCCGGGCGGGTTGTGCAAGCCAGTCTTGCGCAGCCCCAGGGCCGGGCTTTTTTATTTTCAGCAGGTGGGTAAGGAGTCGGTTGCATGGGATGGCTTGGCCGGATGAAGACGGCGCTGGTGCTTGCGGCGTTGTTGCTGCCGTCACAGGTAATGGCGGTGGGCAAGTGCGAGCGTCTGGTGGCCACCGGCAGCCCTGATGCGCCACCTTATCTA
Organism: Pseudomonas sp. S06B 330; assembly: GCF_002845275.2. Classification (NCBI taxonomy): domain Bacteria; kingdom Pseudomonadati; phylum Pseudomonadota; class Gammaproteobacteria; order Pseudomonadales; family Pseudomonadaceae; genus Pseudomonas; species Pseudomonas tussilaginis. The sequence continues at coordinate 4,037,710 of NZ_CP088149.1, read as the reverse complement.
TGGCGTGACCCGAAAGATCCCAAGCACCTGATCGGCGCCAATGCTGATCTACTCAATCAGATCGCTGCCGAACTTGGGCTGAAAATCGACATCCTCTACAGCGGTAAACGTAGCGACGCTCTGGAGGAAGTGCGGAGCGGGCGTGTTGATATGCTTGTCGATTCGCCGCTGTTGGCCGCTGAGCTGACCTCCCTGGACTATGTGCATCCGCCGCTGATGCATAACGAGTACCTGGTATGGACCCGCCATGATTCGCCGCTGGTCTACGAGGGGCTTGCCGACTTGCATGAGCGCCAGGGCAGCCTGTCAGAAAAGGCGCGGCTGACCCCCGAATTCGAGTCTTTTGCCAAAACCCAGCTCAAGCTGGCGCCGGCCCAGAACCTGACCCAAGCCTTCCAGAAACTTTTGCTCGGTCAAGTGGACTATGTATTGGCCGGGCGTTATTCCGGCATGGCCATGGCCCAGACCCTGGGCATGAGCAATGAGCTGGTGGCTCGCGGCTTGCCCTTGGACCGTCCTGGCTTGTACCTGGCGCTGTCGCATAATTCTGCCTGCAATGATCCTTGGATACGCGGACAACTGGCGAAAAAGCTGACAGAATTGCCGGCCTCCGGCGTGTCTCAAGCGGTGCTGCAACGTAATATCGAGCGCTGGAAAGCGCAGATGCAGGTGCCGCTGGATGCCCCTAAACAGTAGGAAGATTGCGTGAGAATCCAACCACTATTTGCAGCCCTGGCGCTGCTGGCGCTGGCCGGATGTGCCAATGATCCGGCACCCACTGAGCAACTGCGTCTGACTGAGCAGGCATTGGCGCAAGCCAAGGCCGTGGGTGCGACCGATCAGGTCGCAGAGCTGAAGATGGCTGAAGATAAAATGGCCCGGGCTCAGGTCAACATGAGCAATGAAGCCTACCGCGATGCACGCATGCGTGCTGAGCAGGCAGAGCTCGACGCCCGTCTGGCTGAGGCGCAGGTGTTGACCAGTAAAAGCAAAGCGCAGCTGGACCTGCTGCAATCGCGGGTCAATCGCCTGCGCAAACAGTTGGGGGAGCAGCCGTGAGTTCGATTAAACCTATGGCCGCGGTGTTGCTGCTCGGCCTCGTCGGCCTGCAGGGCTGTGCCAGCCAGCGCAGCGAAACGGCGCTGGATCAAGCGGCGGCCAAATTCCAGACCGTCAAGGACGATTCCGATGTGTTGCGCAGTGCGCCGCGGGATGTAATCCGTGCTGGTGAGTCGCTGGCCCGGGCTGATCGTCTGTCCAGCTACTTCGGCACCGGTGCTGATGTGCGCCATTATGCCTACCTGAGCCAGCGCTACAGTGACATCGCTCGCGAGCACAGCAATCTGGTCCTCAATCAGGAACGTCTGGCCAAGCTCGAACTTGAGCGCCAGCGTCTGCAACTGGCGTTGCGCGAAGCCAAGCTCGCCAGTGTGCAGCAGCAGGGCAAGTGGGTGGAGGCGCAAATTGTCAGCCTGGCCACCACCGAGGGTGATCGCGGTCTGGTGATGACTCTGGGTGATGTGTTGTTTGATACCGGTCGTGCCGAGTTGAAAAACTCAGCCAGTCGCACGGTGCTCAAGCTTGTGCAGTTCCTGCAACTCAATCCCAAGCGTATTGTGCGCATCGAAGGTTACACCGACAGTACCGGTGCTTCGGAAGACAACCTCAAGTTGTCCCGTGACCGGGCCCAGGCGGTTGCCGATATGCTGGTTGACCTGGGCGTCGACGAGAAGCGGATTCAGGTCGAGGGTTATGGCGATCAGTATCCGGTTGAAGCCAATGCCTCAGAGCGGGGCAGGGCGCAGAACCGTCGGGTCGAGATTGTCTTTTCCGACGATAAGGGCAAGCTCGGCGCGGCGCGCTGAAGCTGTTTCTATAAAGCCCGGTGAGTGCCCCTCACCGGGCTTTTTTATGGGCCTTCAAGCAGCGGCTGGGTGGGACGCGTCGTGTTGTCAGGCCCAATGAGGTCCAGCGTGGCGACTGCCCTGCAGCCGATCGCAGCCTCGTGCCTCACCAGCGGCTACAGCAAGTGATGCTGCTGCCTTGCTTGCAGATTGAAAGGGCCGTCGGGGGGGCTGTCACACAACTGTATTGTCGACTATTCTGCAATCTGTCCCAGTACACTTTGCAACTGTTCCGGTATTCTGGCTTGAGCTCCGCGTCGTACAAAAATAATTACATTGCCTGTGTGTCGAGAAACGATCATGACTAACCTGCTGCTCTATCAGCGCATCGCCCAGCAACTGGCGGAAGACATTCGTCGTGGTGTCTACCAGCCGGGTGAGCGGGTGCCGTCGGTACGCAAGATGAGCTCGCAGCTCAACGTCAGCCACGCCACGGTGCTGCAGGCTTATGCCAATCTGGAAGATCAGGGTCTGATCCGTGCGCGCCCGCAGTCTGGCTACTATGTGCATCAGACCCCAGCACTGACCGCGCAAACCCCGGATATTGCTCGTGTCGAGCGGCCAGGTCTGGTTACCCGCAGCAGTATCATCCAGCAAGTGCTGGCCGAAGCACGCCGCGACGGGGTGTTCCCTTTCGGTGCCGCCGTGCCGCATGTCGATTACTTGCCAGTGCGGGCGCTGCATCAACAATTGGCCAAGGTCACCCGCTTTCACAGTCCGCGGGCGTTCAGCTATATGTTTAGCCCCGGATTTGAGCCGTTGCGCCGACAGATTGCTATCCGCATGCGGGATGCCGGGGTGGTGGTCGACCCGAGCGAGGTCGTCGTCACTCATGGCTGCGTCGATGCCTTGCAGATGTCGCTGCGGGTGTTGACCAAGCCGGGAGACCTGATCGCCGCCGAATCGCCTACTTACTATGGTTTGTTGCAGTTGGCTGATCTGTTGGGGCTCAAGGTCATCGAGATTCCCAGTGATCCGTCTACCGGTATCAGTCTGGAAGCCTTGCAGCTTGCGGCCAATCAGTGGTCGATCAAGGCTTTGGTGCTGACTGCGCGGCTGAGCAATCCACTCGGTGGCACTATTCCAGAAGACCGGCAGAAGCAGCTGCTGCGCCTGGCGTCCGATTTCGATATCCAGATTGTCGAAGACGATATTTACGGCGAATTGATGTTCGAGCAGGGTAAGACCAAGGCGCTCAAGGCGTTTGATCGTCTGGGGCGGGTAATTTATTGCTCGAGCTTTTCCAAGACATTGTCTCCCGGCGTGCGCATTGGCTGGATGGTCGCGGGTAAGTACCAGGCGGAAATCCAGCGCCTGCAGACCTTTACCACGCACTCAGCCTGTAGCGTAACCCAGATGGGGGTTGCTGCTTATCTTGAGAACGGTGGCTACGACCGGCACTTGCGTTACATTCGTCAGGAGTACCGCAAAAACCTCAGCGCCTATCAATTGGCGGTACAGCAGCACTTCCCCGAAGGCACGCAGATGACCCGGCCCACTGGCGGTTTCATTCTCTGGGTTAGCCTGCCTGGACGGGTCAATACTCAGGAATTGCATGTGCGCGCGCTGCAGCAGGGGATCAGTATCGCCCCAGGTCTGATTTTCAGTAATACCGAGCAGTTCAACCACTGTATTCGCCTGAACTGCGGCATTCCCTGGAACCGTGAAGCGGAGCGTGCGTTGATGACGCTGGGCATGTTGGCCAGCCAGCTGTGTCAGGAGTCGGGGGCGGCAAACTTTTTCTAGGCTTGCCAGTCGTGTTCCGAGCGAGGAGCATATACATCTTTGTGAGCGATCTTGGGTGTCTATGAAAGCCTCGTCTCGGGTTGGCGTGCTGCTGTGTTTGCTGGTTTTGCTGGTCGGCGCGGGGAATGCAATGGCCCAGACACCTCCCGCTGTATCGTCGAACAAGCAAGCTGCAGCGGTAAACGCCAAGCCGGTCGATAGGCACGAGCAAGTGACGTCAGCCAGAAAAAAAGTGCCAGCCAAGCCGGTGCGCAAAAAAACGCCAAGAGCGGCGCCAGAGCCCTTGCCGGCCGCCGCGCTGGATCTGCGTCTGCCGGCTGGCATGGTCAAGGACCTCAAGCCTGCAAGCCAGGATCCGGTATCAACACCCAAGCCCTTGTTGCCCCACCTGTTCGGCGAAAAGCCGCCCTCCGATAGCCCGTTTCAGCTGAACGGTCGCTTGCTGAGTAACGAAATGCAGCTGCAGTTGCGTAACGATGCCCGTCAGGATATCGAAGGCGCCGCCATTGAGTTCGAATTCAAGCAATAGCGATGTGCTGACCCGTTGGTTATCGCCGGTCGCGCTAGTTTTCATCGAGCGAGTAATTTCAAACGACCGTTTAAGCGGGTACTATTCGGGTTCTTTCATCATTTGCTGTACCGAGGATTTTGTTGTTATGAACTGCCGTGAAGGATGTGGCGCCTGCTGCATCGCGCCCTCCATTAGCTCACCGATTCCCGGCATGCCCAAGGGCAAGCCGGCGGGCGAGCGGTGTTTGCACCTGTCGGTCGCCAATCTCTGTGATCTGTTCGGCAAGCCCGAGCGACCTGCAGTGTGTGGCGGTTTCAAGGCGGATGTGGAGGTGTGCGGCAGTGATCGCGATGAGGCGATCAGGATCATCGGGTGGCTGGAGCAAATGACGGCAGCTTGAATCGTGGATCTTCAACAATAAGGAATAAGAGCATGGGATCGTTTAAGCAAATTGCAGTGGTTTTCGGGTTGAGCGCCCTGTTGGTGCCGTTGGCGCATGCCGAGAACTGGAAGGTGGCCAAGGATGAGGACGGGATCAAGGTATCCCTGAGCGATGTTGCCGGTTCCGACTATAAAGCTTATCGCGGTGTAACGCTGATCAAGGCGCCGTTGGCGAAGGTCAAAGCCCTGCAGGAAGACGTTGTGGGGGCGTGTACCTGGATTCATGAGTGCAAATCGCAAAAGCTGCTCAAGAGCGAGGGTGACCAGAGCTGGACCTACACGCAGTTCAATACCCCATGGCCGGTTACTGCTCGCGATTCGGTGTTGCACGTCACCACCACGCAGGCCGCCGATGGTAGCCTGACCCGCAAGCTTGAAGGGGTGCCGACCTACCTGCCTGAAGAGAAGGGCTTTGTGCGCGTCGCCAAGGTTGAAGGCTTCTGGACGCTTGTGCCTAAAGACGGCGGTACCGAGGTGACTTATCAGGTTCACACAGAGCCAGGCGGCAGCGTTCCGTCGATGGTGGCGAACAAGTTTGTAGTGGATGCGCCGTTCAATACCTTGAAAGCATTGAAGGCGAAGGCTGAAAAGCCTTGATTCGAAGGGGTACAGATCGCCAGTTTCATGCCGGTTGAGCGACTGTAGGGTCGCCTTGCGACCCATCGCCGGCAAGACCGGCTCCCACGCGGGGCTGCGCTGGTGGTGGGAAATGGCGATATAAGGCAATACCGATCCCAATAAAAAAGGCTGCCCGAGGGCAGCCTTTTTTCGTGTTCAGCGCGGGGCTTACTTGCGGTCTTCCAGCTTGGTGATGTCACGCGACTCGTAGCCGGTGTAAAGCTGGCGCGGACGGCCAATCTTGTACGGGCTGGAGAGCATTTCTTTCCAGTGCGAGATCCAGCCGACGGTGCGCGCCAGGGCGAAGATCACGGTGAACATGCTGGTCGGAATGCCGATCGCCTTGAGGATGATCCCCGAGTAGAAGTCGACGTTCGGGTACAGCGAGCGCTCGATGAAGTACGGATCGGTGAGAGCGATCTCTTCCAGGCGCATGGCCAGTTCCAGCTGCGGGTCGTTCTTGATGCCCAGCTCGCGCAGGACTTCGTCGCAGGTCTGTTTCATCACGGTGGCGCGTGGGTCGCGGTTCTTGTAGACGCGGTGACCGAAGCCCATCAGCTTGAACGGATCGTTCTTGTCCTTGGCCTTGGCGATGAAGGTGTCGATGTTCGAGACATCGCCGATTTCATCGAGCATGGTCAGAACGGCTTCGTTGGCGCCGCCGTGTGCTGGGCCCCAGAGCGCAGCGATACCGGCAGCGATACAGGCGAACGGGTTAGCGCCCGAGGAGCCTGCCAGACGTACGGTAGAGGTCGAAGCGTTCTGCTCGTGGTCGGCGTGGAGGATGAAGATCCGGTCCATTGCCTTGGCCAGCGTCGGGCTGATCGGTTTGATCTCGCACGGGGTGTTGAACATCATGTGCAGGAAGTTTTCCGCGTACGACAGGTCGTTGCGCGGGTACATCATGGGCTGGCCCATGGAGTACTTGTACACCATCGCTGCCAGGGTCGGCATCTTGGCGACCAGGCGCACCGCAGAGATTTCGCGGTGCTGCGGGTTATTGATGTCCAGCGAGTCATGGTAGAACGCCGACAGGGCGCCAACCACGCCGCACATGACGGCCATTGGGTGGGCGTCGCGGCGGAAGCCGTTGAAGAAGGACTTCAACTGCTCGTGCACCATGGTGTGATTCTTCACGGTGCTGACGAACTGGGCCTTCTGCTCGGCATTCGGCAGTTCGCCGTTGAGCAGCAGGTAGCAGGTCTCGAGATAATCGGATTTTTCGGCGAGCTGTTCGATCGGGTAGCCGCGGTGCAGCAGGATACCCTTGTCGCCGTCGATATAAGTGATCTTCGACTCGCACGAGGCGGTCGCCATGAAACCAGGGTCGAAAGTGAAGTGACCCGTGGCCCCCAACCCTCTAACGTCGATAACATCGGGACCAACGGTGCCGGTTAAAATGGGCAGCTCGACGGGGGCTGCGCCCTCGATGACCAACTGCGCTTTTTTGTCAGCCATGTGGCCTCCTATTAATGCTTGAAATCATCAGACAGACCCCCCACGCAGGGCCCGCACCACTATAGTGAGATAAATTCGAATGTCAATTTGCCTAAAGCACGGTTGTAAAGGGCTTTGGGCGTGGTTTTTCCTCGAAATTGCCGTCCGTTTACGCCTTTTATGCGCTAAAGGCAATGCGCTATTTGGGCTAGGGGCTTGCGTTGTCATTAGTAGCCTAACTGTCTATAATCGGCCCCCGACCGCCAGGGGCTTGCAAGCCCGTGTTGCTGGGGTCGTCACTCCCTGGGTGGTGGGTACCTGACCAGTACACTTACCAACAACTTTGCCCTGCTTGCTAGGGGCTCTTCAGTGTGAAAAAAGCCGTGAAAAGCCAACGACCTGTAAACCTAGACCTAAGGACCATCAAACTCCCCATTACCGGCGTTACGTCATTTCTTCATCGTGTTTCCGGCATCATCCTCTTCCTGGGCCTTGGCATCATGCTTTATGCATTGGGCAAATCCCTGGGTTCGGAGGAAGGTTTCGCCGAGGTGAAGGCATGCTTGACCAGTCCGCTGGCCAAATTCGTGGCATGGGGCCTCCTGTCCGCCTTGCTGTATCACTTGGTCGCCGGTGTGCGCCACTTGATCATGGACATGGGCATCGGTGAGACGCTGGAAGGCGGAAGACTGGGCTCGAAAATTATCATCGCCGTCTCTGTGGTGGTGATCGTGCTGGCAGGAGTTTGGATATGGTAACTAATGTCACGAACCTCTCGCGTTCGGGCCTCTATGACTGGATGGCGCAGCGCGTTTCTGCGGTCGTTCTCGCGGCTTATTTCATTTTCCTGATCGGATACCTGGTCGCGCACCCGGGCATCGAGTTTGCCCAGTGGCACGCTCTGTTCTCCAACAACGCGATGCGTATTTTCAGTCTGCTGGCACTGGTTGCCCTGGGCGCTCACGCCTGGGTCGGCATGTGGACCATTGCTACCGACTACCTGACGCCGATGGCGCTGGGCAAGTCGGCGACTGCCGTACGTTTCCTGTTCCAGGCGGTATGTGGTGTCGCGATGTTCGCGTACTTCGTCTGGGGTGTGCAGATTCTCTGGGGTATCTGATTCATGGCTAACATTCCTACGATTTCATTCGACGCCATCATCGTTGGTGGTGGTGGTGCCGGCATGCGCGCTGCGCTGCAGCTGGCTCAGGGCGGTCACAAGACTGCCGTGATCACCAAGGTCTTCCCGACCCGTTCGCACACGGTATCGGCCCAGGGTGGCATCACCTGCGCCATCGCTTCGGCTGATCCGAACGATGACTGGCGCTGGCACATGTACGATACCGTCAAGGGTTCCGACTACATCGGTGACCAGGACGCTATCGAATACATGTGTCAGGAAGGTCCTGCTGCAGTCTTTGAGCTGGACCACATGGGCCTGCCGTTCTCGCGTACCGAAACCGGCCGTATCTACCAGCGCCCGTTCGGTGGCCAGTCCAAGGACTTCGGTAAAGGTGGCCAGGCTGCCCGTACCTGTGCGGCCTCCGACCGTACCGGTCACGCGCTGCTGCACACCCTGTACCAGGGCAACCTGAAAGCAGGCACCACCTTCCTGAACGAGTACTATGCGGTTGACCTGGTGAAAAACCAGGAAGGCGCATTCGTTGGTGTGATCGCGATCTGCATCGAAACCGGCGAAACCCTGTACATCAAAGCCAAGGCCACCGTATTGGCCACTGGTGGTGCAGGCCGTATCTACTCGTCCACCACCAACGCCCTGATCAACACCGGTGACGGTATCGGCATGGCCCTGCGTGCAGGCGTTCCGGTCCAGGACATCGAGATGTGGCAGTTCCACCCGACCGGCATCGCCGGCGCCGGTGTACTGGTCACTGAAGGTTGCCGTGGTGAAGGTGGTTACCTGATCAACAAGCATGGCGAGCGTTTCATGGAACGCTATGCGCCTAACGCCAAAGACCTTGCTGGTCGTGACGTTGTGGCCCGTTCCATGGTTAAAGAGATCATCGCCGGTAACGGCTGTGGCCCTAACGGCGACCACGTGATGCTCAAGCTTGACCACCTGGGTGAAGAAGTACTGCACAGCCGCCTGCCAGGCATCTGTGAACTGTCCAAGACCTTCGCTCACGTTGACCCTGTTGTCGCTCCGGTCCCAGTTGTTCCAACCTGTCACTACATGATGGGCGGCGTTGCCACCAACATTCATGGTCAGGCAATGACTCAGGACGCTGATGGCGTTGATCAGATCATCCCAGGTCTGTTCGCTGTCGGTGAAGTGGCGTGTGTATCGGTTCACGGTGCCAACCGTCTGGGTGGCAACTCGCTGCTTGACCTGGTGGTCTTCGGTCGTGCTGCTGGTCTGCACCTGGAAAAAGCGCTGACCGACGGTATCGAATACCTCGACGCCAGCGACACCGACATCGATGTTGCCCTGAGCCGTCTGAACAAGCTCAACGAGCGTAACACCGGTGAAGACGTGGCTACCCTGCGTCGCGAGCTGCAAAGTTGCATGCAGAACTACTTTGGTGTGTTCCGTACTGGCGAATACATGCAGAAGGGTATCGAGCAGCTGGCTCAGCTGCGCGAGCGTATTGCCAACGTCAAGATCAACGACAAGTCCCAGGCCTTCAACACCGCGCGTATCGAAGCGCTGGAGTTGCAGAACCTGCTGGAAGTCGCTGAAGCGACGGCAATTGCTGCAGAAGTACGTAAAGAGTCGCGCGGTGCTCACGCCCGTGAAGACTTCGAAGACCGTGACGACGAAAACTGGCTGTGCCACACCCTGTACTTCCCGGGCGAAAAGCGCGTTGCCAAGCGCGCCGTCAACTTCGCGCCGAAAACCGTACCGGCGTTCGAGCCAAAAGTCCGGACTTACTAAGGGGTGGTCGCTATGTTGCAAGTCGAAGTCTATCGTTACAACCCCGATACCGACTCTGCGCCGAAGATGCAGACGTTCCAGGTCGATACCGGTGGCAAAGACCTGATGGTGCTGGATGTGTTGGCACTGATCAAAGAACAGGATGAAGGTTTCTCGTATCGTCGTTCTTGCCGCGAAGGTGTTTGCGGCTCCGACGGTATGAACATCAACGGCAAGAACGGCCTGGCCTGCATCACGCCGCTGTCGGCTGTGGTCAAGCGTAACAAGCTGATCATCCGTCCGCTGCCAGGTTTGCCAGTCATTCGTGACCTGGTCGTTGATATGAGCATCTTCTACAAGCAGTACGAGAAGGTGAAGCCATTCCTGCAGAACGACACGCCGGCTCCGGCCATCGAGCGTCTGCAGTCGCCGGAAGAGCGTGAGAAGCTGGACGGTCTGTATGAGTGCATTCTGTGCGCTTGCTGCTCGACTTCCTGCCCATCGTTCTGGTGGAACCCTGACAAGTTCCTCGGTCCAGCTGCACTGCTGCAGGCCTATCGTTTCCTGGCCGACAGCCGTGACACCAAGACCCAGGAGCGTCTGGCTTCGCTGGATGACCCGTTCAGCGTATTCCGCTGCCGCGGGATCATGAACTGCGTAAACGTTTGCCCTAAAGGTCTGAACCCGACCAAGGCAATCGGTCACGTACGTAACATGTTGCTGCAAAGCGGTACCTGATTTTAAAAGTGTTGTACCTGTAGCACGCCAAGGTGCGGGCCTTTGCCCGCACCAAGGTGAAACCCGAGCGAAGGCCCAAAAAGCCTGAGCTTTTACCTATGAAGATATGAGACCAGCAGGGGCTTCCGGGCTGGTACCCGGAAAATCTGTGGGATCCTTGGTGGCTTGGTTCGGTCGCTGCATTAGGACTTTTCCAGGCTTGCTGTGGCTCTCGCCGATCCGTCCCCTAACCGAGGGTGACCAAGCATGCAAGAAAGCGTGATGCAGCGCATGTGGGAAAGCGCCCACCTTTCAGGTGGTAACGCTGCATATGTGGAAGAGCTCTACGAGCTCTACCTGCACGACCCTAACGCTGTGCCAGAAGAGTGGCGCACTTACTTCCAGAAGTTGCCCGCCGAAGGCAGCACCGCTACCGATGTATCGCACTCGACAATCCGCGACCATTTCGTACTGCTGGCAAAGAACCAGCGCCGCGCCCAACCGGTTTCCGCCGGGAGCGTGAGCAGTGAACACGAGAAGAAGCAGGTTGAAGTACTGCGACTGATCCAGGCCTACCGTATGCGCGGCCACCAAGCTGCTAAGCTCGACCCCCTGGGGTTGTGGCAGCGCCCTGCGCCAGTAGACCTGTCGATCAATCACTACGGCTTGACCAATGCCGATCTTGATACGACCTTCCGTGCCGGCGACCTGTTCATCGGCAAAGAGGAAGCGAGCCTACGCGAAATCTTCGACGCTTTGCAGCAGACATATTGCCGCACCATTGGCGCCGAGTTCACCCACATCGTCGACTCCGAGCAGCGCAGCTGGTTCCAGCAGCGTCTGGAGAGCGTTCGTGGTCGCCCGGCTTTCTCTGCGGATGTCCAGAGCCACCTGCTCGAGCGTGTAACTGCAGCAGAAGGTCTGGAGAAGTACCTGGGTACCAAATACCCGGGCACCAAGCGTTTCGGCCTGGAAGGCGGCGAAAGCCTGATTCCGATGCTGGACGAGCTGATTCAGCGCTCCGGTTCCTACGGTACTAAAGAAGTTGTCATCGGCATGGCCCACCGTGGCCGTCTTAACGTGCTGGTCAACACCTTTGGCAAAAATCCACGTGACCTGTTCGACGAGTTCGAAGGCAAGAAGAAGGTCGAGCTGGGCTCCGGTGACGTTAAATACCACCAGGGCTTCTCGTCCAACGTAATGACCGCCGGCGGTGAAGTTCACCTGGCCATGGCGTTCAACCCTTCGCACCTGGAGATCGTCTCGCCAGTGGTTGAAGGTTCGGTGCGTGCCCGTCAGGACCGTCGTAACGACGCCGTTGGCGACAAGGTACTGCCGATTTCCATCCACGGTGACGCGGCATTCGCCGGTCAGGGCGTGGTCATGGAAACCTTCCAGATGTCGCAGACCCGCGGTTTCAAAACCGGCGGTACCGTGCACATCGTGATCAACAACCAGGTTGGTTTCACCATCAGCAATCCGCTGGACTCGCGTTCCACCGAGTACTGCACCGATGTCGCCAAGATGATTCAGGCGCCGATCCTGCACGTTAACGGTGATGACCCGGAAGCAGTGCTGTTCGTGACCCAGTTGGCTGTCGACTACCGCATGCAGTTCAAGCGTGACGTGGTTATCGATCTGGTCTGCTACCGTCGTCGCGGCCACAACGAGGCCGACGAGCCGAACGGCACCCAGCCGCTGATGTACCAGCAGATCTCCAAGCAGCGCACCACCCGCGAACTGTACGCTGACGCCCTGACCCAGGCGGGTCGCCTTGATGCTGAGCGCGTCCAGGCCAAGGTTGATGAGTACCGCAACGCGCTGGACAATGGCCTGCATGTAGTGAAGAGTCTGGTCAAAGAGCCGAACAAAGAGCTGTTCGTTGATTGGCGTCCGTATCTGGGCCATGCCTGGACTGCGCGTCACGACACGCGTTTCGACCTCAAAACCTTGCAGGAACTGTCGGCCAAGCTGCTGGAACTGCCAGAAGGCTTCGTGGTTCAGCGTCAGGTATCGAAGATCTACGAAGACCGCCAGAAGATGCAGGCCGGTGGCTTGCCGATCAACTGGGGCTACGCCGAAACCATGGCGTACGCCACCCTGGCCTTCGAAGGTCACCCGATCCGCATGACGGGTCAGGATATCGGTCGCGGCACGTTCTCGCACCGCCATGCGGTGTTGCACAACCAGAAAGACGCCAGCACCTACATCCCGCTGCAGAACCTCTATAAAGGTCAGCCACGTTTCGACCTGTACGATTCGTTCCTGTCCGAGGAAGCGGTCCTGGCATTCGAGTACGGTTACTCGACCACCCAGCCAAACGCACTGGTTATCTGGGAAGCGCAGTTCGGCGACTTCGCCAACGGTGCCCAGGTGGTTGTCGACCAGTTCATCACCAGCGGCGAGCATAAGTGGGGCCGTCTGTGCGGTCTGACCATGCTGTTGCCACACGGTTATGAAGGGCAGGGGCCTGAGCACTCCTCGGCGCGTCTGGAGCGTTACCTGCAGCTGTGCGCCGAGCACAACGTCCAGGTGTGCGTGCCGACCACGCCGGCTCAGATCTACCACCTGCTGCGTCGCCAAGTCATCCGTCCGCTGCGTAAGCCGCTGATCGTACTGACGCCTAAGTCGCTGCTGCGCCACAAGCTGGCCATCTCGACGCTGGAAGAACTGGCCGAAGGCTCGTTCCAGACGGTGATCCCGGAAATCGATACCCTCGATCCGAAAAAGGTCACCCGCCTGGTCCTGTGCAGCGGCAAGGTCTACTACGATCTGCTGGAAAAACGCCGTGCCGAAGGCCGCGAAGACATCGCCATCGTGCGTATCGAGCAGCTGTATCCATTCCCTGAAGACGACTTGGTCGAAATCCTTGCGCCGTACACCAATCTCAGCGATGTGGTGTGGTGTCAGGAAGAGCCGATGAACCAGGGTGCCTGGTACAGCAGTCAGCACCACATGCGTCGTATTTTGACCCGCCACAACAAAGAGCTGGTTCTGGAATACGCGGGCCGTGATGCTTCGGCAGCACCTGCTTGTGGTTACGCTTCGATGCACGCTGAGCAGCAAGAAAAACTGCTGCAAGATGCCTTCACTGTTTAATGCCATCGCGCACTAGAAACCGAATTTAAGGAACCACTGATAATGGCTATCGAGATCAAAGCCCCTACTTTCCCGGAATCGGTTGCCGATGGCACCGTTGCCACCTGGCACAAGCAACCGGGCGAAGCAGTCAAGCGTGACGAACTGATCGTCGACATCGAGACTGACAAGGTTGTCCTGGAAGTACTGGCTACCGCCGACGGCGTACTGGGCGCTATCGTCAAGGGCGAGGGCGAAACCGTCCTGTCCGACGAAGTCCTGGGTTCGATCGAAGAAGGTGGTGTTGCTGCCGCTGCGCCTGCCGCTGCCGCCGCTCCTGCTGCCGCTGCTGCACCTGCCGCTGTTGCTGGCGACGAAGACGCCATCGGCGCGCCGGCTGCTCGCAAGCTGGCCGAAGAGAACGGCATTGCCCTGAACAGCATCAAGGGCACCGGTAAAGACGGCCGCATCACCAAGGAAGACGTTGTAGCGGCTATCGAAGCGAAGAAATCCGCGCCGGCCGCCGCTCCAGCTGCCAAGCCTGCCGCTGCCGCCGCTGCACCAGTGGTTGCGACTGGCGATCGCACCGAGAAGCGTGTTCCGATGACTCGCGTACGTGCCACCGTGGCCAAGCGTCTGGTCGAAGCACAGTCGAACATGGCCATGCTGACCACCTTCAACGAAGTTGACATGACCGAAGTCATGGCCCTGCGTTCGAAGTACAAGGATCTGTTCGAGAAGACCCACAACGGCGTGCGCCTGGGCTTCATGTCGTTCTTCGTCAAAGCTGCTACCGAAGCACTGAAGCGCTTCCCGGCGGTCAACGCTTCGATCGACGGTTCCGACATCGTTTACCACGGTTATGCGGACATCGGCGTTGCCGTATCCAGCGACCGCGGCCTGGTAGTACCGGTTCTGCGTAACGCCGAGCTGATGAGCCTGGCTGAAATCGAGAACGGCATCGCCACCTTCGGCAAGAAGGCGCGTGACGGTAAGCTGTCGATCGACGAAATGACCGGCGGTACGTTCACCATCACCAACGGTGGTACCTTCGGTTCGATGATGTCGACTCCGATCGTCAACCCGCCGCAGGCTGCAATCCTGGGCATGCACAACATCATCCAGCGTCCTATGGCCGTCAATGGTCAGGTTGTGATCCGTCCGATGATGTACCTGGCGCTGTCCTACGATCACCGCCTGATCGATGGTAAAGAAGCCGTGACCTTCCTGGTGACCATCAAGAACCTGCTGGAAGACCCAGCTCGTCTGCTGCTGGACATCTGATAAACAGCTGCAAGCTGCAAGCGACACGCTTCACATAGAAGCGGTGCGTTTTGTAGCTTGCAGCTTGTCGCTTGAAGCTAAAAGGAATCTTTTATGACCCAGAAATTCGACGTGGTAGTGATTGGCGCAGGTCCTGGCGGCTACGTGGCTGCTATCAAGGCCGCGCAACTCGGTCTGAGCACTGCCTGTATCGAGAAGTACACCGACGGCGAGGGCAAGCTGGCTCTCGGTGGTACCTGCCTGAACGTGGGTTGCATTCCGTCCAAGGCGCTGCTGGACAGCTCCTGGAAGTACAAGGAAGCCAAAGAGAGCTTCAACGTCCACGGTATCTCCACCGGCGAAGTCAAAATGGACGTCGCTGCGATGGTTGGCCGCAAGGCTGGCATCGTCAAGAACCTGACCGGCGGTGTTGCCACCCTGTTCAAGGCTAACGGCGTTACTTCGATCCAGGGTCACGGCAAGCTGCTGGCTGGCAAGAAAGTCGAAGTCACCAAGGCTGACGGTACCACTGAAATCATCGAAGCCGAGAACGTGATCCTGGCTTCCGGTTCGCGTCCGATCGACATTCCACCGGCTCCGGTCGATCAGAACGTCATCGTCGACTCCACTGGTGCCCTGGAATTCCAGAGCGTACCTAAGCGCCTGGGCGTGATCGGTGCTGGCGTTATCGGTCTGGAACTGGGTTCGGTCTGGGCTCGCCTGGGTGCAGAAGTCACTGTTCTGGAAGCGCTGGACACTTTCCTGATGGCCGCTGATGCCGCCGTCTCCAAGGAAGCCCTGAAGACCCTGACCAAGCAAGGTCTGGACATCAAGCTGGGCGCTCGCGTCACCGGTTCCAAGGTCAACGGCGCTGAAGTCGAAGTGACCTACACCGATGCCAATGGCGAACAGAAGATCACCTTCGACAAGCTGATCGTTGCCGTTGGTCGTCGTCCAGTGACCACTGATCTGCTGGCTGCCGACAGCGGTGTGACCATCGACGAGCGTGGCTTCATCTTCGTCGACGATCATTGCGCCACCAGCGTACCGGGCGTTTACGCCATTGGTGACGTGGTGCGTGGCATGATGCTGGCTCACAAGGCGTCGGAAGAGGGCATCATGGTTGTCGAGCGCATCAAGGGCCACAAAGCCCAGATGAACTACGACCTGATTCCATCGGTTATCTACACTCACCCGGAAATCGCGTGGGTCGGTAAAACCGAACAGACCTTGAAGGCTGAAGGCGTTGAGGTTAACGTGGGCACCTTCCCGTTCGCGGCCAGCGGCCGTGCGATGGCTGCCAACGACACCGGTGGTTTCGTCAAAGTCATCGCCGATGCCAAGACCGACCGCGTTCTGGGTGTACACGTTATTGGCCCATCGGCTGCAGAACTCGTGCAGCAGGGTGCAATCGCAATGGAATTCGGCACCAGCGCCGAGGATCTGGGCATGATGGTTTTCTCCCATCCGACCCTGTCCGAAGCGCTGCATGAAGCCGCACTGGCTGTGAATGGCGGTGCCATTCACGTTGCCAACCGTAAGAAGCGTTAAACAATAAGAAACCACGGCGGGTGGCCCGTCGTGAGTCTTGCGTGCATGACTCACCGCGGAAAGTCCGCCGGACTCGAACTCCCGGAGCATACCGGGGGCATGTGGTCACAGGTGGCGCGGCACTCCAAAAGAGCGCAGCGCCGAAGCGCAGTACCTAACGAAGACGGTAAAAAGCATGAATCTTCACGAGTATCAGGGTAAGCAGCTGTTCGCTGAATACGGCCTGCCAGTTTCCAAGGGTTTCGCAGTCGACACCCCTGAAGCTGCCGCAGAAGCCTGCGACAAGATCGGTGGCACCGAGTGGGTTGTCAAAGCCCAGGTTCACGCCGGTGGTCGCGGTAAAGCGGGCGGCGTCAAGCTGGTTCGCAGCAAAGAAGACGCCAAGGCGTTCGCTGCGCAGTGGTTGGGCAAGCGTCTGGTGACTTACCAGACTGACGCCAACGGTCAGCCAGTGACCAAGATCCTGGTCGAATCCTGCACTGACATCGCCAAAGAGCTGTACCTGGGCGCTGTCGTCGACCGTTCGAGCCGTCGTATCGTGTTCATGGCGTCCACCGAAGGTGGCGTGGACATCGAGAAAGTCGCTCACGACACTCCTGAGAAGATCATCAAGGCTACTATCGATCCTCTGGTTGGCGCTCAGCCATTCCAAGGTCGTGAACTGGCGTTCCAGCTGGGTCTGGAAGGCAAGCAAGTTGCACAGTTCGCCAAGATTTTCGTCGGCCTGGCCAAGCTGTTCAAAGAACACGACCTGGCCCTGCTGGAAGTAAACCCGCTGGTCATCAAGGCCGACGGCGATCTGCACTGCCTCGATGCGAAAATCAACATCGACGCAAACGCCATGTACCGTCAGCCTAAGCTGAAAACCTTCCACGACCCGTCGCAAGACGACCCTCGTGAAGCCCACGCTGCCAGCTTCGAGCTGAACTACGTGGCACTGGAAGGCAACATCGGCTGCATGGTCAACGGTGCTGGCCTGGCCATGGGTACCATGGACATCGTCAACCTGCACGGCGGCAAGCCAGCCAACTTCCTCGACGTAGGTGGTGGTGCTACCAAAGAGCGCGTTACCGAAGCCTTCAAGATCATCCTGTCCGACAGCAATGTCGCGGCCGTTCTGGTCAACATCTTCGGCGGCATCGTTCGCTGCGACATGATTGCCGAAGGCATCATTGGCGCTGTGAAAGAAGTCGGCGTTAAGGTGCCGGTTGTTGTTCGCCTGGAAGGCAACAACGCTGAACTGGGTGCTAAAGTACTGGCAGAAAGCGGTTTGAACATCATTGCTGCAACCAGCCTGACCGACGCTGCTCAACAAGTTGTCAAAGCTGCGGAGGGCAAGTAATGAGCGTCCTGATCAATAAAGACACCAAAGTCATCTGCCAGGGCTTCACCGGCTCGCAAGGTACTTTCCACTCCGAACAAGCCATCGCCTACGGCACCAAGATGGTTGGCGGCGTGACCCCAGGCAAGGGCGGCACCACTCATCTGGGCCTGCCAGTGTTCAACACCGTTAAAGAAGCCGTTGCGGCTACCGGTGCTGACGCTTCGGTTATCTACGTTCCGGCTCCGTTCTGCAAAGACTCGATCCTGGAAGCGGCTTTCGGCGGCATCAAGCTGATCGTCTGCATCACCGAAGGCATTCCTACCCTGGACATGCTGGACGCCAAGGTCAAGTGCGACGAGCTGGGTGTTACCCTGATCGGCCCTAACTGCCCAGGCGTTATCACTCCGGGCGAGTGCAAGATCGGCATCATGCCAGGTCACATCCACTTGCCAGGCAAGGTCGGTATCGTTTCGCGTTCCGGCACCCTGACCTACGAAGCGGTCAAGCAGACCACTGACGCCGGTTTCGGTCAGTCCACCTGCGTTGGTATCGGTGGCGACCCGATCCCAGGCTCGAACTTCATCGACATCCTGAAGCTGTTCCAGGAAGACCCGAAGACCGAAGCGATCGTGATGATCGGTGAGATCGGCGGTTCGGCTGAAGAAGAAGCGGCTGCCTACATCAAGGCTAACGTCACCAAGCCTGTGGTTTCCTACATCGCTGGTGTTACCGCTCCTGCGGGCAAGCGTATGGGTCACGCTGGTGCAATCATCTCCGGCGGCAAAGGCACGGCAGACGAGAAATTCGCTGCCCTGCAAGACGCTGGTGTGAAAACCGTGCGTTCGCTGGCAGACATCGGCAAGGCCCTGGCCGAGCTGACTGGCTGGGAAGTGAAGAAATAAGCTTCGGCTAACTCTTCGCTCCAGACACAAAGGCCACCTTCGGGTGGCCTTTGTGCGTTCTGGCTGATGCATCTGTAGCCGCTGGCGCCAGCCTGCGATCGAGCGTAAAGCGCTCGCTCACCAGACGCTACCGTGACATTGGTTGTACCAGGTAGTACCTTTCTTGCTGTCGTGCACGCGACAAACACATGCGCCTTTCGGACACCTCGTCACCTAGCGGTGCGCAGTCGGTGCAACTTGGTTACACTGTCCCTACTTTCGTGTCGGTACCCCAAAAGGATACGGGCATGCTTTAAAGGGCTTGTCTCATCCGGACGGGCTACATTTTCCCTCACCCCAGGGGAAATCCCTCTCTAAATCCCGATTTCAGAAGTGTGGTATTTCCTTAATGAAAGTGTTGAAAGGCCAGGACATCCTGGCGCTTGGTTTTATGACGTTCGCGTTGTTCGTCGGTGCGGGCAATATCATCTTCCCGCCGATCGTCGGCTTGCAGTCCGGTCCGCATGTGTGGATGGCCGCGCTGGGCTTTCTGATTACTGCGGTTGGCCTGCCGGTCATCACTGTTATCGCCTTGGCCAAGGTCGGCGGCGGCATGGACGCGCTGAGCAGCCCGATTGGTAAGGTGGCTGGCGGCTTGCTCGCGGCAGTCTGCTACCTGTCGGTCGGCCCGCTGTTCGCCACCCCGCGTACGGCCACTGTGTCCTTTGAGGTGGGTGTGGCGCCGTTGACTGGCGAAAGTCCGACAGCGCTGTTTATCTACAGCCTGGTGTACTTCGTGGTGGTGCTGGCGGTGTCCATGTACCCCGGCAAGCTGCTCGACACCGTGGGCCGCTTCCTGGCACCTTTGAAGATCATCGCCCTGGCTGCCTTGGGCATTGCCGCCTTCATGCTGCCTGCCGGTACCAGCGGTAACGCAGAGCCCGCTTATCAGGCATCGGCGTTCTCCCAGGGCTTTATCAATGGTTACCTGACCATGGATACGCTGGGTGCACTGGTGTTCGGTATCGTGATCGTCAATGCTATTCGTTCCCGTGGGGTCGAGTCGCCAAGGCTGATCACCCGCTACGCCATCATTGCTGGCTTGATCGCTGGTGTCGGCCTGGCGTTGGTGTACATCAGTCTGTTCCGCCTCGGTGCGAGCAGCCACGAGATCGCTGCTGGCGCAACCAATGGTGCTGCGGTTCTGCATGCTTATGTACAGCACACCTTCGGTTCTCTGGGTAGCGGCTTTCTTGCCGTTCTGATTGCCCTCGCATGCCTGGTTACTGCTGTGGGCCTGACCTGTGCCTGTGCTGAGTATTTCAGCCAGGTACTGCCGCTGTCCTACCGCGCCCTGGTGGTGATCCTCTGCGGTTTCTCGTTGCTGATCTCTAACCTGGGCCTGACCAAGCTGATCATGTTCTCGATCCCGGTGCTGACGGCTATCTACCCGCCGTGCATCGTGGTGGTGGGCTTGAGTTTCTGCAAAGACGTGTGGAACTCGCAGGTGCGCATCCTGGCGCCGGTGATGTTGGTGTCGCTGCTGTTTGGCATGGTTGACGCCATCAAGGGCACCGCGCTGGCAAGTTACCTGCCGGATGCCATGGCACACCTGCCGCTGAGCGAGCAAGGCCTGGCGTGGCTGGTGCCGTCGGTGGTAACGCTGGCGGTAGCCGTGGTCTGTGACCGTATGCTGGGTAAGCCGCGCGAAGCGATGGCCTGAGAATCGGCCTTATGCCTGTCGCCGGCCACAAGCCATAGTGCGTCAGGCAAGGCAGTTTCCGAGCCCCGTATCTGAAAGGATGCGGGGCTTTTTCGTTTCTTGAGTTAGGACGTGTCTTTTTCCTCGGCTAAGCGTCGAAAGCCGGTCAACACACGTTACTGTGCACGAAACTCTTTACCGGGACCTTGCATGAGCTTCATTCAAAGTAATCTGAATCACCTGCTGGCGGCCTGCTGGTTTGTTGTTTGCTGGGGCGGCTATACCCGCTATGCCACCTGGAAAGGGCGCGATACAGCGTGCCTGGCCAGTGTGCTGCACTTGTATCGTGAAGACTGGATGCGGCGCATGCTGATGCGTGACAACCGCATTGCCGATGCCAGTGTGATCGCTAACCTTGAGCGCAACGCCTCATTCTTTGCTTCCAGTACGCTGATCATCCTCGCCGGTATTCTGACCGTGCTGGGGGCGTCGGATCGTGCAGTGTCGCTGTTGGCGGATCTGCCGCTGGTTCAACAGGCGACCCAGGGCATGTCGGAAATCAAGCTGTTGTGCCTGGCCACAGTATTTGTCTATGCCTTTTTCACTTTCAGTTGGTGCATGCGTCAGTACAACTTTGCGGCCGTACTGGTGGGGTCAGCACCGATGGTCGGTGAGCGCCATGTCAGCGAGTTGGAGCGCAAGGCCTTTGCCCAGCGCGCAGCGCGGGTAATTTCCATGGCCGCCAACCAGTTCAACTTTGGCTTGCGTTCTTATTACTTTGGCATGGCCATGCTCAGTTGGTTTATCAGCCCCTGGTTGTTCATGCTGATGAGCGCGGGGGTGGTGCTGGTGCTGTACCGACGTGAGTTTCATTCCGATGTGCTGGATGTGATGGTATATACCCCGACCGAGGTGCCTGCGGTGGAGGCGAGCAAAGAGCCAAGCATTAACTGAATCGTTAAGCGGGTTTATTGCAGGTATAAAAAAACCCGACAACTGTCGGGTTTTTTATACCAGTGCGCTTGCTTATTTAGCAGGCTCAGCTGGAGCGGTTTCTGGTGCTGGGGTAGCTGGAGCTGCTTCTTCAGCGGCTTTCTGCTGCGCTTCAGCACTGTCTTTGGCAGCTTCAGCGTTTTCTTTTGCGGCCTCGTTCACTTTATCCTGAGCTTCGTCCATCTTCTGCTGGGCGTTCTCGGTGTGTTGCGCTGCATCCTGAGCTTTGTCTTCGCTGGCTTTATCGCAAGCAGCGAGACCCAGGGCGGCGGCCAGCATTACGGCAAAAGCAAAAGGTTTACGCATGGGGTGTTTCTCCTTGTGGGAATAAGTTACTTGTTCCTTTGAGCTCAAGTAACGGAAAGAAGTTCCGCATACATTACAGATATATAACTGTAGGATCTACATAGACTTTTCTCTAGGCGTGTGCATTGACCGAATAACCACAAGGGCAATAGTGACATGAGTGAGACTCCATTGATGGCCATGGCCGCACGCTTTCTTTCGGCGCTGCCTCATTGCCAGCGACTAGCGATGCGCGTGCACCATGCTGATGCACAAGGAATGACCCTGATCCTGCCTTATGCAAAGAAGATTATTGGTAATCCGCAGACCGGTGCCATCCACGGTGGTGCGCTGACCACGTTGATGGACACCACCTGCGGTATGGCCACGCTGTGCGCGTTGGCAGAGTTCGAAGTGTGTCCGACGTTGGATCTGCGTATCGACTACATGCATTCCGCTAAACCCGAGCTGGACATCTATGGCTACGCCTACTGCTATCGGGTTACCCGTGATGTGATCTTTACCCGCGGTATGGCCTATCAGGAGGACCCCGAGGAGCCAATTGCTCAAGTGGTGGGCACCTTCATGCGCTTGGGCAAAGGCGTGAAAGGTGGGCTGAATTTTGGCAATGCACTGAAGGGGCGCGCGCAATGATCCCGCCTGAGGTGCACCAGCAATTACGTCAGGCCCATGCTGAAGGTAATTACCAGCCGTTGTTGCAGCTGATTCCGTATGCTGGGCTGATTGGCATCCAGTGCAGCCGCGAGGGCGATGATCTGCTGTTCTGCTTGCCTGCCAATAAGGACAACATTGGTAACCCTATACTGCCCGCGATACATGGTGGGGTGATCGCCGGCTTCATGGAGTTGTCCGCGGCGCTGTACCTGCTGATTTTCAGTGAGAGTGCGACCATTCCGAAAATCATCGATTTTTCCATCGACTACCTGCGCGCCGGGCATTTTCGCGACACCTATGCCCGCTGCCAGCTCTGGCGCCAGGGGCGGCGGGTGACCAACGTGGCCATCACCGCTTGGCAGGGTAACCCGGACGAGCCGATTGCCACCGCGCGTGCGCATTTCAAGATCGAAGAAATCAATGCGCCCTTGAAATAACCTCTACCGCCCCCATCTGCATGACATCCCGCCGTGAAAGTAGGCCTGGGCCGTGGTGCCCACCTGCCGAGCGACAACTGCCATCAGATTGGAGTGTTGAAGACCATGAGTGTGGAAACTCAAAAAGAAACCCTGGGCTTCCAGACCGAGGTAAAGCAGCTGCTGCACCTCATGATCCATTCCTTGTACTCGAACAAGGAAATCTTCCTTCGTGAACTGATTTCCAACGCCTCCGACGCGGTCGACAAGTTGCGTTTCGAAGCCTTGGCCAAGCCTGAGTTGCTCGAAGGCGGCGCCGAGCTGAAAATTCGCGTCAGCTTCGACAAGGACGCCAATACCGTCACCCTCGAAGACAACGGTATCGGTATGAGCCGCGAGGATGTGATCACCCACCTGGGTACCATTGCCAAGTCCGGCACTGCCGACTTTATGAAGCACCTCACCGGTGATCAGAAAAAAGATTCGCACCTGATCGGTCAATTCGGCGTGGGCTTCTACTCGGCGTTCATTGTGGCCGACAAAGTTGACGTGTTCAGCCGTCGTGCTGGTGCGCCGGCTGGCGAAGGCGTGCATTGGTCGTCCAAGGGCGAAGGCGAATTCGAAGTTGCCACCCTCGACAAGGCCGAGCGCGGTACCCGTATCGTCCTGCACCTGAAAAAGGGTGAGGAAGAGTTCGCCGACGGTTGGCGCCTGCGTAACATCATCAAGAAGTACTCCGATCACATCGCTCTGCCGATCGAGCTGCCCAAGCAGGTCGACGCGGCTGAAGGTGAAGAGAAGCCGGCCGAAGAATGGGAAACCGTCAACCGTGCCAGTGCCCTGTGGACCCGTCCGCGTACCGAGATCAAGGACGAGGAATACCAGGAGTTCTACAAGCACATCGGTCACGATTTCGAGAACCCGCTGGCCTGGAGCCACAACAAGGTCGAAGGCAAGCTTGAGTACAACTCGCTGCTCTACGTCCCGGCACGCGCGCCATTTGATCTGTATCAGCGTGAAGCGCCGCGCGGCCTGAAGCTGTACGTCCAGCGTGTATTCGTCATGGACCAGGCTGAGTCGTTCCTGCCGCTGTACCTGCGCTTTATCAAAGGCGTGGTTGACTCCAACGACCTGTCGCTGAACGTTTCGCGGGAAATCCTGCAGAAAGACCCAATCATCGATTCGATGAAGTCGGCGCTGACCAAGCGCGTTCTGGACATGCTCGAGAAGTTGGCCAAGAACGAGCCTGAGCAGTACAAGGGCTTCTGGAAGAACTTCGGTCAGGTGATGAAAGAGGGTCCGGCCGAAGACTTCGCCAACAAGGAGAAAATCGCCGGTTTGCTGCGCTTTGCCTCCACCAGCGACGACAGCGGCGAGCAGAGCGTGTCGCTGGCCGACTACCTGGCGCGTGCCAAGGAAGGTCAGGACAAGATCTACTTCCTCACCGGCGAGTCGTACGCACAGGTCAAAAACAGCCCGCACCTGGAAGTCTTCCGCAAGAAAGGCATCGAAGTACTGCTGCTGACCGACCGTATTGACGAGTGGCTGATGAGCTACCTGAGCGACTTCGACGGTAAGAGCTTCGTCGATGTTGCTCGCGGTGACCTGGACCTGGGCAAGTTGGACTCCGAAGAGGACAAGAAAGCCCAGGAAGAAGTCGCCAAGGAAAAAGAAGGGCTGGTTGAGCGCCTCAAAGCCGCCTTGGGCGAAAGCGTCAGCGAAGTGCGTGTCTCGCATCGCCTGACCGACTCGCCAGCGATCCTGGCCATTGGTGAGCAGGACCTGGGCCTGCAAATGCGCCAGATCCTCGAGGCCAGCGGGCAGAAGGTGCCGGATTCCAAGCCAATCTTCGAATTCAATCCGGGCCATCCGCTGATCGAGAAGCTGGACAACGAGCAGAGCGAAGACCGTTTCGCTGACTTCTCGCATATCCTCTTTGATCAGGCTGCGCTGGCAGCGGGTGACAGCTTGAAGGACCCGGCGGCGTACGTTCGTCGCCTGAACAAGCTGCTGGTCGAATTGTCGGCTTAAGTAGAGTCAGGAAAGCCCGCTTCGGCGGGCTTTTTTCATGGTGCAAGGAGGACTGCATGAGCAAGGTTACTATCGAGTCGCTGGTCTATCATGTTGCCGGCAAAGCCTATGAGAGTCGTTTGGTCTACACCCAGGGCGCCTTGGGGCAGCCTGGATTGCTGATGGCGCCTAACTGGATGGGGATTGGTGAGGGGGCCGAGCGTATTGCCAGGGAGGTCGCCGCTCAGGGCTATGTCGTACTGATTGCCGATATCTACGGTCAGACTGTGCGCCCCTCAAATATGGATGAAGCAGCGGCAGCGATGATGCCCCTCAAAGAGGACCGTGTAGAGCTGCGCAAACGCATGAAAGAAGCATTGAACCAATTGCTCGGGCAGTCCAGGGGTGTGTTGGAACCGGGCAAGCTGGGTACTTTCGGTTTCTGCTTCGGCGGCTGCTGCGCACTGGAACTGGCCCGTGAGGATGAGCGGCTGCAGGCTGCAGTGTCCTTCCACGGTACGCTGGATTCACCCTTGCCGGCGCAGGCAGGTAAGGTCAAGGCCTCGATGTTGGTGCTCCATGGTGCAGCCGATCCGTTGGTGCCCAAGGAGCAGTTGCCGGCATTTGAGGCGGAAATGGACGCTGCCAAGGTTGATTGGCAAGTGATCAGCTATGGTGGCGCGGTGCATTCGTTCACGGATACGGCGGCCAATGTGCCTGGCAAGATGAAGTACGACGCGCGTACCTCCAAGCGTGCCTTCCGGGCGATGTTCAACTTGCTTGATGAAGTATTCAGGGCTTGAGAAGTGGTGGGCTGCGTTGCAGCCCATCGCCAGCAACGCCGACGCCCAACTGCTCTGACTGGCCCCTTGAGGCCGCAGCCTCGTGCCTTGGCAGCGGCTAAGAGGTTGTCTACGCGAAGCGCTCGCAGTGGTTTTAGGGCAACTCGATTCGCTCACTTTCCCCCGGTACCGTCGGCCAATCGCCAGCCGCCCAGCGTGCCCGTGCCTGATCAATCAGCAGTGGATCACTGGCGACGAAATTCCAGTTCATCCGCCGCGGCCCATCCAGTGGCGCGCCACCGAACAGCACCAACTGGCATTCGCTGTCAGCAAACAAACTCATCTCCTGTCCTTCGGGTAGCACGACCAGGCTGTGCGCCTCGACCGCTTCGTCGTTCAGGCTCACCTCACCCTCCAGCACATACAGCGCCCGCTCGGCGTGCTCGTTGGGGATGCTCAGCGTAGTCGCCGCCTGCATCTGCACCAAGGCATACAGTGTCGGCGACAGCACCGGTACCGGCGACTGTAGGCAGAAGCCATCACCGGCAATCATGCGGATGTTCACCCCCAAGTTGTCGCTGACCGGCAAACTGGCAGCCGGGTGATGGCTGTAGTGACTGTCACCTTGTTCAGCGTCCTTGGGCGACGCCAGCCATACCTGTAAACCATGCAGGCGCGAACCCCTGGCGAGCAGATCGGCCGGGGTCCTTTCGACATGGGCAATGCCACGGCCGGCGGTCATCCAGCTGACCTCTCCGGCCTTGACCCGTTGATCGGAGCCAAGGCTATCTTTATGCAGCAACTCGCCTTCGAACAGGTAGGTGAGGGTGGACAGGCCGATATGCGGGTGCTGGCGGATGTTCACGCCATTGCCGGCGGCGTAGTCGGTTTCGAGCATATGATCGAAGAACACGAAGGGTCCGACACTGCGGCATTGTGCCGAGGGCAGGGGGCGCAGGATCGGTTGGCCCTCGACGGATTCAGCGCGAGGGCGGATAACCAGGGGATTGCTCACGGTGGGCTCCAGGCCGGGGATAATGACCCTGAGCATAACCTGTTACAGATAAGGGCTGAACTGCGTGGCGCACTGGTCGGTCTACCCTGACTGAAACGCGAAGAAGGAACGCGCAATGTTTGCCAGAACCCTGGTCTGGGTCGTGTTGATGGGCTTGACCTTGCAAAGTGTGCAGGCGCGGGAGTACCGCTACAGTGATGCGCATTTGCACTATGTGGATTTCTTTCAGGAAAGCGAGGGCATGGACGCGCTGCTCAAAGCGATGGACGAAGCGCGCATCGATCAGTCGATGATCTCCGGTGTGGCGGTGGCAAAAAAATGGCATGAGGATGAACCCAAGCGCCCGCGCTACTACGCCGGTGACGATGCTGATGCCTATTGGTACAGCGCTACTGATATCTATATCGCCGCAGCATTGGAGAAGCTTGAGCCCGAGCAGCGTCGGCGTTTTCACCCGTTTCTGACCGGCTTCAATCCCGTAGACAAAAATGCAGTGGCGCACATCGAGCGGATGCTTGAGCTGAATCCAGGTCTTTGGCAGGGCATTGGTGAGGTTTTCACCCGTCATGACGACCTGACCGCCCTGACCAGCGGCGATACCCCGCGCGCCAACAACGAGGCCATGACGCGTATTTACCACCTGGCGGCTGAGCAGGACCTGCCGGTGCTGATCCACTCCAACATCACCTCCAAGCGTGAGCGCAATCCACTGTACCTGGCGGAAATCGAAGCGCCGTTGCGCAATCATCCGCATACCCGTTTCATCTGGGCCCATGCCGGAACCAGTCTGGAAATTCATCGGCATCAAACACAATTGGATTTCTTGCTGCCGACTCTGTCCCGCATGCTCGAGACGTATCCCAACTTGTACATTGACCTGTCCTGGAGCGTCCTGCAGCCTTACCTGCTGGACGAGCGCGGTAAGCCTAGGGCTGAGTGGGTCGAATTGGTCAAACGCTTCCCAGAACGCTTTATGCTCGGTTCTGACGTGGTCGGGCGCTTCAGTAGCCTGGGGGAGCAATTGCACAGCTTCGATCCGTTCCTCGATGCCTTGCCAGCAGACGTCGCGCAAAAGGTTGCCGTGGATAACTTTCTCGCGGTGCTGCCCAAGCGGCGTTGAGCCAGTTCCCCAGTTGTCATCAGTCTGTCATGCCAGCGTCATAGCCTGCCGCCATCAATTCTGATGGAGTGCATCATGTTTTTCAGTCGTTTGAGCGCTGTGTGCGGGCTTGTGCTGGTCAGTGGCCTGGCCAGTGCCGAGGTCCGGGTCCAAGGACCGATCGAGTACGGGCTGTTTGAAACCCGTCATCAGAACTTCCAGCCTGGCGAACGGGTGCTGACTCAGAACAACCAGACCATCGAGCACACCGACGAGATTCCGGCGCGCCTGGGCAGCAAGTTCGGGATGCGTTATCGCCTTGAGGGCAAGGCTGCTGAAGACACGCCACTGACCCTGTTGTACCTCACCCCTGGGGTGCGCACCCCCGACGGCAAGCGCCATGACAAATTTGAAGTGGTACAGAAGCTGGTGCCAGGGGCGGCACAGGATGTAATGGCCTTCGAGTTCACTGAAAATTACGAAGTGGTGCCGGGCCAATGGCATTTCATGGTGTTCCAGGGGGATCGCCTGCTGGCCGAGCAGCGCTTTACTGTGCGCTGAGACGGGCCGCACCTGTCGTCGAGATGAGCAGGCGCTTTGATATCACGTTTTCGTCTAACGCAATTCTTCCAAGGGCCGATATCTTCTAGAAGAAGGGATTGCTGCATTGTTGTGCAGCGCTTTTGGAAGGAGCCGGAAGATGAGCTTGAGAAATATCAATATCGCGCCCAGGGCAGCCTTGGGCTTTGGTCTGGTGGCCCTGCTGGTGTTTGCTCTTGGCGTATTTGCCTTGATGCAGATGACCAGCATGCGCCAGCAGTCCGAGCAGGTTGACAGCAACTGGCTGCCCAGTGTCATTGCCGTAGGGCAGATGACTCAGGACACCATGCGCATCCGTGCCTTGACCTTGCGCTTGCTGATCAACCGCGATCCGCAATCGCTGCAGCAAAACAAGGCGCGCATCGAAGAAATAAAAGCCGGTCTAAGCAAAGCGCAGCAGCAGTACCAGGCGCTGATTGTTCTACCGCAAGAGCAAGTGCTGTTTGATCGCTACTTGAAGACGGAGCAGCAGTACTTGGGACTGCAGGCCCAGGTTACTCAGCTGTCCCAGGAGGGGCAGGTCGAGGCAGCAGTTGCTGTGGTCAATGGTGAAATGAACCAGTTGGCCGACCAGCTTGCCGCCACGCTCAACGAGTTGATCGCACTCAATAATCATCACGCCAATAACGCTACCGATCTCGCCGAGGCGGTGTACCAACGTGCCTGGATCTGGGTGGTTTGCCTGTTGCTGGCGGCCTTGGTAATGACGGTGCTCCTGGCGCTGACCCTGACCCGCAGTATCGTCCGGCCCTTGGCCCAGTCACTGCAGGTGGCTGAGGTGGTGGCCACGGGCGACCTGACGCCGCAGATTGCGGTACAGGGCAAGGACGAGCCGGCGCGCCTGCTGGCGGCCCTCAAGCAAATGCAGCAAAGCCTGCGCGAGACCATTGGGCGCATTTCTGATTCGTCGAATCAGTTGGCCTCGGCATCTGAGGAGCTCAGCGCAGTGACCGAAGATGCCACTCGCGGCTTGATGCAGCAGAGCCAGGAGATCGAACAGGCGGCTACCGCAGTTAACCAGATGACCACCGCGGTGGAGGAGGTGGCAAGCAATGCTGTGGCCACTTCCGAAGCGTCCCGTGAGTCGGACCGGATTGCTCGCCAGGGCCGAGAGCAGGTGCGTTTGACCGTGGCCTCGATCGAGTCGCTGGCGGCCGGGGTGACGTCCAATGCGGAGGAGGTTGGGCAGCTGGCGCAACAGGTGCACGGCATTACCAAAGTGCTGGATGTGATCGGCTCGATTGCCGAGCAGACCAACCTGCTGGCCCTCAATGCCGCAATCGAGGCAGCCCGGGCGGGAGACGCCGGGCGTGGCTTTGCCGTTGTTGCCGATGAAGTACGGGCGCTGGCGCATCGCACGCAGCAGTCGACGCGGGAAATTGAGCAGATGATCAATGGTATCCAGCAGGGCACAGACCGGGCTGTGGAAGGTATGCAGCAGAGCAACGAGCGTGCCCGCAGTACCCTGGATGGGGCGCATGCGGCGGGGGCGGCGTTGGAGGAAATCGCCACGGCCATCAGCTTGATCAACGAGCGTAATTTGGTGATCGCCAGTGCGTCCGAGCAGCAGGCACAGGTGGCGCGAGAGGTAGACCGCAACCTGACCAACATTCGTGACCTGGCGCTGCAAACGTCTGCGGGGGCAAACCAGACCAATGCCGCGAGTCAGGCGTTGTCGCAGTTGGCGATTGATCTGAATGGCCTGGTAGGCAGGTTCTCGGTGTAGCTGTGCAACTGCAATAGGCTGACTTGGCCTGCTGTAGCCGCTGCCGCCAGGCTGCGATCGGGCGTGCAGCGGCCGCTATTGCGGTCCCTCGCGGCGGCTGGATGGCGACTGCTTCGCAGCCGATCGCAGCCTGACGGCAGCGGCTACGGATCAATTGCAGGTACACACAAAAACGCCCCGAACCAGTCGGGGCGTTTTCAGTGTAAGAGGCTAACCCTTACTTGCCTTCCCAGCGCTTGAGCACCAGGGTGGCGTTGGTGCCACCGAAACCGAAGCTGTTGCTCATCACGGTGTCGATCTTGGCGTTTTCCTGGGTTTTGGTCAGGATTGGCATATCGGCAACGGCGGGGTCCAGCTCGTCGATGTTGGCGGAGCCGGCAATGAAGTTGCCTTCCATCATCAGCATGCAGTAGATCGCTTCGTGAACGCCTGCGGCGCCCAGCGAGTGACCGGACAGGCTCTTGGTCGAGCTGATGGCTGGCGCCTTGTCACCGAACACTTCACGAACACCCTTGATCTCAGCAACGTCGCCCACTGGGGTCGAGGTGCCGTGGGTGTTCAGGTAGTCGATCGGTGCATCAACGGTCGACATGGCCATCTGCATGCAGCGGATGGCGCCTTCGCCGCTTGGCGCGACCATGTCGTAGCCATCGGAAGTAGCACCGTAGCCAACGATCTCGGCGTAGATTTTTGCGCCGCGGGCCAGGGCGTGTTCCAGCTCTTCAACCACGACCATGCCGCCACCACCGGCGATGACAAAACCGTCACGGTCATTGTCGTAAGCACGGGAGGCTTTTTCTGGAGTGTCGTTGCGCTTGCTGGACAGGGCGCCCATGGCGTCGAACAGGAACGACTGGCTCCAATGTTCTTCTTCACCGCCACCGGCGAAGACGATGTCCTGCTTGCCCATCTGGATCTGTTCCATCGCGGTACCGATGCAGTGTGCACTGGTGGCGCACGCCGAAGCGATGGAGTAGTTCAGGCCCTTGATCTTGAACGGGGTGGCCAGGCACGCCGAGACGGTGCTGCTCATGGTCCGGGTGACGCGGTACGGGCCCACGCGCTTGACGCCTTTTTCGCGCAGGATGTCCAGCGCTTCCATCTGGTTCAGGGTCGACGCGCCGCCGCTGCCTGCGATCAGGCCGGTGCGCGGGTTGGACACCTGTTCTTCGGTCAGGCCCGAATCCTTGATCGCGTCGGCCATTGCCAGGTAGGCATAGGCGGCGGCGTGACCGACGAAACGGAAGACCTTGCGGTCGATCAGTTCTTCGAGGTTGAGGTCAATGGAGCCGGAAACCTGGCTACGCAGACCCATTTCGGCATATTCCGGGTTGAATCGGATGCCAGGGCGGCTTGCACGCAGGTTGGCGGAGACGGTCTCTTTGTCATTGCCCAGGCACGATACGATGCCCAGACCAGTGATAACGACGCGGCGCATGCGGATAACCCTTAGAAGTTGTCAGTGGAGGTGAATACGCCGACCCGAAGGCCTTCGGCGGTGTAGATCTCGCGACCGTCGACACTGACCGAGCCATCTGCGATGGCCATGTTCAGCTTGCCCTTCAGGACGCGCTTGATGTGAATGTTGTACGTGACTTTCTTGGCCGTTGGCAGGACCTGGCCGAAGAACTTCACTTCGCCCGAACCCAGGGCACGTCCACGGCCTGGCAGGCCTTGCCAGCCGAGGAAGAAGCCGACCAGTTGCCACATGGCATCAAGGCCCAGGCAGCCCGGCATCACCGGATCACCTTCGAAGTGACAGGCGAAGAACCACAGGTCCGGGGTGATATCCAGCTCGGCGACCAATTCACCTTTGCCGTACTTGCCACCCTCTTCGCTGATATGGGTGATGCGATCCACCATCAGCATGTTCGGGGCGGGCAGTTGCGCGTTACCTGGGCCGAACAGCTCACCGCGACTGCAGCGCAGCAGGTCTTCCCGAGTAAAGGCGTTTTGTTTGGTCATGCGAGCTCCTCAATAGTCCCCGTGCGGCAGGGGGCAAATCTTCCCGGCCGACCCAAAACGCGTGTGTTTGGGGCGGCAGCCTACACATAGACTATTGCGTTGTAGTGAAAGTCACAGCGCACGGGGCAAAGAAGTACACTTGTGCACT
The DNA here is from genome assembly GCF_002845275.2 of Pseudomonas sp. S06B 330. NCBI lineage: Bacteria > Pseudomonadati > Pseudomonadota > Gammaproteobacteria > Pseudomonadales > Pseudomonadaceae > Pseudomonas > Pseudomonas tussilaginis. The sequence continues at coordinate 4,005,948 of NZ_CP088149.1, read as the reverse complement.
GAAATTTTATTTTCAGGCTTTCCAACCAGCCTGTCCAGTTCCTAAGACTGCCGCAATTTCACATTAATCGCCAGTCGCAGCTGACTGACCGGGTAGCCAACGCTGCAGAATTTGCTGCAGATCAGTGCGTTTGAATGGCTTGGCCAGGTAATCATTCATCCCCGCATTGAGGCAGCGCTCGCGATCACCCTGCAGTGCATTGGCGGTCAGGGCGATAATCGGCATGGCGGCTGCCTGCGGGAGTTGGCGGATGCGCCGGGTGGCTTCATAGCCATCGATGATCGGCAGCCGGCAGTCCATCAAGGTGACAGCAAAGCGCTGGTGGGCAACCTGGGCCACTGCCTGGGCGCCGTCCACGGCAATATGCACTTCGAATCCCAGGCTGCGCAACATGGCTTCGATCACGGTCTGATTCACCGGGTTGTCTTCCACCAGCAAGACCCGCCGGCCTTGGCCTTCTTCATCCGGCGTGGTGTGCTGGCTCGGCAAGCGTGGCATTTGCTGGAGTGACAACGCCAACGGCATCTCCAGGGTAAAGGTCGAACCCTGACCTTCGTGGCTCTCTCCGCGCAAAGTGCCGCCCATGCGTTCGGCCAGGGTACGGGCAATCGACAGGCCCAGCCCGGTGCCGCCATAGCGGCGAGAAATTGAGCTGTCAGCTTGCTGGAAGGCGACGAACATGGTTTCCAGGCGCTCATTGTCGATGCCGATACCGGTGTCGTGAACTGCACAGGTGAACCAGATCAATTGACGGTCGAGTACTTGCCAGCGTGGCGCAACGCGCACGCTACCGTGCTCGGTGAACTTCAGCGCATTGCCTACCAGATTGAGCAGAACCTGGCGGATCCGCGTCGGGTCGCCAGTGACCTGCAATTGCTCCATGCCGGGCGGCAACTGCAGTTGTAGGCTCAGACCGCGCTGGGCGGCCAGGTGATGGAAGGACTGCACGCAACTGCCAATCAGCTCGGCAAGGTTGAAATCGATATGTTCCAGTTCCAGGTGGGTGCGCTCGATCCGCGAGAAATCGAGAATGTCGTTGATCACCTTGAGCAGGTGGCCGGTCGATTCACTGGCCACGGCAGTGTATTCGGTCTGTTCTTCGCTCAAGGTAGTGGTTTCGAGTAACTGCAGCATGCCCAGAACGCCGTTCATCGGTGTGCGCAGTTCGTGGCTCATCATCGCCAGGAAGTCGGACTTGGCCCGGTTGGCCTGCTCAGCCTCCTCGCGGGCCTGGATCAGTTGCGACATCGCCTGCTGCTGTTCATGGCTGGCCTGCGCCAGGGCGCGGGCGAGGTTATTGATGTGCCGGGCCAAGTGGCCCAGTTCACTGTCGTCGACCACGGGCAAGGGGGCATTGAAGTCGCCTTGTTGTATGGCTTTTACGGCATAGCCCATATCACTGATCGGCTTGGCCAGGCTCCTGGCCAGTCGGCGGGCCAGAAGAAAAGTGAAGAGCAGGGCGAACAGGGCGAGGATCGCGGCCTTGATCACGATTTCTTTCTGGCGCTCGCTAAATGCATCATTGGACATACCGACGATAACCCGCCCCAGGTAGTCGTCTCCGATGTTTTTCAGCGGTTGCTTACTATTGTGAAGGAAGTCGTTGTCCAGGCGGATCTGCTGCAGGCGGATGGGGGCCTGGAACACTTCGACCTGTTGGGCACGGTTGTCGTGCTCATCCGGCTGCTCGACGTACACCAGAATATGGTTGCTGCTGTCCTGAACTTCGAGGAAGCGTACATGAGGGATGCTCAAGGTCGCGCGCATCAGACTTTCCAGAACTTCGTCGTTTCCGGCGATCACCCCGTACTCCGATGCCGGCGCCAGCTGGTTGGCGATCAGTTGACCGGTGTGATTGAGCTCCTGGCGCAAGTCCTGGATGCGCACGAAGGTAAAGAAGCTGATCAGCAGCAAGGTCAGCAACAAGGCCGGCCCCAGACTGATGATCTGTGTGCGGGTATGGATGTCCCAGCTCAGGCGACGCCTCATGGTCTGCGTTCTCCTTCGGCCAGCGTCAGGGCGGCGCGTTTGGCGTCGATGGATTCGATGCCCAAGGCGCGGGCAACCTGCTGGTTGCCGACGACACTGAAATGTTCGGGGTACAGCGCGCGCGGCCATTTGTTAGGCGATTGGTCGAGCAGGCGATCGAGCACGGCCAACCAGTCGTCCTGATTGCTCAAGGTGCTGGCCAGGGCGCCTGCTCGGACGAAACCGGCATTGGGGCCAATCAAGGCTTTCTGTTGCCCGTAACTGCTGAGCAACAGGTTTTTCGCCGTCTTGGAGTTGTACAACTGGGGATCGTCGATACCCAGTAGTACATCGCTGTTTTGCAGCAAGGTCTGCAAGGGGCGGCTGTCGCGCAGATCTGGCCAGGCTTCGGCGATGATCTCAAGGCCCATGGGCTTGGCGGCGCGGCGCAACTCTTCGACCAGAAAGTAGCTGTGTTCGGTGTAGAGCACGCCAACCCGCCGGGCTTCAGGCAGTAGATAGCGGGTCAGGCGCAACTGACGGTCCACAGGGGGATCGCTCCACAGCAGGCTCAAGTAAGTCGGGCGCAGTTGCCCCAGACGCTGTTCTGCTTGCACGCGGCTGACGCGCAAGGCCAGCGCCGCAGGGCCGGCAGTTTCACTCAAGCGCCATTCCAGGCTGGCGCTGTCGAGCAGGATCAGGCGAACGGCCGGATTGAGCTGCGAGGGGCGCTTCAGCTCGGTCACCGGCACGAAGTGAACGGTGTCGCCAGGGCGGCGTTCGCGCAGCGCCTGGGCGAACTGCTCGACACCGGGACTGTCCTGGCTGCCGGTGAGCAGGATTTCACTGGCCGACAGCCCGCTCAAGGGCCACAAGCAGACCAGTAGCAACCAGCACCGCAACACGCGCATCAGAATTCCAGCTCCGCACTGAAGTACAGGACGTGGCGACTGTCATAGCGGTTGTCGGGGAAGGTGGAGGGCTCGTCGTCCAGGCGTTGCTGCAGGAGCGCCGCCAGTTCAAGTTGGGTGCGATCCCAGTGCAAGTGCTTGGCCACGCGCAGGTCCACGCGTTCAAAGCGATACTGGTTCAATTCATCGTCACCGTAGTAGAACAAAGCGCTGGACCAGCCTTGACCCCAGTCGCGCAACCAGCCGGCTGAACCACTGTTGTGAGCACTCAAGCGCCGATCAGCCGGGTTGCTGGCCCAGGCATCGACGTGGGCGTAGGTCACGCGCAGGCGATCGGCCGGACTCAGGCGCCAGTCCAGCTGCGTTTCAGTGCCGCTGAAGCGTGCTTTATTGCTGTTGCTGGCGATGTATTGGTTGTTGCGCAGTGGTTCGCTGATCATGCCGGTGATTTCGTCGTAGAACAGCTTGAGGTCAACGCTTACGTCGGCGTCGGCGAAGTAACCGTTATAGCCCAGTTCCCGCGAACGCATCCGCTCCTGTTCCAGGTCACCTGGCCCACGGGTCTTGACGAAGTATTGGGCGCTGCGCTGGCCGAACGCGCCCGGGGTCAGGTTGTTGACCCGATAGCTCCAATTGACGTTGTTCTCGAACATGTCTGGTGAGCGCACTGCTTCGGAGTACACAGCACGCAAACCGTGGCGTGGAGTGATCAGGTAGTTCACCGCCAGGCGTGGGGTAAGCGAGCTGCCCGAAAGTCGTGCATCTTCGTACATGGCCCCGCCCTGGATAATCCAGTGCTCATCGGCACGCCACTCCAGGTGGCCGAACAGGCGCCAGGTGCTGTCGTCCAGTCTGCCATTGAAGAACGTCTGTGAATCAGCGCGGTCGTAACGGAAGTTGGCGCCAGTGACCAGGCGCAGGCTGTCGAACAGGCTCAGAGTGTCCTGCAGTTCCAGGTCGTAGCGCGTTTCCCGGGTGCTCTGGTCAATATCGCCGCAGACCTGGCTGGAGCCACCGCTGCGCCACTGTTGTTGCACCTGACGGCCCAGGGTCTGTTCTTGAGCTGTGCCAGAGGGAAGCGGCGAGAGAATATGGCGCGCCACTTGTTCGGCGTAATTGGGGTTGAGCTGCCACAGGCGGGTCAGCTCCGGGCTGAACGATAGCGCCGCATCGCAGGCGCGCCAGACCTGTTGACGATCCCAGTGTTGAGCCGAGCCTTGTAGGTACACGCTGTGGTCGGGGCTCAGGTCGATGTTCCAGCGCAGCGAGCCGGCATAGTCCTTGGCCTTGGTGTCGGCATTGTTGCCATTGGCGGTGACGCCGTAGAACACCGGCTTGTAGGTATAGGGGCGCTGATCGCTGCCTTCTTTGGCGGCCAACTGCCAATCCAGGCTCTGGTTGCTTGCCAGGGTTTGGCTGACACTCAGGTTCAGGCGGTTGAGCCGACGGCTGTCGCGGTAATCCTGGCCGGTGCGGGTTTCATCGAAGCCGTCATCCTGCATGCCGGAAAGCGACAGACGCAGGTCGCCGCCCTCCCAGCCACTGCCTTGGCTGGCGTACCAATCATTGATGCCGCGCTGGCCGCGGGTGACTTTCAGGCGCGTGCCATGGCTGTCGACTGGTTTGCGCGTGAGGATGTTGACCACCGCCATCAGCGCGTTGGCGCCATAACTGACGGTGTTGGGGCCGCGGAACACTTCGATGCGCTCGATGTCTTCCATGGCCAGGGGGATGTCGCTCCAGTCCACCGTGGCCAAGCCTGCACGATACACCGAGCGGCCGTCGATCAGTACCTGCATGCGCCGGGCATCATTGACGTTGCTGCCGTGGTAATTGACCGTGGGCTGGTTACCGGCGCCATAGCCGATCATCATGCCTGGAACCAGGCGCAGCAACTCGGGAATGTCGCGGGCGCCGCTGGCGCGAATCAATGCGCTGTCGAGCACGGTCATGCTCCCGGGCACGGCTGCCGGAGACTGTTTGAGCCGAGTCGCGGTAAGTACCTGGGGTAGCGATTGGCTGTCAACGAACAAGTCGTCTGCCAGGGTGTGTCCGCCGAGAAACGCAGTCAACAACAGGAGTGGTCGGGAAGTAGGAGGGCCAAATGACACGGCGCGGCCTTGGTATCGGGTTCAAACCGGCCATGTTAACCGAGTGGCCAGCATTTTTCAGTGCTGCACAGGGCAATCCCAGCTCAATTCGCTGATCTGGCGCTGGCTCTGTCACGGGCGCTCCGTATAATGCGCACATCGCCACTTAAATTGGTTTTAACGGATTGGATATGACTGAACAGCAGCCTGTTGCAGTTCTGGGAGGTGGGAGTTTCGGCACTGCCGTGGCGAACCTGCTGGCGGAAAACGGCGTTGGCGTACGGCAATGGATGCGCGATCCCGAGCAGGCAGAAGCCATGCGCAGCAACCGGGAAAACCCACGTTATCTTAAAGGCGTGAAGATCCATCCAGGCGTTGAGCCGGTCAATGACCTGTTAGCGACCCTGCAGGATTGCGAGCTGATCTTTGTTGCCTTGCCATCGAGCGCCCTACGCAGTGTATTGGCGCCTCATGCGCAATTGTTGCGCGGCAAGATGCTGGTCAGCCTGACCAAGGGCATCGAAGCGCAAAGCTTCAAGTTGATGAGCCAGATCCTCGAAGAAATCGCTCCACAGGCACGCATTGGCGTGCTTTCGGGGCCCAATCTGGCCCGTGAAGTGGCTGAGCATGCGTTGACCGCCACGGTGGTCGCCAGTGAGGACGAAGCGCTCTGCCAGCGGGTGCAAGCAGTACTGCACGGGCGCACCTTCCGCGTCTACGCCAGCAGCGACCGTTTCGGTGTCGAGCTGGGCGGGGCGTTGAAAAACGTCTACGCGATCATTGCCGGCATGGCTGTAGCCCTGGGCATGGGCGAAAACACCAAGAGCATGCTGATTACGCGAGCACTGGCGGAAATGACCCGCTTCGCCGTCAGCCAAGGCGCTAACCCGATGACCTTTCTCGGTCTGGCCGGCGTCGGCGACCTGATCGTGACCTGTTCCTCGCCCAAGAGCCGCAACTACCAGGTCGGTCATGCCCTGGGGCAGGGCTTGAGTCTGGAAGAGGCGGTCAACCGCTTGGGCGAGGTGGCCGAAGGCGTCAACACGCTCAAAGTGCTGAAGGTCAAGGCTCAGGAAGTGCAGGTCTACATGCCGTTGGTTGCGGGTTTGCACGCCATTCTTTTCGAAGGGCGCACGTTGAATCAGGTGATTGAGCTGTTGATGCGCGCCGAGCCGAAAACTGATGTCGACTTTATCTCCACCAGCGGTTTCAACTGAGTACAGGAGCAAGACATGAATCAATCCCCGAACCAGGCGCAACGTGAGTCGATCATCTTCCGTGTGTTGTGGATGCTGATATTCCTGGTGGTCTGGCAACTGGCCGAGCTACTGCTCGGTGGCCTGGTGCTGGTGCAATTGATCTACCGCCTGATCTACGGCGCACCGAGTGCTGGCCTGATGAACTTTGGCGACAGCTTGAGCCAGTTTCTGGCGCAGATTGGTCGCTTCGGCTGCTTCCACAGTGATCAGAAACCCTGGCCGTTCGCCGATTGGCCAACGCCGCGCGCCCCAGAGGGTGAAGCTGCCCATAGCGTGCCGCCTGCCGCACATCCGGTTCGCGATGAGGAGCCCAAACTGTGAAACTCTGGGTCCTGCGTCACGGCGAAGCGGAGCCTCGCGCCCGTACGGACGCAGAACGCAAACTGACGCCTCACGGGCGTGAGCAGGTGTTGCGCAGCGCTGGGCTGTTGCTCGGTACACCGCTGCAGGTGATCCTCGCCAGCCCGTATGTGCGCGCCCAGCAGACCGCAGGGTTGGTGCACGAAGCGCTAGGATTCAACCAGCCAGTACAGACAGTCGCCTGGTTGACACCGGACTCCAATCCCCAGGAGGTTATCGCCGAGTTGGATAAGCTGGGCCTGGAACAGGTGCTGCTGGTTAGCCACCAGCCGCTGGTGGGCAACCTGGTCGGCCTGTTGCAACAGGGGCACCTGCGTCAGCCAACACCGATGACCACCGCCAGCCTGGCCGAACTCGAAGGTGACTGGCCGCTGGCCGGGCTGATGACCTTGCGCAACCTTTCTCACCCCTGAGCCTGGGGCGCTCTTCACAGCAGGCCACTGATCGACCTGGTCTTTTTTTCAGTTGTCGATCACTGGCCGGCTTGTTAGCGTTCGCCACAGTCGTGGGCAAGGTGGCCCTGGGGATCCGGCAATGAGCAGTACATATCCGCAATTGGCCTATTCGGCTGACCTGAAATCGACGCTGGATAAGGTTCAGAGTGACCAGGTGTTAGGGTTTGCCGAGTACCGCCTGCTTCAAGACAGCGCCGACGCCAAATTGGAATACCTGCTACGCCGGTACGAAGGTCAGTACGAGCTGGAACAATTGCGCCAGACGGGCATACGCATGGCTCACCTGTTGCAAAGCAGTTGCCTGGCCTTGCGCAAGCTGGATCTCGATGCCGAAGACAAGCGCCGCGCCCGTGAGGCCCTGGAACATCAACTGGCGTCTATCCACGCGTGCCTGCGTCGTTCCATGGCCAGTTTTGGCGAGTATTGACCTGATTGCCCTTGCTGATGGCTTTTCCGAACATTGCTGGTTAACCGCCGCATGCCGACAATGTGTCATCACTCCCCTAGGAACCGGCGGCCATGTCGCAGCAGATCTTCTTCGCCCATGCCAACGGCTTTCCTTCCGGGACCTATGGCAAGCTCTTCGCCGCGCTGGCGCCTGATTATCAGGTCTTTCACCTGCCGCAGCATGCCCACGACCCGCGTTTTCCAGTCAATGACAATTGGCAAAACCTGGTGGATGAGCTGATTCATCACTTGCAACAACAGCCAGGGCCGGTCTGGGGGGTGGGGCACTCACTCGGTGGTGTACTGCACCTGCATGCAGCACTGCGCTGTCCTCAGTATTACCGCGGTGTGATCATGCTTGACTCACCGGTGCTCACCCGGCTCGACCAGTGGCTGATTCAGGCGGCCAAACGCATGGGCTTCATCGACCGAATCACACCGGCCGGGCGGACGTTGGGGCGCCGCGAAGCGTTTACCGACCGTGACAGTGCCCGGGCCTATTTCGCCGGCAAGTCGCTGTTCCGACATTTTGACCCTGAATGTCTGGACGCTTACCTTGAGCATGGCTTGCAGGCAACTCATGACGGTTTGCGGTTGCGCTTCGACCCGGCGACGGAAATCAGTATCTACCGCAGCCTGCCGCACACTCGGCCAGCGCCGGCCCAGCGCCTTGAGCTGCCGTTGGCCATGGTTCGTGGCAGCACAAGTGGGGTGGTCAAGCGCCATCATGCCCGAGCAGTACTTAGCTTGCCCCGAGGGGAGTACCACAGCTTGCCGGGTGGTCACATGTTTCCGCTGGAACGGCCCACCGACACCGCCAGCTTGATCAAGGGGTTGTTTGATCGCTGGCAGCAGGGGCCGGCATGAGCACAGAAATGGAAGAAATCCGCCTGAACCTTGGCCATATCGAACTGGCCGCTCACCTGTTTGGCCCAGCCGATGGGCTGCCGGTGATTGCCTTGCACGGCTGGCTGGACAACGCCAACAGTTTTGCCCGGCTGGCCCCGAAACTGCCAGGGCTACGTATCCTGGCCCTGGACCTGGCTGGCCATGGTCATTCCGAGCACCGACCGGCGGGCGCTGGCTATGCCTTATGGGATTACGCTCATGATGTACTGCGCGTGGCCGAGCAATTGGGCTGGGCGCGTTTTGCCCTGCTTGGCCATTCACTGGGGGCGATCATTTCGATTGTGCTGGCCGGTTCGCTGCCCGAACGCATCACACGCTTGGCGCTGATAGATGGAGTGATTCCGCCCACCGGTGGCCCTCAAGATGCCGCTGAACGCATGGGCATGGCATTGCAGGCACAGTTGCGCCTGGACAATAAACGCAAGGCCGTGCATCCAACGGTTGATCAAGCAGTGGACGCGCGGATGAAGGGGGTGGTCGCGGTCAGCCGCGAAGCCGCCGAACTGCTCGCCCAGCGTGGCCTGATGCCGGTACCCGGCGGCTACACCTGGCGTAGCGACAGTCGCTTGACCTTGCCGTCGCCCACGCGTTTAAGTGAAAGCCAAGCGCTGAGTTTCGTTCAGCGCATCGAGTGTCCGGCGCACTTGGTGGTCGCCGCCGACGGTATGTTGGTCCGCCACAAGGCGTTGCTTGAGCAGCTACCCTTTGGCCAGACCTTGTTGCCGGGCGGTCATCACCTGCATGTGAATGACGAAAAGGGTGCAACCCTTGTTGCAGACTGTTTCAATCGCTTTTTTAGCATTTCTTGACTTGCGGCGGGCAACTGTCGAGGCTTGGCGGGTTGAACAGGGAGACAACCATGAACAAGCAAGACAACGTTTCACCCATATTCAGCCTTGGCGCCCCGTGCGGCGTGGCCTGCCAATGAGTATCAAACGCTATAAGCAAGCAGCGGCGGCAGGTTTGGCCGTGCTGTTCAGTGCCCCTCTGCTGGCCGAGGGGCTGCCAGTGCCGGTCGATGCCAAAGTGGTGGTCGAGCGCAGCGCTGCCGACCAGGAGCGCATTTACCCGCTTGGCTCCTTGCGCAAGATCAGTGGTCAGTTGCGCGCCGAAGGCAAGATTGAAAGCCGTGGTCTGATCAGTTCGGTCACCTACGAGTTACCGCCTGAGCGCAGCGCCAATGAAGCGTTTACTACTGCCCGCGAAGCCCTGCAGCAGGACGGCGGTTACCCATTGTTCTGGTGCCAAGCCCGCGATTGTGGCGAAAACAGCCTGTGGGCCAATGAGGTCTTCAAGAACTCCCGGCTTGGTGGTGCCGACGATCAGCAGGCTTTCATTCTCCTGCGGCGCTCCGCCGAGCAGAACAATACCCTGGTTGCTCTCTACAGCATTACCCGCGGCAACAAGCGCGCTTATCTGCATGTAGAAGAATTTGTCGCCGACAAGCCGCTGGGCGAAGTCCTGCCAACCCCCGCTACGGTGCTGCGCGAGCTGCGGGACACCGGCAAGCTCGACTACCCTGATCTGGTGGGTGAACCCCTGCCGGCCTGGGTGACCTTGCTTGGGCGCAGCCTGAATCTGGACAGCACCCTGCGCGTGAGCTTGAGCGGGGCTCAGGCCGAGGCCTGGCGCGAACAGCTGGGCAAGGCCGGCGTGCGCCTGGCGCGGCTGGAAGTGGGTGATGCCAAGACCGACGGTTTTCACGTCGAATTGATTCGTTGAACGAGATGCGCATGCCCAACAATGACCGCTTGCTGGTACAGATCATTCTCCTCGCTCTGCTAGGGGCCGGCCTTTGGGTCATGGCCCCGTTCATGTCGGCGCTGCTCTGGGGGGCCATCCTGGCCTATGCCAGTTGGCCGCTGATGCGCCTGCTGACCCGACTGCTGGGCGGTCGCGAAACCCTTGCTGCCGGGTTGTTGACCACGTTGTGGATTCTGTTGGTGGCCCTGCCGCTGGTCTGGCTGGGCTTCAACCTCGCCGATCACATCCGTGACGCCACCGCATTCGTGCGTGACGTCCAGGTTGGCGGTCTACCGGATGCGCCAGACTGGCTGGGTAGCGTGCCGCTGGTGGGCGAGCGCCTGGTACGCATGTGGGACACAATCGACCAGCAGGGTGCGGCCTTGCTGACCACGATCAAGCCCTATCTGGGTCAGGTCGGAAACTGGTTCCTGGCACGCAGTGCGCAGATCGGCAGTGGTATGCTTGAACTGACCTTGAGCCTGGTCTTCGTGTTCTTTTTCTACCGCGACGGTCCGCGCTTGTCGGCGTTTGTCCTGCGCTTGCTGGATCGCCTGATTGGCGAGCGTGCCGAGTATTACCTGGAGCTGGTTGCCGGTACGGTACAGCGGGTGGTCAATGGCGTGATCGGTACGGCGGCGGCCCAGGCCGTCCTGGCGATGATCGGTTTTTTCATCGCGGGTGTGCCAGGGGCGCTGGTGCTGGGTATTGTCACCTTCATGCTCAGCCTGATCCCCATGGGGCCGCCACTGGCCTGGGTTCCGGCCACTGTCTGGCTGGCCTGGCAGGGCGAATACGGCATGGCGGTGTTTCTCGGGATCTGGGGCACGTTCATCATCAGTGGTGTCGACAACGTGCTAAAACCTTACCTGATCAGTCGCGGTGGCAACCTGCCGCTGGTGATCGTGTTGCTGGGGGTGTTTGGCGGTTTGCTGGCCTTCGGCTTCATTGGCCTGTTCATTGGCCCAACCCTGTTGGCGGTCGCTTATAGCCTGCTGCTGGATTGGTCACGCAGCGAGCCGGTGGCGCCGCCGCGTCCCTGACAGAGCAGCGCAGGTTCAGCCCTGGGGGGCGGTGTTCTTGACCACCGCCAGCTCAGGGTGAGCCACCAGTTTGTCGATGTGCAATTCGTCGTTGTTCATCCAGGTTTCACTTAGTACCCGGTAGTGCTCCATGTCGCGGCAGCGCATACGCAGGCTGTAGTCGAAATGACCGCTGATCAATTGGCAATCGAAGACCTGCGGGCAGGCGCGCATGCAGGCTTCGAAGGCCTTTTGCGCCGCGCGTCCGCTCTGGTTGGACAGGGCCACCAGGACCAGCAGTGACAACCCGGGCGAAATCCGCTGCTCATCAATGATCGCGCTGTAGCCGCGGATCACGCCGCGCCGTTCCAGCTTGCGCACGCGCTCAAGGCAGGGGCGGGGGGTGAGATGTACCAGTGAAGAAAGCTTTTCATAGGTGATGCGCCCGTTGTGGCGCAAAACCTCGATAATGGCTTCGTCGATGCGGTCCAGGGCTGGCTCGGTTTGTGGGCTATTAACCTTGGTGTCCATACAGGTTCGGCTTCACTTAAAACGGTTGATGTCCTGAACATGGTACGACCTTCCTTGGTCACCGTCTGTATCACGTTCAGCCAGCTAACCCCGCTTTGCTTCAGGCGCGCTTTTTCTGCATGCTGGCCAGTGGCTGGCGTAGCAGGGCGTACAGGTCCTTGGGGTCATCAAGTTGGGGAACCAGGCCAAGCTCATGGCCGATGCCCAGTGCCTTGGCCGTATCAAGTACATAGCGCAGCGCTGAATAATCTTCCAGGGCGAAGCCAACCGAGTCGAACAGGGTCACTTGAGCGGCATGTTCGCGGCCAGGTGCCCGGCCGCTGACCACTTGCCAGAACTCAGTGGTCGGCGAGTCGGCGGGCATCTGCTGAATCTCGCCTTCGACCCGGCTCTGCGGTTCATATTCGACGATCACCCGGGCGCGCTCGACAATGTCGCGGTGCAGTTCGGTCTTACCAGGGCAGTCGCCGCCCACCGCGTTGAGGTGCATGCCGGGCTCGATCATCTCTGGGGTGAGAATGGTGGCAAAGGCCTTGTCGGCGGTGACTGTAGTGACGATGTCGGCGCCACGTACCGCTTCGGCAACCGAGCCGGCAATCGTTACCCGCAGCTGCGGGAAGGCGCTGAGGTTGGCCACAAGCTTGGCGCTGGCGTTGGGGTCAAGGTCGTACAGACGGATTTCTTCGATCCCCAGCAAGGTGTGAAAGGCCAGGGCCTGGAATTCACTTTGCGAGCCATTGCCGATCAGCGCCATGCACCGGCTGTCCGGGCGCGCCAGGTAACGGGCGGCCAGGGCCGAGGTGGCAGCGGTGCGGATGGCGGTGGTCAGGGTCATTTCACTGAGCAGCACCGGAGCGCCTGTGTCGACATCGCCCAAGGCGCCGAAGGCCATGACCGTGAGCATGCCGCGCTGGGTATTCTTCGGGTGGCCGTTGACGTACTTGAAGGCGTACAGGTTGCTGTCGGATACCGGCATTAGCTCAATCACGCCATCGGGCGAGTGGTTGGCAAGGCGTGGGCATTTTTCGAAGTCGTGCCAGCGCAGGTAGTCTTCACGAATGTACTCGGCCATTTCGCTGATGCAGGTGCTCAGGCCTTTGCGGGCAACCAGGCGACGCAAGTCAGTCACATCGATATAGCGGGTCATGATCAACTCCTTTGTTATGGGCTCCGAGGCACGAATCCGGGGCAGTGCATCTATTGTCGATGCGCTGGCGCAGATATCTCGGCTGAAGCGCGCTCCCTGCTCAGCCGCTTAAGCTGAAATGCACGGTTTGACAGCGGAATCGGCTGTATACCTTCAGTGTAAGCCGGGATCTTCACACGTCTGGGGGCAGCTGTCGGTTTGCTCCTGGGCATGCAAGCGCTTGTACAGCGTGGTGCGACTGATGCCCAGGTCGCGGGCTAACGCCGAAACATTGCCGTTGAGGGCTTGCAGACGCCGGTTGAGATCGCGTTGATCAGGCGCAAGGGGCGGGGAAGGCTGGCTTGCTTGAACGGTAGGCAGTTCGCTGAAGAAACTGTCCGGTAAGTGTTCAAGGGCAATAGGGTGCGGGCCGGCCAGGGCCAGAGCGACCTGCAACGTGCTGGCAAGCTGGCGCAGGTTGCCCGGCCAGGGGTGCTGCAACAGCAGTTGCAGCACGTTGTGGTCCAGCTGTGGCGGCGCTTCGGCGTCGCGGTAGTGTTGGTGGATTTGCTCGATTAGTGCCAAGCGATCGCTGCGTTCGCGCAACGGTGGCAAGCTCAGGCTGAGCCCGGCAATCCGGTAGTAAAGGTCCTGACGGAATCGGCCCTGGCGCACCCGTTCAGGCAGATCCTGGTGTGTGGCCGAGATGACCCGGACGTTGACGGCTACCGTCTCACCACTGCCCAGCGGCTGAATGTTACGGGTCTGCAGGAACCGCAGCAGGCGCGCCTGGGTCGCCAGCGGCATGTCACCGATTTCGTCGAGAAAAACGATGCCCTGATCGGCCTTACGGATCAGGCCGAGGTTACCCTTGTGGTGGGCACCGGTAAACGCACCTTTCTCATAACCGAACAGTTCCGATTCCACCAGCTCCGTTGGGATCGCTGCGCAGTTCACCGCGATCAGCGGCTGATTGCGACGGCTGCTGGCTTCATGCAGGGCTTTGACGAAGACCTCCTTGCCGACCCCGGTCTCACCGTGGATCAACACCGGGACGTCTTTTTCCAGCAGCAACTGAGCCTGGCGCAGCGCCTTAGTAATGCGTGGGTCGCAGTCGGCTGGCGGGCACCGCGCTGCGGCGGGCAAGGGGCTGGCCAGAGGCTCATGCAGCAGGCAGTGAAAGCGATTGCGCCCGGCCACCTGCACGGCAAAGGCTTGACCTGCGGGATGCTTCAATAACGCCGGGAGTGGCGTCTGGAGCAGTTGTTCCAGAGACTGCTGCAAAGCGACTTGCCCCAGCAAACTGTCAGCCCGACGGTTGGCGGCAAGGATCCGCCCACGATCATCGAACAGGAGCAAACCGGCCCACTGGCTGTCGAGGTTGTTTGCATCGGTGTTGAAACTCAATTGGCGGTACTGCCCGGCGTAACGGGCCATGATCAGGCGGTTTTCCAGGCTCTGGCTCATCATCCGCACCAGGCCCAGGGTTTGCGAGGCCGGCAGGTAACTGTCGCTGGAAACATCGAGCACGCCGATCAGGCGTCGTTGTGCGTCGAACAGCGGTGCGGCGGCGCTGGCCATGTAGCGGTTGAGCTTGAGGAAATGTTCATCCTGACCAACATGCACAGCCTGCGCGCAGGCCAGGGCAGTGCCAATGGCATTGGTGCCGACGCCCTGTTCCAGCCAGCGGGCACCCACGCTAAAGCCCTGTTGTTGGCGCGGGTCGATAAATCGTCGAGTGCCCCAGGTTTCCAGGAGCTGGCCCTGATCATCACTGAGCATGATCAGGTAACTGGAGTTGCCGAGCAGGTGACTGAATTGCGGCATCACTTCGTCGCGTGTGGTGCGCAACAAGGCTTGCTGGCGTTCGAGCAATTCGCTTAGGCGCACGCCTGACAGCTCCCCGAAGTCGGGTGCTGACTGATGTTCAAGGCCAAAGTCGCGGCAACGCGCCCAGGAGGCCTGGATCAGTTGGGCATGGGATGCACTGGAAGCAGCCATGAGCCTTCCCTCTGCCGGGGCAGTATTGTTTTTGTGTGCTCCAGTGTTGTTCAGTCCTGTTCATTGTCAATGCCGGGGCTGTTCAAGTGTTCAGCTGTTGTTGTTCATTTTTGTTCAGGCGCGATTCGGTACCTGCCACAGCAGTAGAAAAAACAGCACGACGACAACAACTTAGCGATCACTGCCGGTGCTGGCATGAATCTGGCTCTACAGCCAGAGCCTGTCATTCACAATAATCAGGGCCACCCATGTCGCTTACGCTGGAGCACGTCAGCCGCACCGTCGACAGCCAGCGCTGGATTGTCGATGCCAGCCTCAGTTTCGAGCCGGGCTCGTTCAATGTCCTGCTTGGCCGCACGCTGTCCGGCAAGACCAGCCTGATGCGACTGATGGCGGGCCTGGATCGTCCCGATCAGGGCCGGGTGCTGATGAATGGGGAAGATGTCACTGGGCGACCGGTGCGCCAGCGCAACGTATCGATGGTCTATCAGCAGTTCATCAATTACCCGATGTTCAGCGTGTTCGAAAATATTGCTTCGCCACTGCGCCAGGCAGGCGTCAGCGAAGAGGAGATTCGTCACAAGGTTCATCAAACCGCGCAGATGTTACGTATTGAGCCCTTTCTGCAACGCTTGCCGCTGGAGCTGTCCGGGGGGCAGCAGCAACGCACGGCGATGGCCCGGGCTTTGGTCAAGGATGCAGAACTGATCCTGTTCGACGAGCCCTTGGTAAACCTGGATTACAAGCTGCGTGAAGAACTGCGTCAGGAGATGCGCGAGCTGTTTGCGTCGCGCCATTGTATTGCGGTGTATGCCACCACTGAGCCGAACGAGGCATTGGCCTTGGGCGGCACCACGACGATCCTTCATGAAGGCACCATCGTGCAAAGCGGGGCCACCGCGCAGGTCTATCACCAGCCGCGCACAGTGCTGGCGGCAGAGTTGTTTTCTGAGCCCCCGATCAACTTGATCCCCGGGCGTATCAACGGCAATGAAGTGAGTTTCGCTGGTGCCGTGCACTTCGCCATGAACGCTGACCTGCGCCGAATCGATGATGGCGAATACCGCTTTGGCGTGCGTCCCAGTCATATCAGCCTGGTGCCATCGAATGACGACGATCTGGAGCTGGCGGTGCTGGTGGAACTGGCGGAAATCAGCGGCTCGGAAACCTTCCTGCACGTGCGCAATGAGCACTTTCGCATCATCCTGCATCTGCCCGGTGTGCACGAATATCACGTCGATGCGCCAATTCGGGTGTTTATTCCCACCCACAAGCTGTTCGTCTTCGACAGCGCCGGACAGTTGGTGCAGGCGCCGGGCGCGCGTGAAGCGAGGGTTGCCTGATGGCCGAGATTCGCCTGCAGCAATTGGCCCACAGTTATAGCTCAAACCCCGCCGGTACCGATGACTATGCCTTGCGCGAGTTGGACCATGTCTGGGCCCAAGGCGGCGCCTATGCCTTGCTCGGGCCTTCGGGCTGCGGCAAGTCGACTTTGCTTAATATCATTTCCGGCCTACTCAATCCCTCCCACGGTGAGGTGCTGTTCGATGGCCGGGTGGTCAATGAGTTGTCGCCGCAAGCACGCAATATCGCCCAGGTTTTTCAATTTCCAGTGGTCTACGACACCATGACGGTGTTCGATAATCTGGCTTTTCCCTTGCGTAACCAAGGCCTGGATGAGGCGCGGGTACGTCGCAAGGTTGAGGAAATCGCTGAAGTACTTGATCTCGGTCCGGTGCTCAAAAGAAAGGCGCGCAACCTCAGCGCTGACGAAAAGCAGAAGGTCTCTATGGGCCGTGGGCTGGTGCGTGATGATGTCTCGGCGATCCTCTTCGATGAGCCGCTGACAGTGATCGACCCGCACCTGAAGTGGAAGCTTCGGCGCAAGCTCAAGCAGATCCACGAGCAGTTCAATATCACCATGATCTATGTCACTCACGACCAGTTGGAGGCCTCGACCTTCGCTGACAAGATCGCGGTGATGTACGGCGGACAGATCGTTCAGTTCGGCACCCCGCGGGAGTTGTTCGAGCGTCCACGGCATACCTTTGTCGGCTATTTCATCGGCAGCCCCGGCATGAACCTGATTGACGTGCAAGCGCAGCCGGGCGGTGTCGGGTTTAGCACCGTGCACCTGCCGCTGCCCGAGCAACTGCAAGCGCGTCTGGCCAGCCTGCCGGCGTCGCGCTTGCAGGTCGGTATCCGTCCGGAATTCATCCAGGTGCGTGAGGCGCCGTTTGACGATGCTTTGACTGCCCGAGTGGTGGATGTCGAAGACTTGGGAACATACAGGATCCTGACCCTGGACCTTGGTGGCGCGCCGCTCAAGGTGCGCCTTGGCGAAGACCGTGCAGTGCCACAGGAGCATGCCTGGATCAGCTTTCCGGCGCAGTGGTTAATGCTCTATGCCGACGACGTGCTGCTGGAGTTCGAACCGTGAACAAGGTGCCCAACAACAAGGCTTGGTGGCTGGTGCTGCCGGTGTTCCTGCTGGTGGCCTTCAGCGCTGTGATCCCGATGATGACCGTGGTCAATTACTCGGTACAGGATATTTTCGACCAGTCCAGCCGCTACTTCGTCGGTGCCGACTGGTATCGCCAGGTGCTGCAGGATCCGCGTCTGCACGACTCCTTGCTGCGCCAGTTCATCTATTCCGCTTGTGTATTGTTGGTCGAGATTCCGTTGGGCATCGCCATCGCCCTGACCATGCCGAGCAAAGGACGCTGGTCGTCGTTGTGTTTGATCGTCATGGCTATTCCATTGTTGATTCCATGGAACGTGGTCGGCACGATCTGGCAGATTTTCGGCCGCGCGGACATCGGCTTGCTCGGTGCGTCGTTGAATCAGCTGGGCATCAACTACAACTATGCGGCCAATACCATGGATGCCTGGGTCACGGTGCTGGTGATGGATGTCTGGCATTGGACCTCGTTGGTGGCGTTGCTGTGTTACTCGGGGCTCAGAGCGATCCCGGATGCCTACTACCAGGCTGCGCGCATCGATCGCGCGTCGGCCTGGGCGGTGTTCCGCCACATCCAGTTGCCGAAGATGAAGAACGTACTTCTGATCGCGGTGATGCTGCGCTTTATGGACAGCTTCATGATCTATACCGAGCCCTTTGTATTGACGGGCGGTGGGCCGGGCAACGCCACCACCTTCCTCAGCCAGACCCTGACCCAGATGGCGGTAGGGCAGTTCGACCTGGGCCCGGCGGCGGCGTTCTCGCTGGTGTACTTCCTGATCATCCTGCTGGTCTCCTGGCTGTTCTACACCGCCATGACCCATACCGATAAAGACTAGGGGGTGGCAATGAACCTGCGCAAGACGCTGCCCTTGCTGCTCTATATCCTGTTTTTGCTGGTGCCGATCTATTGGCTGCTGAACATGTCGTTCAAGAGCAACAACGAAATTCTCGGCGGTCTGACCCTGTGGCCGCAGGATTTCACCTTCGATAACTACCGGGTGATCTTCACTGACCCGAGTTGGTACAACGGCTATATCAACTCGTTGTACTACGTGTGCCTGAACACAGTGATTTCCCTGAGTGTGGCGCTGCCCGCCGCCTATGCGTTCTCACGTTACCGCTTTCTCGGTGATAAGCACCTGTTTTTCTGGCTGCTGACCAACCGCATGGCGCCGCCAGCCGTGTTTCTGCTGCCATTCTTTCAGTTGTATTCGTCCATCGGCCTGTTTGATACGCACATTGCCGTGGCCCTGGCCCACTGTCTGTTCAACGTGCCGTTGGCGGTGTGGATCCTGGAAGGCTTCATGTCCGGGGTGCCGAAGGAAATTGATGAAACGGCCTACATTGATGGCTACAGCTTCCCGCGCTTTTTCGTGAAGATTTTCGTACCACTGATTGGTTCGGGCATCGGCGTTACGGCGTTTTTCTGCTTCATGTTTTCCTGGGTCGAGCTGTTGCTGGCGCGCACCCTGACCTCAGTCAATGCCAAGCCTATTGCCGCCGTGATGACCCGCACGGTGTCGGCCTCGGGGATCGATTGGGGGGTCTTGGCCGCTGCCGGGGTGCTGACCATATTGCCGGGCATGTTGGTGATCTGGTTTGTCCGTAACCATGTGGCCAAGGGCTTTGCCCTGGGCCGGGTTTGAGGAGGCGCGCAATGGACTGGATGGCCTGGACCCTGCCGACCGCCGTGTTTTTCAGCGGCATTGGCCTGCTGCTGGTGGCGATGACCGTGTATGAATTGCGCCGTCCCTGTGTCGAGCGTCGCGGCTTCTTGCCGATTGCCACCACCCGTGGTGATCGGTTGTTCATCGGACTTCTGGCCAGCGCTTACGTGCATCTGCTGGTGATTGGGGTCAGCGATTGGGATCTGTGGGTGGCCTCGCTGCTCTCGGTGGTGTGGCTGTTGATGGTGATGCGCTGGGGTTAGCCGAGCAGGTTCGGTCAGGCTCCATGGGAAAAATCAATCGGGAGATCACGATGTTCGACAACAATAAGAACCGGCGACATTTGACCCTGGCCGCCTTGCTCGTGCTCGGCAGCTTCCACGCCAGCGCCTGGGCCGACGCCTACGAAGACGCGGCGAAGAAATGGATCGGCAGTGAGTTCAAGCCGTCGACCCTGACCCCAGAGCAGCAGCTTGAGGAATTGAAGTGGTTCATCAAAGCCGCGGAGCCGTTTCGTGGGATGAAGATCAATGTGGTGTCGGAAACAATCGCCACCCACGAATATGAATCCAAGGTACTGGCCAAGGCGTTCAGCGAAATCACTGGGATAAAACTGACCCACGACCTGCTTCAGGAAGGCGATGTGGTGGAAAAACTGCAGACGCAGATGCAGTCGGACAAGAACATCTATGACGGCTGGGTCAACGACTCGGACCTGATCGGTACGCACTTTCGTTATGGCAAGACGCAATCCATTACTGATCTGATGGCCAATGAGGGCAAGGACTACACCTCGCCGACCCTGGACCTGAAGGACTTTATCGGTCTCTCCTTCACCACCGCGCCGGACGGCAAGGTGTATCAGTTGCCCGACCAGCAATTCGCCAACCTTTACTGGTTTCGCGCCGACTGGTTCGATCGCCCGGACCTCAAAGCCAAATTCAAGGAAAAGTACGGTTACGACCTGGGTGTGCCGGTTAACTGGTCGGCCTATGAAGACATCGCCAAGTTCTTCAGTGAGGACGTCAAAGAGATTGACGGTAAGCGCGTCTATGGCCACATGGACTATGGCAAGAAAGACCCGTCGCTGGGTTGGCGCTTCACCGATGCCTGGTTCTCCATGGCCGGTGGCGGCGACAAAGGCTTGCCCAATGGTTTGCCGGTGGATGAGTGGGGCATTCGCGTGGAGGATTGTCACCCGGTCGGCTCCAGCGTCACCCGGGGTGGCGACACCAATGGTCCAGCTGCGGTCTATGCGACACAGAAATACGTCGACTGGATGCGCGCCTATGCGCCGCCGGAAGCCCAGGGCATGACATTTTCCGAGTCGGGCCCGGTGCCGTCTCAGGGCAACATTGCTCAGCAGATCTTCTGGTACACCGCGTTTACCGCAGACATGACCAAGCCGGGCTTGCCGGTGATGAATGCCGATGGCACGCCGAAATGGCGTATGGCGCCGTCACCCAAAGGCCCGTACTGGGAAGAGGGCATGAAACTGGGCTACCAGGATGCCGGCTCCTGGACCTTCCTCAAATCGACCCCGGAAAAACAGCGTCTGGCAGCCTGGCTGTATGCCCAGTTCGTCACCTCGAAGACGGTTTCGCTGAAAAAGACCATCGTCGGCCTGACCCCGATCCGCGAGTCGGACATCAACTCCCAGGCCATGACGGACCTTGCGCCCAAGCTCGGAGGGCTGGTGGAGTTCTACCGCAGCCCAGCACGGGTGCAATGGACCCCGACCGGCACCAACGTGCCTGACTATCCGCGCCTGGCTCAGCTGTGGTGGAGCCATATCGCCGAAGCGGCCAGCGGTGAGAAGACGCCGCAAGAGGCACTGGATGGACTGGCTCGTGATCAGGACAAGATTCTTGAGCGTTTGGAGCGTTCCAAGGCCCAGGCTACCTGTGCGCCGAAGCTGAACAAGGAACGCGATGCGCAATACTGGTTTGACCAGCCGGGCGCACCGAAACCGAAGCTGGCCAATGAGAAACCCAAAGGGGAGACGGTCAGCTATAGCGAGCTGCTCAAATCCTGGGAGGCGGCGCGCAAGTAGCACCAGGCGGCCTGCAATCAGGCACAAAAAAACGGCACCTATACAGGTGCCGTTCTTTTTGCTTCATCCCACCTTACTTATGCAGCTCTTCGGCCGCATACAAGGTGTTCTCCAGCAGGCAGGCGCGGGTCATCGGCCCGACGCCACCTGGCACTGGGGTGATCCAGCCAGCGCGGGGCAGGGCGGTCTCGTAGACCACATCGCCCACCAGCTTGCCATCTTCCTGACGGTTGATGCCGACGTCGATGACAATCGCGCCTTCCTTGATCCACTCACCTTTGACCAGGCCAGGTTTGCCAGCGGCAACCACCACCAGGTCGGCACGGCCGACGTGGCCAGCCAGGTCCTTGGTGAAGCGGTGAGTGACCGTCACGGTGCAGCCGGCCAGCAGCAGCTCCATGGCCATCGGGCGGCCAACAATGTTGGAGGCGCCGACGACGACCGCATTCATGCCGTACAGGTCCTGACCGGTGCTTTCCAGCAAGGTCATGATGCCCTTTGGCGTGCACGGACGCAGCAGTGGGATACGTTGGGCCAGACGGCCGACGTTATAAGGATGGAAACCATCGACATCCTTGTCCGGACGAATGCGCTCAAGTAGCAGCGAAGCATCGAGGTGGGCCGGCAGCGGCAGCTGCAGCAGGATGCCGTCGATGTTCGCATCATCATTGAGACGATCGATCAGGTCGGTCAGGTCTTGCTGGGAGGTCTCGCTGGGCAGGTCGAAGGCCTGGGAGATAAAGCCGACTTCTTCACAATCTTTGCGCTTGTGCGAAACATAGACTTGAGAAGCGGGATCGGTGCCGACCAGGATCACTGCCAGGCCTGGAGTACGCAGGCCTTGCTGGCGACGCTCCACGACACGTTGGGCGATCTGCTGGCGCAGGCTGGCGGCGATCGCCTTGCCGTCAATAAGGTGTGCAGTCATGACGCGTGATTAACCATCGAGAGGGAATAAAAAGAGCGCGCATTCTCGCATGAAGGGGGCCGAGGGCAAAGGCGCTTGGTCCGGCTATTCCCCTAAGCCCTTAAATAAAATGAATTTTTTTCAAAAAAGAGTTGACGACCTAACCACTCGTCTATAACATTCGTCGCACTTGTCGGGCAGAGCCTAGCACTGGTTAGCAAGGTCAGGCAGAATGAGCGGATTTGGTAGCTTGTTCGGTACGGCTAAAAGTTAATTTGTAATCGTAACAGAAAGCAGATTAAATATGCGCCCGTAGCTCAGCTGGATAGAGCATCCGCCTTCTAAGCGGATGGTCGCAGGTTCGAGTCCTGCCGGGTGCGCCAATAGGCAGCTTAGGCACAAGTAAAGCGGTAAATGCAATATGGTGGGCGTAGCTCAGTTGGTAGAGCACAGGATTGTGACTCCTGTTGTCGTGGGTTCGATCCCCATCGTCCACCCCATATTCCAAAAGGCGCCCGATGAAAATCTGGCGCCTTTGCTTTAAAAGCTTCACGCGGACGTGGTGAAATTGGTAGACACACTGGATTTAGGTTCCAGCGGCGCAAGCTGTAAGAGTTCGAGTCTCTTCGTCCGCACCATATAAGCTTTCACCGCCCTTCGCTGAGGTGCATGAAAGCCTCGAAAAAGCCGCCTAGTGCGGCTTTTTTCGTTTCTGGGTTTTACAGCTCTTTGGTCCCTGCGCTACGGATGTAGGAGGAGGGCGAAAACTGATACTAATTTTGTTACCAATATAGGCCGCTATTCTTGGCGTGTGCGCTGCCGCAGTGGTTGTCAGTGCAATACCCGTGCTCCTAGAATGCCCGCAAGCCTGCCGTCGGCAGGGCTCAGTCATTCGGATTTCAAATCCATCCTCACTGGTTAGACTCCGACCTCGATCAGCACGATTGCAGCCTCGCTGCCTTAAAGCGTTGCAGCGCAATTGTGCTTATTTGTACCAACGCCATTGGGCCTCATCGGGTGCTGAGCTTTGGTCGCAGACCTTTTGGGCTAAATAGATTTATGCGTTCGAATCAACTCCTGTATCTGCTGTACGGCGACAAGGCATCCTATCGTCACGAAGCAAAATTCAGCATCTTGTCGGCGCTTCGTCATAGGCGGGATGCGCACAGTTTCACGGTCACTGTGATGACCGATCAGCCAGCCGAGTTCGCTGGCTGGCCAGTTGACGTAGTGCCATTGGATGCGCAGACGCTGGCCGCCTGGGTCGGAGCCGGTGGCTACCATCACCGGCGTAAAGCCTGTGCGATCCAGGCGGGGGCGCAGCTCGCCGAAACGACCATATTCATTGATACCGATACCGTGTTTGTCAAAGATCCGGCAGCGCTGTTTGGGCGAGTCAGTGAGGACCGGTTCCTGATGGATGAGTTCGAAATGCTGTGGGCCGAGGCCTCTCAGCGTAATGAGTATGAGGTGTTTGCCCTGGAGTTGGCCCAGTACAATCAGCTGCCTGTCCCTGGCCTGCGCCTGTTCAATAGTGGTGTGTGCGGGCTAACTCGGTCGAACGCCCACCTGTTTGCTGACGTCATCGCGCTGATTGATCGTTGGGCGCACCATGGTCAGATGCTGTTTACGCTTGAACAGGTCGTCGTTTCCATGGTCCTGCGTGATAAAAAGGTAGTGGAGGCAAACGACTGTGTTCATCACTACTATGCCGTCAAGCGTTTTTACCACGCCATGCTCGAGGTGTTTTTTGAGCGCCATGGCGAAGTTTTTCGCGATGAATTGCTTGGTTTGAGTGACCAGGTGCCGAATAGGCTTCCTCGTAACTCGCTGGCAGACCGCCTGCGTATGAAGTGGGTGTTGAGAGGGTGTGGTGCGGCGTCTCGAAAGGTTGCGAAGTTCTATTTTCTGGGGAAGAACACAAAGCATTGTGCCTATCTTGGCGCGTGTCGGTCGCTCTGGTGGGAGAAAGCCCTGGAGGAACTCAAGGTGCTGGAGGCGGAGCCTCGTTATCTGAATGCGCTCAGATCGTTCTGGCGGCGGGATCACGCGTTTTTGGCCTTCGCAGCCGAAAGGAATGTTCGGGTGTTGGTGTAGCGTTCAATGCATTTTGGGTGTTCTGTGCCATGGTGCCGGTGTGCTCAGTGTTAAATGAAAAGGGTCCGTGCTTGCTCGCTTGCAGCTTCTGGGCGCTGTGCGCTGGTGACAAAGGGTCAAAAGCTGATAGATTTCAGCCGGTTGAGACCGTTGCTAACGGCAAGGTAGTGAGGACAGCTTCATGATTTCCAAAGAACACCAGGCCAGCGCGCTGCAGCGCTTTGCTGCAGCCAATCCGCAGCTTCTTGAAGAAATTGCCGGGCTCAGTGCGCATGAGCAGCAACAGCAGCTTGAGTGGGCGTTCGAAGATGCTGCACAAGAGCAGGGGCTTGAGCCTTGGGAGCTGACCCTGCAACTGATTGCCAGTTCTGACGATGAGCTCAAGGCCATGCGCCTCGACGTGCATCGGGAAGTGGCTCAGGCGCTGGGCATGGAGTGGGAAGAGTATTGTAGTTTTAACGAGATCGACGACGTGGCGCCCTGAGTGTCGGCCTTCGATTTCGTAGTGGTTTGACAAGTATTTCTGGCTGCCTGGTGCCGGGCTCGCCGTCTTCATCGAAGGTGGCGTGCAGGCCTTGGGTGGCGGGTCTTGAGCGTCTCTGGGCGAGGTTTTTGCCAGGGGCTGTAAATGAAATGGACCGGCGTACTTTCCCGTCGTCTTGAACGGGGTGACTTCTGGTCTTTGAGCCACTAGAATGCTTGCCCTTGATTCTGGAGTCGGGTATCGCCGGCTAACGTCTGTGCAACGAGGAATATCCATGCAAGTTTCTGTTGAAAATACTTCTGCTCTCGAGCGTCGCATGACCATCGCCGTTCCGGCCGAGCGCGTTGAGACCGAAGTCAACAAGCGTCTGCAGCAGACTGCCCGTCGCGCCAAGGTTCCAGGCTTCCGTCCTGGCAAAGTGCCGATGAGCGTGATCCGTCAGCGTTATGAAGATGCTGCCCGTCAGGAAGCCTTCGGCGATCTGGTTCAGGCTTCCTTCTACGAAGCCGTGGTTGAGCAGAAGCTGAACCCGGCTGGCGCTCCTGCTGTCGAGCCTAAGTCGTTCGAAAAGGGCAAGGACCTGGAATACGTCGCTACCTTCGAAGTATTCCCTGAGTTTACCGTTGCCGGTTTCGACTCGATCGCTGTCGAGCGCCTGAGCGCCGAAGTGGCCGACGCCGACCTGGACAACATGCTGGAAGTGCTGCGCAAGCAGAACGTTCGTTTCGAAGCCGCTGACCGCGCTGCCCAGAACGAAGACCAGCTGAACATCGATTTCGTTGGCAAGGTCGACGGTGAAGTGTTCGCTGGTGGTTCGGCCAAAGGCACTCAGCTGGTGCTGGGCTCCGGCCGCATGATCCCGGGCTTCGAAGAAGGTCTGGTAGGCGCCAAGGCGGGTGAAGAGCGCGTTCTGAACCTGACCTTCCCTGAGGACTACCAGAACCTGGACCTGGCTGGCAAAGCCGCCGAGTTCACCGTTACCGTCAACAGCGTTTCCGAGCCTAAGCTGCCAGAGCTGACCGAAGAGTTCTTCGCCCAGTTCGGTATCAAGGAAAGCGGCATCGACGGTTTCCGTTCCGAAGTTCGCAAGAACATGGAACGTGAACTGCGTCAGGCGATCAAGACCAAGGTCAAGAACCAGGTAATGGACGGCCTGCTGGCTGCCAACCCGATCGAAGTGCCAAAGGCACTGCTGGAAAACGAAGTGAACCGCCTGCGCGTTCAAGCCGTTCAGCAGTTCGGTGGCAACATCAAGCCTGAGCAACTGCCGGCTGAATTGTTCGAAGAGCAAGCCAAGCGCCGTGTCGTGCTGGGCCTGATCGTTGCCGAAGTGGTCAAGCAAAATGACCTGAAGCCAGACGAAGCCCGCGTTCGTGAAATGATCCAGGAAATGGCCTCGGCTTACCAAGAGCCTGAGCAGGTCGTCGCTTGGTACTACAAGAACGACCAGCAGCTGAACGAAGTGCGTTCGGTTGTGCTGGAAGAACAAGTTGTGGATACTGTTCTGCAGAAAGCGACTGTGACCGACAAATCGGTCTCGTACGAAGAAGCTATCAAGCCAGCACAGGCTCCTGCCGCTGACTGATTTCCTTCTCTCGTAGGAAAACACCACAAGCCAGCCTTCGAGCTGGCTTGTGCGTATTCAAGACATGACTATTTGGGAGTGAGTGCAGGACATGTCCCGCAATTCTTATTATCAGCAGAGCTCTGACATCCAGGCCGCAGGCGGCCTGGTCCCGATGGTTATCGAGCAATCCGCTCGTGGCGAACGTGCCTATGACATCTACTCGCGCCTTCTCAAGGAGCGGGTGATCTTCCTGGTCGGCCCGGTAGAGGACTACATGGCCAACCTGATCGCGGCGCAATTGCTGTTCCTTGAAGCGGAAAACCCGGACAAGGATATCCATCTTTACATCAACTCGCCGGGTGGTTCGGTGACTGCGGGCATGTCGATCTATGACACCATGCAGTTCATCAAACCAGACGTTTCCACCACCTGTATCGGTCAGGCCTGCTCCATGGGTGCCTTCCTGCTCGCTGCCGGTGCCAAGGGCAAGCGTCACTGCCTGCCGAACTCGCGGGTAATGATTCACCAGCCACTGGGTGGTTTCCAGGGCCAGGCGACCGATATTGAAATCCACGCCAAGGAAATCCTCTCCATCAAGTCGCGCTTGAACGAGCTGCTGGCCTACCACACCGGTCAAGAGCTGGAAACCATCAAACGTGACACTGAACGCGACAATTTCATGAGCGCGCAACGTGCCGCCGAGTACGGTCTGATCGACTCGGTACACGACAAGCGGCAAATGGCTGTCTGATAAGGCACCAAAGCAGGTGGTTGGGCGTTCCCGCCACCTGTGGACTTGAAAAAGCCCGCAATTGCCTTCATCTTGTGTTGCAAGCCTACCGGATTGGATCGATCGAATGACTGACACCCGTAACGGCGAGGACAACGGCAAATTGCTCTATTGCTCCTTCTGCGGCAAAAGCCAGCATGAAGTACGCAAGTTGATTGCCGGCCCCTCGGTATTTATCTGCGACGAGTGCGTCGACCTGTGCAATGACATCATCCGTGAGGAGGTGCAGGAAGCCCAGGCCGAGAGCAGCGCGCATAAACTGCCTTCGCCGAAAGAAATCAGCACCATCCTGGACCAGTATGTTATTGGTCAGGAACGTGCGAAAAAGGTCCTGGCCGTAGCGGTGTACAACCACTACAAGCGCCTGAACCAACGCGACAAGAAGAACGACGATGTCGAGCTCGGCAAGAGTAATATCCTGCTGATCGGTCCGACGGGCTCGGGTAAAACCCTGCTCGCCGAAACCCTCGCACGTCTGTTGAATGTACCGTTCACCATCGCCGATGCCACCACCCTGACCGAAGCCGGTTATGTCGGTGAAGACGTCGAGAACATCATTCAGAAACTGCTGCAAAAGTGCGACTACGATGTGGAAAAAGCCCAGATGGGCATTGTCTATATCGACGAAATCGACAAGATCTCGCGTAAGTCGGACAACCCGTCGATCACCCGTGACGTTTCGGGTGAAGGCGTGCAGCAGGCACTGCTCAAGCTGATCGAGGGCACGGTTGCCTCGGTGCCGCCGCAAGGTGGCCGTAAGCATCCGCAGCAGGAATTCCTGCAAGTCGATACGCGTAACATTTTGTTTATCTGTGGCGGTGCCTTCTCGGGCCTGGAAAAGGTCATCCAGAACCGTTCCACCCGCGGCGGCATCGGCTTTGGTGCCGAAGTGCGCAGCAAGGAGGAGGGCAAGAAGGTTGGCGAATCGCTGCGTGAGGTCGAGCCTGACGATCTGGTCAAGTTCGGTCTGATTCCGGAATTCGTCGGTCGTCTGCCGGTGCTGGCAACCCTCGATGAGCTCGACGAAGCTGCCTTGATGCAGATTCTCACCGAGCCGAAGAATGCCCTCACCAAGCAGTACGCCAAGCTGTTCGAGATGGAAGGTGTGGACCTGGAGTTCCGTAGCGATGCGCTCAAGTCCGTGGCCCGCAAGGCCCTGGAGCGCAAAACCGGTGCCCGTGGCCTGCGTTCGATCCTCGAAGGCATCCTGCTTGATACCATGTATGAGATCCCTTCGCAGAAGGATGTCAGCAAGGTAGTGATCGACGAGAGCGTCATCGATGGCTCTTCGCAGCCGCTGTTGATCTACGAAAACAGCGAGCCGCAAGCCAAAGTTGCACCCGACGTCTGAGTCGCCAAGCGGCTCGAAAACGCAAGGGGCCTTCGGGCCCCTTTGCTTTTCCTGTCGTAGAGCTTGTTTTTTTGCGGGGCTGCCCCCACATTAACTCCACGCTCAAATTCCACCGGTTTCCGGCCACAAGGCCGCTGTAGAGGCGAAATCATGAAGACCACCCTCGACTTGCCTCTTTTGCCATTGCGCGATGTCGTCGTCTATCCGCACATGGTTATCCCACTGTTCGTGGGGCGCGAGAAGTCCATCGAAGCCCTCGAGGCCGCAATGACGGGCGAGAAGCAGATCCTCCTGCTGGCCCAGAAGAACCCCGCTGATGACGATCCAGGCGAAGACGCCCTGTACCGTGTCGGTACCATTGCCACTGTCCTGCAACTGCTGAAACTGCCCGATGGCACCGTCAAGGTCCTGGTCGAGGGCGAGCAGCGTGGTGCAGTCGAGCGTTTCAACGAAGTCGATGGCCATATTCGTGCCGAGGTTTCGCTGATTGACGAGTCGCAGACCGCCGAGCGCGAGTCTGAAGTCTTCGTTCGTAGCTTGTTGTCACAATTTGAACAATACGTTCAGCTGGGCAAAAAAGTCCCGGCTGAAGTCCTCTCGTCGCTCAACAGCATCGACGAGCCAGGGCGCCTGGTCGATACCATGGCCGCGCACATGGCGCTGAAAATCGAGCAGAAGCAGGAAATCCTCGAAATTCTCGATCTGGCCACCCGTGTTGAGCACGTCATGGCCTTGCTGGATGCTGAAATTGACCTGCTGCAGGTCGAGAAGCGCATCCGCGGACGGGTCAAAAAGCAAATGGAGCGCAGCCAGCGCGAGTACTACCTGAATGAGCAAATGAAGGCCATTCAGAAAGAACTCGGCGACAGCGAAGAAGGCCATAACGAAGTCGAAGAGCTGAAAAAGCGTCTCGACGCCGCGGGTCTGCCAAAAGATGCCTATGCCAAGGCTCAGGCCGAGCTGAACAAGCTCAAGCAAATGTCGCCGATGTCGGCTGAGGCCACTGTCGTACGTTCGTATCTGGACTGGCTGGTTCAGGTGCCGTGGAAGGCCCAGAGCAAGGTGCGCCTGGACCTGGCCAAGGCAGAAGAGATTCTCGACGCTGACCATTACGGCCTGGAAGAGGTCAAGGAACGCATCCTTGAATACCTCGCCGTGCAGAAGCGGGTGAAGAAAATCCGTGGTCCTGTACTGTGCCTGGTCGGTCCTCCGGGTGTGGGTAAAACCTCCCTGGCAGAATCCATCGCCAGTGCGACCAATCGCAAGTTTGTGCGCATGGCCTTGGGTGGTGTGCGTGACGAAGCCGAGATCCGTGGTCACCGGCGTACCTACATCGGCTCGATGCCGGGTCGCCTGATTCAGAAAATGACCAAGGTTGGTGTTCGCAACCCGTTGTTCTTGCTCGATGAAATCGACAAGATGGGCAGCGACATGCGTGGCGACCCGGCGTCGGCGTTGCTTGAGGTGCTCGATCCCGAGCAGAATCACAACTTCAACGATCACTATCTGGAAGTCGATTACGACCTTTCCGATGTGATGTTCCTCTGCACCTCCAACTCGATGAATATCCCGCCAGCGTTGCTGGACCGGATGGAAGTCATCCGTCTGCCGGGCTACACCGAAGACGAGAAGATCAACATCGCGGTCAAGTACCTGACACCTAAGCAGATCAAGGCCAACGGCCTGAAAAAGGGTGAGCTGGAAGTCGACGTCACGGCCATCCGTGACATCATCCGCTACTACACCCGTGAAGCCGGTGTACGGGGCCTGGAACGCCAGATTGCCAAGGTCTGCCGCAAGGTGGTCAAAGAGCATGCTGGCCTCAAGCAGGTGGCCGTCAAGGTCACTGGTGAGCAGCTGGAGCACTTCCTTGGAGTGCGCAAGTTCCGGTATGGCTTGGCCGAACAGCAGGATCAGGTCGGTCAGGTTACCGGTCTGGCCTGGACCCAGGTCGGTGGTGAGTTGCTGACCATTGAAGCCGCTGTGATTCCGGGTAAAGGTCAATTGATCAAGACCGGCTCTCTGGGCGATGTCATGGTCGAGTCGATTACCGCAGCGCAGACCGTTGTCCGTAGCCGGGCGAGAAGCTTGGGTATCCCGGCTGACTTCCACGAGAAGCGCGACACCCACATCCACATGCCCGAAGGGGCGACGCCCAAGGATGGTCCAAGTGCCGGTATCGGCATGTGCACTGCCCTGGTCTCGGCCCTGACGCAGATTCCAGTGCGCGCGGATGTCGCCATGACCGGTGAAATCACCTTGCGTGGACAGGTGTTGGCTATCGGCGGTTTGAAAGAGAAACTGCTGGCCGCGCACCGTGGTGGGATCAAGACTGTGATCATTCCTGAAGAGAATGTGCGCGATTTGAAGGAAATTCCTGAGAATATTAAGCAGGATCTTCAGATTAAACCGGTCAAATGGATTGACGAAGTCCTCCAAATTGCGCTGCAATACGCCCCGGAGCCCTTGCCAGATGTGGCTCCCGAGATTGTCGCCAAGGATGAAAAGCGCGACAGCGATTCCAAGGAAAGAATTAGCACGCATTAGTACGTATTTGGCTGGGGGGCTTTCTTGACAGTATTTTCAGGCCCTTGTTATAAAGCGGCACTTAAGCGTCATTAGGCCACCCAGCGCTCGTTTAGCTTTTCATTACATACTTAGAAACAAACTCAATAGAGATATAAGGGGACTTAGAGTGAACAAGTCGGAACTGATTGACGCTATCGCCGCATCTGCTGATATTTCGAAAGCGAGCGCTGGCAAAGCGCTGGACGCAGTAATCGAATCCGTCACCGGCGCCCTGAAGGCAGGTGATTCCGTGGTACTGGTAGGTTTCGGTACCTTCTCCGTCACCGATCGCCCAGCTCGCACCGGCCGCAACCCGCAAACCGGCAAGACTCTGGAAATCCCTGCTGCCAAGAAGCCAGGCTTCAAGGCTGGCAAGGCTCTGAAAGAAGCCGTCAACTAAGACCTTCCTTCAGGCTTACGCCTAACCAAGCCAGGCTCATGCCTGGCTTGGTTGCTGAACCTCGGGAAATGCTTAAAAGCACCTGATGTTTGGCCGGTTACGAGAAGGCGCATCTTCGGATGCGCCTTTCTTCTATGAGGAATCTACCCACGCTCCACGGTTGTTTCATTCAGTACAACCGTTTCTGGGGGACGCATGCTGCAGAATATCAGGGACAATTCACAAGGTTGGATTGCCAAGACCATCATCGGTGTCATCGTAGCCTTGATGGCACTGACCGGCTTCGATGCCATCTTCCAGGCCACCACCAACAGCCAGGACGCTGCCAAGGTCAATGGTGAAACCATTAGCCAGAACGAGCTGAGCCAGGCCGTCGACATGCAACGTCGGCAGTTGATGCAACAGCTGGGCAAGGATTTCGATCCATCGTTGCTCGACGATAAAATGCTGCGCGAAGCGGCACTCAAAGGTTTGATCGACCGCAAGCTGCTGCTTCAGGGCGCTGAAGACGCCAAGTTCGCCTTCTCCGAAGCTGCGCTTGACCAACTGATCCTGCAGACACCTGAGTTTCAGGTTGATGGCAAGTTCAGTGCCGAGCGTTTTGATCAGGTCATTCGCCAGATGGGCTACGGCCGTCTGCAATTCCGCGAAATGCTGGCTCAGGAAATGCTTATCGGACAACTGCGCGCAGGCCTGGCCGGCAGCGGTTTTGTCACCGATGACCAGGTCAATGCGTTTGCCCGCCTGGAGAAGCAGACCCGTGATTTTGCTTCGTTGACCTTCAAAGCTGACCCAGCTGCAGTCAAGGTGACCGACGAACAGATCAAGGTGCACTACGACGCGCACGCCAAAGAGTTCATGAGCCCGGATCAAGTGGTCATTGACTACATTGAACTGAAGAAATCGGCATTCTTCGATCAGGTTACTGTCGATGAAGGCGAGCTCAAGGCACTGTACGAGAAAGAAATCGCGAATCTGGCCGAGCAGCGTCATGCCGCGCACATCCTCATCGAAGTCAACGACAAGGTGAACGAAGCCCAGGCCAAAGCGAAGATCGAAGAGATCCAGCAGCGTCTGGCCAAAGGTGAAGACTTCGCCACCCTGGCCAAGGAATTCTCCCAGGATCCAGGTTCGGCCAATAATGGCGGTGACCTTGGTTACGCCGGGCAGGGCGTCTATGACCCAGCCTTCGAAGAGGCGCTGTATGCGCTGAACAAGGATCAGGTATCGGCGCCGGTACGCACTGAGTACGGATTCCACCTGATCAAGCTGCTGGATGTACAGGCCCCTGAAGTGCCGACGTTCGCCAGCCTCAAGGACAAGCTGACCCGTGAGCTGAAGACCCAGCAGGTTGAACAGCGCTTTGTCGAAGTGACCAAGCAGCTGGAAGACGCTGCATTCGAAGCGTCCGATCTGGCTCAGCCAGCCCAAGAACTGGGCCTGAAGGTGCAGACCGCTCCGGCGTTCGGCCGTGAAGGTGGCGAAGGTATCACGGCCAACCGTGCTGTGGTTCAGGCTGCTTTCAGTAAGGAAGTACTGGAAGAGGGCGCCAACAGCACTGCCATCGAGCTGGATCCGGAAACCATCGTGGTACTGCGCGTCAAAGAGCACCGCAAGCCAGAGCAACTGGGTCTGGAGCTGGTCTCCGAAAGCATTCGCAAGCACCTGGCTCAGGAGCAGGCGACTGCTGTTGTGAAAGCCAAGGCTGATGCGCTGATCGCTGGCCTGCGTGACGGCAGTATCGCCGCTGACGCTAGCCAGGAAGGTCAAAGCTGGAAGGTTCAGGAGGCGGTCTCTCGCAGTCAGGAGGGCATCGATCCGGTCGAGCTGCAGGCGGTGTTCCGCATGAGCAAGCCTGAGGCCAAGGACAAGCCGGTCTACAGCAGTGTTGCCCTCAATGATGGCAGCTTGGTTGTACTGCGCCTGAATGGTGTCAACGAAGGTGCTTCGGCTACCGACGAAGAGAAAGCGACCTATCGCCGCTTCCTCGCGTCGCGTGCGGGTCAGCAGGACTTTGCTGCTTACCGCAAGCAGCTGGAAGCCAAAGCGGATATCACTCGCTACTGAGTGATCCGTGCTTGAAACAGAAAAGGCCGCGTAAGCGGCCTTTTTTGTGGCGACGGGGCAACCTTGGCTGCCCCGTTGTAGCCGCTGCCGTGAGGCTGCGATCGGGCCAGGGGCGCTACGCGCCCCATCGCCAGCTCCCACATTAACTAGGTGACAGACAGTTGCTCCTACCGCGTGGCAGGGGCCAGGAAGGCGGCTTCGAGCAACTGCCGGGTATAGGCATGTTGCGGTGCAGCAAAGATATCCGCTGCGGCACCTTGTTCCACCACCTTGCCTTGCTTGACCACCATCAACTGATGGCTCAAGGCTTTGACCACCGCGAGGTCATGGCTGATGAACAGGTAGGTCAGGTTGTACTTGCTCTGCAGTGAGCGCAACAGCTCGACCACTTGTCGTTGCACCGTGCGGTCCAGGGCCGAGGTGGGTTCGTCCAGGAGGATCAGCGCCGGTTTGAGCACAAGGGCCCTGGCGATGGCGATGCGCTGGCGCTGGCCACCGGAAAACTCATGGGGATAGCGATGGCGGGCCTGAGGGTCCAGGCCTACTTCCTGCAAGGCGGCAATGATTGCTTGCTCTTGTTCGGCTGCTGTGCCCATGCGATGAATGCGCAGGCCTTCGCCAACGATGTCACTGACGCACATGCGCGGGCTGAGGCTGCCGAAGGGATCCTGGAAGACCACCTGCATTTGCCGCCGCAAGGGGCGTACCTGTTGTTGATTCAAACCTTCAAGGGCGGTGCCCTGAAAGCGAATGGCGCCCTGGCTGCCCAGCAGCCGCAGGATTGCCAGGCCCAGGGTGGATTTGCCCGAGCCGCTTTCACCGACGATGCCCAAGGTCTGTCCCTGAGGCAGGCTGAAGTTGATGCCGTCGACCGCCTTGACGTGATCGACGGTGCGCCGCAGTAGCCCCTTTTTGATCGGGAACCAGACGCGCAAGTCTTCAACCTCAAGCATCGGCTTACCTGCCGGGTTGTCGGCGGGGCCGCCGCTGGGCTCGGCACCTAGAAGCATCTGCGTGTAGGCATGTTTGGGGCTGTGGAACAGCGTCGCGCAGTCGGCCTGTTCGACGATGCAGCCGCGCTGCATCACACATACCCGATGCGCGACGCGCTTGACCAGATTCAGGTCATGACTAATCAGCAGCAGCGACATGCCCAGGCGTGCCTGCAGCGACTTGAGCAATTCAAGGATCTTCAGCTGGACGGTGACGTCCAGTGCCGTGGTCGGTTCGTCGGCAATTAGTAGCTCCGGTTCGTTCGCCAATGCCATGGCGATCATTACTCGCTGTCGCTGGCCTCCTGAGAGCTCGTGTGGCAACGCTTTGAGGCGTTTGTGTGGCTCAGGGATGCCTACCAGGTCAAGCAGCTCCAGCGTGCGTGCAGTGGCCTCCTTGCCGCGCAGGCCTTTGTGCAATAGCAGGATCTCGTTGATCTGCTTTTCGATGTTGTGCAGCGGGTTGAGCGACGTCATCGGCTCCTGAAAGATCATCGCGATGCGGTTGCCACGAATGCCGCGCATCTGCTTTTCATCCAGGGTCAGTAGGTCGCGCCCTTCGTAATGAATGGTCCCGGACGGGTGACGGGCCAGCGGGTAGGGCAAAAGGCGCAGAATCGAATGGGCGGTCACTGACTTGCCTGAACCGCTCTCGCCGACCAAAGCCAGGGTTTCGCCACGGCGAATGTCGAAGCTGATGCCTTCGACCACGCGCTGGACCTGATCACCTGAGGTGAACTCGACAGCCAGGTCGCGCACTTCGATCAAGGTTTCGTTGCTCATTTTATTTCCTCGGGTCGAAGGCATCGCGGGCGGATTCACCAATAAACACCAGTAGGCTGAGCATCAGCGCCAGTACGGCAAAGGCACTGATACCCAGCCACGGCGCTTGCAGGTTGGACTTGCCTTGAGCCACCAGCTCACCCAGAGATGGCGCGCCGGGCGGCAAGCCGAAGCCGAGGAAGTCCAGGGCGGTCAGGGTGCCAATGGCGCCGGTGAGGATGAACGGCATGAAGGTCATGGTCGAGATCATGGCGTTGGGCAGGATATGCCGGAACATGATCGGACCGTCCTGCATACCCAGGGCACGTGCTGCACGGACATACTCGAGGTTGCGCCCACGCAGAAATTCAGCGCGCACGACATCCACCAGGCTCATCCAGGAAAACAGCAGCATGATCCCCAGTAGCCACCAGAAGTTCGGTTGGACGAAGCTGGCGAGGATGATCAGCAGGTACAGCACTGGCAGGCCCGACCAGATCTCCAGGAAGCGTTGCCCGGCCAGATCCACCCAGCCGCCATAGAACCCCTGCAGGGCGCCCGCCAGCACGCCGATGATCGAGCTGAGAATGGTCAGGGTCAGGGCGAACAGCACTGAGATGCGAAAGCCGTAAATGACCCGGGCGAGCACGTCACGGCCCTGGTCGTCGGTACCCAGCCAGTTCTGCGTCGAGGGGGGCGCAGGGGCGGGGACCTTGAGGTCGTAGTTGATGCTCTGGTAGCTGAATGGGATCGGCGCCCACAGCACCCAGCTGTCCTTGGCGGCCAGCAATTCACGGATGTAGGGGCTCTTGTAGTTGGCCTCCAGTGGAAATTCGCCGCCGAAGGTGGTTTCCGGGTAGCGCTTGAGCGCCGGGAAATACCATTCGCCGTCGTAACGCACGGCCAAGGGCTTGTCGTTGGCGATCAGTTCGGCGCCCAGGCTTAGGCCAAACAGGATCAGGAACAGCCATAACGACCACCAGCCACGGCGGTTGGCCTTGAAGCGCTCGAAGCGTCGACGGTTGAGCGGGGACAGGTTCATATCAGTGCTCCCTGCTGCCGAAATCAATACGTGGATCGACCAGGGTGTAGGTCAGGTCGCCGATCAGTTTCACCACCAGGCCCAGCAGGGTGAAGATGAACAAGGTGCCGAAAACCACCGGGTAGTCGCGATTGATGGCGGCCTCAAAACTCATCAGGCCGAGGCCGTCAAGGGAGAAGATCACCTCGATCAGCAGCGAGCCGGTAAAGAAAATGCCGATGAAGGCCGACGGAAAACCGGCGATGACCAGCAGCATGGCGTTGCGAAACACATGGCCATACAGCACCCGGTTCGGGCTCAGACCCTTGGCCTTGGCGGTGACCACATACTGCTTGTTGATCTCATCGAGGAAGCTGTTCTTGGTCAGCAAGGTCATGGTGGCAAAGTTGCCGATTACCAGAGCGGTAACGGGCAGGACCAGGTGCCAGAAGTAGTCGAGGATCTTGCCAGCGGTGCTGAGCTCATCGAAGTTATTCGAGGTCAGCCCGCGCAACGGGAACCAATCCAGGTAGCTTCCACCGGCGAACAGGACGATCAGCAAAATAGCGAACAGAAACGCCGGAATCGCATAGCCGATGATGATTGCCGAACTGGTCCAGACATCGAAATGGCTGCCGTGGCGGGTGGCTTTGGCGATGCCCAGAGGGATCGACACCAGGTACATGATCAGCGTGCTCCACAACCCCAGGGAGATCGACACCGGCATCTTCTCGATGATCAGGTCGATAACCTTGGCATCACGAAAGAAACTGTCGCCAAAATCCAGGTGGGCGTAGTTCTTGATCATGATCCACAGACGTTCCGGCGCCGACTTGTCGAAGCCATACATCTTTTCGATTTCTTTGATCAGGGCCGGGTCCAGGCCTTGAGCGCCGCGGTAGTTGGAGCCGGCTACCGACACTTCGGCGCCACCACCGGCGATACGGCTGGTGGCGCCTTCGAAGCCCTCGAGCTTGGCGATCATCTGCTCGACCGGGCCGCCAGGAGCGGCCTGGATGATGATGAAGTTGATGACCAGGATGCCGAGCAGCGTCGGAATGATCAGCAGCAAACGGCGAAAGATATAGGCCAGCATACTAGTGCGCCCCTTCGGTTGGCGCAGTGTCTGGCGTCAGTGGCACGGCAGGCTCGACGTCCGGCTTGATCCACCAGGTGTTGATGCCAATGTCGTACTTGGGCGATACCTTGGGATGACCTATGTGGTTCCAGTAGGCGACCCGCCAGGTCTTGATGTGCCAGTTGGGGATCAGGTAGTAGCCCCATTGCAGGACGCGGTCCAAGGCGCGGCAGTGTTCGATCAGGCTCTGACGCGAGTCGGCGTTGATCAGGTCTTCGACCAGGCTGTCGATGGCCGGGTCTTTCAAGCCGATGAAGTTGCGGCTGCCGGGGTTGTCCGCAGCGGCACTCTGCCAGAATTCGCGTTGTTCGTTTCCTGGCGAGTTGGATTGCGGGAAACCGCCGACAATCATGTCGAAATCCCGTGAGCGCAGGCGGTTGATGTATTGCGAGACATCGACGCGGCGGATCACCAGCTCGATGCCCAGGTCAGACAGGTTGCGCTTGAACGGCAGCAACACGCGCTCAAACTCGGTCTGGGCGACGAGAAACTCGATCGATACCGGTTTGCCCTGAGCATCGACCATCTTGTCATCGACAATGCGCCAGCCGGCATCCTGCAGCAGCTTGTAGGCCTTGCGCTGTTGCTCGCGGATCATGCCGCTGCCGTCGGTGACAGGGTTGCTGAAGGCTTGCGTGAAGACGTGCTCGGGGACCTTGCCGCGCAGCGGTTCCAGAATCTTCAGTTCGGCTTCATCCGGCAGCCCGCGGGCGGCCATTTCGGAATTCTCGAAGTAACTGCGGGTGCGGGTATAGGCGCCGTTGAACAGCTGCTTGTTGGTCCATTCGAAGTCCAGCAGCAGGCTCAACGCCTCCCGAACACGCACATCCTGGAACACCGGGCGGCGTATGTTGTAGACAAATCCCTGCATGCCGGTCGGGTTGCCGTTGGGGAGCTCTTCCAGGATCAGGCGCTTTTGCCTCACGGCAGGCACGTCGTAAGCGGTGGCCCAGCTTTTGGCTGCAGTTTCCAGGCGGTAGTCGAACTGACCAGCCTTCAGTGCTTCGAGGGCCACTGAATTGTCGCGGTAGTAGTCGGTGGTCATGACATCGAAGTTGTAGAAACCACGATTGACGGCGAGGTCCTTGCCCCAGTAGTCCTTGACCCTTTCATAGCGGATCGAGCGTCCAGCCTTGACCTCTGCAACCTGGTACGGACCGCTGCCCAGCGGAACTTCCAGGTTGCCCTTGGTGAAGTCACGGCCTTCCCACCAATGCTTGGGCAGCACCGGCAGCTGGCCGAGGATCAGTGGTAACTCGCGGTTGTTATTGTGCTTGAACTTGAACAGGACGCGCTGTGGGTCTTCAGCGATAACCTCGGCAACGTCAGCGTAATAGCCACGAAACAGCGGTGCGCCCTGTTTGATTAAGGTGTTGAAGGTGAACACCACGTCGTCGGCGTGAATCGGGTGGCCATCGTGAAAGCGCGCTTCAGGGCGAAGGTAGAAGCGCACCCAGCTGTTGTCCGGGGCCTTCTCGATCTTGCCGGCCACCAGGCCGTACTCGGTGAAGGGTTCGTCCAGGCTTTGGGTCATCAGGGTGTCATAGATTAGGCCGATGTCGTCGGCCGGAACGCCCTTGTTGATGTACGGGTTTAGGCTGTCGAAGCCGCCGAAACCGGCCTGGCGAAAGGTGCCGCCTTTGGGGGCATCCGGATTGACGTAATCGAAGTGCTTGAAGTTGGCTGGGTACTTGGGCGCTTCGTCATACAGGGTCAGGGCGTGTTGCGGGGCGGCCAGTGCCTGGGCACTCAGACAGGTCAGCAGCAGGGCGCAGGCCTTCAGGGGCAGGCGGGGCAGTGACATCATTGGGTGTTCTCCGAAGGCTTTATCCACCAGCTATTGAGCCCCAGGGTGTAGGGCGGCGTGGTGACGAAGGCGAACCGGTTGCGGTAGGCCAGGCGGTGATTGTCCAGGTACCAGTTGGGAATCATGTAGTGCTGCCAGAGTAGCGTCCGGTCCAGGGCGCGTGCCGCTGCCACTTGTTCATCGCGGCTTTGGGCGGCGAGCAGGGTGTCGAGCAGGTGATCGATCACCGGGTCTTTCACGCCAGCATAGTTCTTGCTGCCTTTGGTCGAGGCCTGGCTTGAGTGAAAGTACAGCCACTGCTCAAGGCCGGGGCTAAGGGTCTGGCTCAGGGTCATCAGAATCATGTCGAAGTCGAACTGGTCCAGACGTTGTTTGTACTGAGCTCGGTCTACGGTGCGCAAGCGCGCGTCGATGCCAATGCTGGCAAGATTTTCGACATAAGGTTGCAGGATCCGCTCCAGGTTCGGATTGACCAGCAACAGTTCAAGTTTCAGCGGCGTGCCGTTGCTATCGAGCAGGCGCTGGCCGTTGAGCTTCCAGCCCGCCTGGGCCAACAGCTTGAGGGCCTGGCGCAGGGTCTGGCGATTGATGCCGCGCCCGTCGGTGTGGCTGACCTTGTAAGGTTCGGTAAACATGGCTGCTGGTAATTGCTCGCGGTAGGGCGCAAGCAATAGCCACTCTTTGCCCACCGGCAGACCGCTGGCGGCAAATTCGCTGTTTGGGTAATAGCTGGTGGCGCGGCGGTAGGCGCTGCTGAACAAGGCGCGGTTGGTCCACTCGAAATCCAGCATCAAACCCAGTGCCTGGCGGACCCTGGCATCGCTGAAGGCTGGGCGGCGGCTGTTCATGAACAGGCCTTGGGTCTGGGTTGGGATCTTGTGCGGGATCTGCGCCTTGATCACCTCGCCACGACGTACTGCCGGGAAGTTGTAGCCGTTGGCCCAGTTCTTGGCCTGGTGCTCGATGTAGATATCGAACTCACCGGCTTTGAACGCTTCGAAGGCCACGGCGCTGTCGCGGTAAAACTCGTACTCGACCCGGGCGAAGTTGTATTTCCCACGGTTAACCGCAAGGTCCTTGCCCCAGTAATCCTTGACCCGCTCGAACACCAGGCGGCGCCCCGGCTGGACCTGGCTGATGCGGTAGGGGCCGCTGCCCAGTGGCGGCTCAAAGGTGGTGGCCTTGAAGTCGCGACCTTTCCAGTAGTGTGCTGGCAGTACCGGCATTTCGCCCAGGCGCAGGATCAGCAAGGGATTGCCGGCACGCTTGAACACGAAGCGAATACGCCGCGGGTTGAGGATGTCGACCCGTTTCACTTCCTGCAGGTTGGTGCGGTAGATCGGGTGACCTTCCTTGAGCAGGGTGCGATAGGAAAACGCCACGTCGCTGGCGGTAATCGGATGGCCGTCATGGAAGCGTGCTTCCGGGCGCAGATTGAACACCACCCAGCTGCGGTCCTCGCTGTACTCCACGGAGCCGGCGATCAGCCCGTAACTCGATGTCGGTTCATCCCCTGAGGGATCGTACTGACCGGTACCGACCATTAACGGCTCATTGAGCTCGGTGACCCCATACTGGAGGAAGTTTGGCGTGGTGACCGGGCTTGAACCCTTGAACGTGTACGGGTTGAGGGTATCGAACGTGCCAAATGCCATGGCACGCAAGGTGCCGCCCTTGGGCGCTTGCGGATTGACCCAGTCGAAATGGGTGAACTTGGCTGAATACTTGAGCGTGCCGAACTGGGCGTAACCATGGCTTTCGCTGATTGTGGCGCCCGCGGGAAAGCTCAAGACCAGGCTGAATGACAGCAACAGGAGGGGACGTATCAAGTCGGCGATCCGATCCAGGCGGCTTGGGCTTTGTTCCAGCTACAGTAACAGCTTGTATCGGCTGGAAAAAGAGGTCCGCCAGGACGGTGAGGCTGGCTCCGGCTTATCGCACGGAGCCTGTTGCTTAGTGCGGGAGGTAAACGGTCAGGGTCTGGCCTGGCTTGAGGGCGTGACCACTACGAGGATTCCAGCGTTTGAGGTGCTGCATCTCGACGTTGAAACGCTTGGCCACCGCGTACAGGGAGTCGCCTTTGCGTACCTTGTACTGCGTGGATTTTTTCTGGTTTTTGCCGACTGGCTGGGCGCTTTGCATGACCAGGGTCTGGCCGGCCTTGAGGCTATGGCCCGACAATTTGTTCCAGCGCTGCAGGTCTTTGACGCTGACCTTGTTGGCCTTGGCGATGCTGCCCAGGTTGTCGCCGTGCTTGACCCGGTAGCGGCTGCTGCGGGTGGTCGTGGTGCGTGGTGCGGCCTCGGCCAGTGCTGCTTCGAACACGGCTTTTTTCGGCTGCAACGACAGCAGTTCATCCGGCTTCATGTTCGACAGGCTGGCCGTCAGCAGCTGCGCCTTGGCAGTCGGCACCAGCAGTTGCTGCGGGCCATCAACCGTCATGCGCTTCTTGAACGCCGGGTTGAGCTGCAGCATCTCGTCTTCATCAATCTCGGCCAGAGCGGCTACACGCGACAGGTCCAGGCGATCCTTGATGGCGACGGCTTCGAAATAGGGTTCGTTGGCAATCGGGTTGAGGTTTATGCCGTACGCTTGCGGCGTCATGACCACCTGTGACAGGGCCAGAAGCTTGGGCACATAGTTACGGGTTTCCTGCGGCAGCGGCAGGTTCCAGTAGTCGGTCGGCAAACCCAGTCGTTCGTTGCGTTCGATCGCCCGGCTGACCGTGCCTTCGCCAGCGTTATAGGCCGCCAGCGCCAGCAGCCAGTCGCCATTGAACATGTCGTGCAGGCGCGACAGGTAGTTGAGGGCGGCGTTGGTCGAGGCGGTAATGTCACGGCGACCGTCGTAGAAGCTGGTCTGGCGCAGGTTGAAGTGACGGCCGGTGGACGGGATGAACTGCCACAACCCTACGGCATGGGCCCGGGAGTAAGCCATCGGGTTGTAGGCGCTTTCGATTGCCGGCAGCAGCGCTAGCTCCAGCGGCATGTTGCGCTCTTCGAGGCGCTCGACGATGTAATGGATGTACAGGCTGCCACGGTCGCCAGCGGTTTCCAGGAAGGAGGGGTTGCTGGCGAACCACAGGCGTTGCTGTTCGATGCGCGGGTTGACGGCCATGTCGTCTTGCAGGGCGAAGCCTTGGCGCATGCGCTCCCAGACATCCTGGGGCTCCTGCTCGGCTTGTTTGACCGGGACGATCAGCGGCTTTTGCTTCATCCGAGCCTGGTAGTTGTGCGCGCGAACGCTCTCGGATTCGTCGAGCTGACGGGTGCTCTGGCAGCCCACCAGGGTGGCGGCCAGGGCCAGCGCACTGGCTTGGACCAGGCGCGTCAGGGCGACGGAATTGAAGGTTCTGCGGCTATTCGACGACATTGGCTGGGACAAAGTTCCGGGCAAAAATGTCGGGCGATTCTAGAAAGCAGCCCCCCTGCGGTCAACCTTTGAGAACTTCCAGGTCCTAGCAGGCGCTGTTTAGAACCTGTCCTTCCAAGCCCGTAACCCAGCAAAAACAGTACTTGGCGTAGGGTTTATAAGGGTATTCCGTTCGTCTAGTTTTTCTTTAACGGATGTTTCGGAGGTGCGCAAAAAGGGGTTGGTGAGCTTTTCCAGTGCCAGCGTTGATGGCAATGTGATGCGATCGTGCTCGCGAAGGCGGGTAACGTCGTCGAAGCGTTGGGCAATGTCCTGGTTTTCTGGCTCCACCGCTTTGGCAAAACGCAGGTTGCTCAAGGTGTACTCATGGGTGCAGTACACCAGGGTCTGAGGCGGCAGGGCTGCCAGGCGCTCCAGGGAATGGTGCATTTGCTCGGGCGTGCCTTCGAACAACCGGCCGCAGCCTGCGGCGAACAGAGTGTCGCCACTGAACAGCAGCGGAGTAGCGCTTTGCCCGCAATAATAAGCAATGTGTCCCAAGGTGTGTCCGGGTACGGCAATGACCTGGAAATCCAGATCGAGCACGCGCACGCTGGCGTTATCGTCCAGCGCCAGGTCACGGCCGGGGATCGTCTCGTGTACGGGGCCGCATACCCGCGCACCGGTGGCCGCCTTGAGCTGCTCGACACCGCCGACATGGTCGTGGTGATGGTGGGTGACCAGAATGTCGTTCAGTTGCCAGCCTGGATGGGCCTTAAGCCAGGCCAGCACGGGGGCCGCGTCGCCCGGGTCGACCACCGCACAACGCTGGTTGGCAGAATCCTGTAACAACCAGATGTAGTTGTCGCTGAAAGCGGGTAGGGCGTCGATCTGTATCATGGTGCGATTCGCCAAACGTTGGACATGGGTGCATCTTAGTAGCTATGCACGCTGTCGAGAACCTTCAAGGGAGACTGCAATGACCGATCAAGCCTTTGCTCAGGCCGATCCGCAGTGGCTTGAGCTGATCAGCCTGGCCCGCGACTGGTTCGCTGGCCCCCTGGGGCAGTTAATGCTTCATGAGGAGCAACGCCTGCTCGAGGAAGAGTTGGGGCGTTACTTCGGGGGGTACCTGGTGCACTACGGTCCCTGTGCCGAACCACCACCCAAGGCCCCGCAAGTGCAACGCAACGTGCGCCTGGGCGCGCCGTTACCGGGTGTTGAAATTGTCTGCGAAGAGCAGGCCTGGCCCTTGAGCGAACACGCCGCTGATGTCGTGGTATTGCAGCACGGTCTGGATTTCAGCCTGTCGCCCCATGGCCTGCTGCGCGAAGCGGCCAGCAGCGTTCGGCCGGGTGGCCACCTGGTGATCATCGGTATCAATCCGTGGAGCAGTTGGGGGGTGCGCCGTGTGTTCGCCCACGATGCCTTGCGCAAGGCACGTTGCATATCTCCGTCACGGGTAGGCGACTGGCTTAACCTGCTGGGCTTCGCGCTGGAGAAACGACGCTTCGGGTGCTATCGTCCGCCGCTCGCGTCCCCGGCCTGGCAGCAGCGCCTGGCCGGCTGGGAACGGGTTGCCGGCGGTTGGCAAGGCGCCGGCGGCGGTGTCTACCTGCTGGTGGCGCGCAAAATGGTGGTCGGCTTGCGGCCACTGCGTCTGGAGCGCCGTGAGCCAATGGGCAAATTACTGCCTTTGCCGATGGCCAAGGTCAACCGGCGCCATTCCGAACCTTAAGTGCCGGGCCGTTGGGCGCGGTACGCAATCATTGATGAAAAGGCTGTAAATGAGCGATAGCGTCGAGATCTTTACCGATGGTGCCTGCAAGGGCAACCCTGGCCCCGGCGGCTGGGGTGTGCTGATGGTCTGCAAGGGCGTCGAAAAGGAATTGTGGGGCGGCGAGCTGGAGACCACCAACAATCGCATGGAGTTGATGGCGGCGATCAAAGGTCTGGAAGCACTCAAGCGTGAGTGCGAAGTGTTGTTGGTGACTGACTCTCAATACGTGATGAAGGGCATCAACGAGTGGATGGTCAACTGGAAAAAGCGTGGCTGGAAAACTGCGGCCAAGGAA
Organism: Pseudomonas sp. S06B 330; assembly: GCF_002845275.2. Classification (NCBI taxonomy): domain Bacteria; kingdom Pseudomonadati; phylum Pseudomonadota; class Gammaproteobacteria; order Pseudomonadales; family Pseudomonadaceae; genus Pseudomonas; species Pseudomonas tussilaginis. The sequence continues at coordinate 3,961,565 of NZ_CP088149.1, read as the reverse complement.
CCGGTCAAGAACGCCGACCTCTGGCAGTTGCTCGATGAACAGGTCGGCCGCCACAAGGTGACCTGGAAATGGGTGCGCGGGCACATCGGTCATCACGGTAACGAGCGTGCCGACCAACTGGCCAATCGCGGCGTTGACGAAGTACGCGGCCTGCGCTGAGCATAGCAGCCGCCACTCGGCCTTAAGCTGAGGTAGAATGGCGGGCTAACCAGACAAGCTGTACGCGACAGGAGACCACCGGCGTGGAGATTCAGAACAACAGGTCGGTCGTCCTGGACACCGAAACCACCGGTATGCCGGTCACTGATGGCCACCGGGTTATCGAGATCGGTTGTGTCGAGCTGATGGGCCGGCGCCTGACCGGGCGCCATTTTCACGTCTACCTGCAGCCCGACCGTGAGAGTGACGAAGGCGCCATCGGCGTCCACGGTATCACTGATGCCTTTCTGATCGACAAGCCGCGGTTTGCTGAAGTCGCTGATGAGTTCTTCGACTTCATTCAGGGCGCGCAGCTGATCATCCATAACGCGGCGTTCGACGTTGGCTTCATCAACAACGAGTTTGCCCTGATCGGCCAGCACGAACGCGCCGATATCTCTCAGCACTGCACCATCCTCGACACCTTGATGATGGCCCGCTCGCGCCACCCAGGGCAGCGCAACAGCCTCGATGCGTTGTGCAAACGCTACGGTATTGATAACTCCGGCCGTGAATTGCACGGCGCGTTGCTCGACTCGGAGTTGCTGGCCGACGTCTACCTGAGCATGACCGGTGGCCAGACCAGCTTGTCGCTGGCGGGGCAGGGCGCCGATGGCGAGGAAGGCAGCGAATCGCGTCGCGGCAGTGAAATCCGCCGTATCGCCGGGCGTCAGCCAGGGCGCATTATTCAGGCCACCGAGCAGGAGCTGGAAGCACACCTCGCGCGCCTGGAAGCGGTTGCCAAGTCGACCGGTGGCCCGGCGTTGTGGCAGCAGATGTCCGAGGCAAACTGAAGCAGATTACTGCGCAAGGGGGCTGGCGAGCTTCTACCCTGAAATGACCGATCCGTCATTTTCAGCAGGCGCCCCCTCATGTACAAGGACCTCAAGTTCCCTGTCCTGATCGTTCACCGTGACATCAAGGCCGATACGGTCGCTGGCGAACGGGTGCGCGGCATTGCCCAGGAATTGGCCCAGGACGGCTTCAGCATTGTGCCGGCAGTCGATTATGATGAGGGGCGCCTGGTCGCCTCGACCCATCACGGCTTGGCCTGCATGCTGATTGCGGCTCAAGGCTCGGCCGACAACAGCCATTGGTTGCAGAACATGGTCGAGCTGATTCGCTTGGCGCGGTTACGTGCTCCGCACCTGCCGATCTTCGCCTTGGGCGAACAGGTGACATTGGAAAACGCTTCTGCCGATGTCATCAGCGAGCTGAACCAGCTACGCGGAATTCTCTACCTGTTCGAAGACACCGTGCCGTTTCTGGCCCGGCAAGTGGCGCGGGCGGCACACAATTACCTCGATGGCCTGCTGCCACCATTTTTCAAAGCGCTGGTGCAGCACACCGCCCAGTCCAACTATTCCTGGCACACCCCGGGGCATGGCGGCGGTGTGGCATATCGCAAGAGCCCGGTGGGGTTGGCGTTTCATCAGTTCTTTGGTGAAAACACCTTGCGTTCGGACCTCTCTGTTTCGGTGCCTGAGTTGGGTTCGTTGCTGGATCACACCGGGCCCCTGGCGGCGGCCGAAGCCCGCGCGGCAAAGAATTTTGGTGCCGATCACACCTTCTTCGTCATCAACGGTACGTCCACAGCCAACAAGATCGTCTGGCACGCGATGGTCGGTCGCGATGACCTGGTGTTGGTGGATCGCAACTGCCACAAGTCGGTGGTACACGCGATCATCATGACCGGCGCAATCCCCTTGTACCTGTGCCCTGAGCGCAACGAGCTGGGTATCATCGGGCCGATTCCGCTGAGTGAATTCAGCCCTGAATCGATCCGCGCCAAGATCGAGGCCAACCCCTTGACCCAGGGGCGGGCACCGAAGGTAAAAATGGCCGTTGTCACCAACTCCACCTATGACGGGCTGTGCTACAACGCTGAACTGATCAAGCAGGTGTTGGCCGGTAGTGTCGACGTGCTGCATTTTGATGAGGCCTGGTACGCCTACGCGCCTTTCCATCCGTTCTTTGCCGGGCGCTACGCCATGGGGACGACACGCAGTGCCGACAGCCCGCTGGTGTTTAGCACTCACTCGACCCACAAGTTGTTGGCCGCCTTTAGTCAGGCGTCGATGATCCATGTGCAGGACGGCGGCGCTCGCCAGCTGGACCGTGATCGCTTCAATGAAGCATTTATGATGCACATCTCCACATCGCCTCAGTACAGCATTCTGGCCTCGCTGGATGTGGCCTCAACGATGATGGAAGGGCCAACCGGGCGGTCGTTGATGCAGGAAATGTTCGACGAAGCCTTGAGCTTTCGCCGGGCCATGGCCAATTTGCGCGAGCATATGGCTGCCGATGACTGGTGGTTCAGTATCTGGCAACCACCGCAGGTCGAAGGTATGCAGCAGGTGAGTACTGCCGACTGGCTGCTTGAGCCACAAGCGCAGTGGCACGGCTTTGGCGATGTCAGCGATGACTATGTGTTGCTCGATCCGATCAAGGTCACCCTGGTCACTCCCGGGCTCAACGAGGTGGGTGCGTTAAGTGCGCACGGCATCCCGGCTGCGGTGGTCAGCAAATTTCTCTGGGAGCGTGGCTTGGTGGTGGAGAAGACAGGGCTCTACACCTTCCTTGTCCTGTTTTCTATGGGGATCACCAAGGGCAAGTGGAGCACCTTACTTACCGAGCTGTTGGAGTTCAAACGCAACTATGACGCCAACACCGATCTACTCGAGAGCCTGCCCAGCGTCGCCCGACTCGACCCTGTGCGCTATCAAGGACTGGGTTTGCGTGACCTGTGCGATCAATTGCACGCCTGCTACCGCAGCAACAGCATCGCCAAACAGCTCAAGCAGTTGTTTGCCTGTTTGCCGCAAGTGGTGATCAAACCCGCCGATGCCTATGACCGGATGGTACGTGGTGAGGTGGAAGCGGTGCCGATCACGCAATTGCTCGGACGTATCAGCGCGGTGATGTTGGTGCCGTATCCCCCCGGTATTCCATTGGTCATGCCGGGCGAACGCTTTACCGAAGCGACCCGTTCAATCATTGACTACCTGACCTTTGCCGCCGCGTTTGACAGCGGTTTTCCCGGCTTCGTCGCCGATGTGCATGGTCTGCAGCAGGAGAACGGGGTGCAGGGGCGAGTCTATACCGTTGACTGCATCAAGGAATGCGGATGATTTCGACACCGCTGCGGGCCAGCTCGAAACGGTTCTCGCCCAGGTGATTGACCTTGTCACCGATGGCCAGCTTATAGGTGGTGATAGGTAGGGATGTGGCACTACCGTCGGCCTCAAGGGTGGCTTCCTGGAACTCATGAACGGGGTAGATGCGGCCTTCTGCGTCCCGTGCATGAAACTGTCCGACCAGTACTGCTGTCATTTACCGTGCAACCTCTAAAAATTTTCTGTCAGGCATAGACCACTGATTTGCCGGGTAAGTTTTGCGGGCGCGGAAAAAAACTTCAGATGCGGGGTAGATCATCTATACCTACAACTTCCTTTGTCCTACATGCAGGAAATCGCCATGAGTCAGGTGTATTCGGTAGCCGTCGTCGTCGGCAGCTTGCGCAAGGAATCCTTCAATCGCAAAGTTGCCTTGGCACTTTCGCAGCTCGCGCCCGCGAACCTCCGGTTGAAGATAGTCGAGATTGGCGATTTGCCACTGTACAACGAAGACATTGATGTCGATCCGCCAGCAGCCTACAAGGCCTTCCGTGAGCAGATCCGCAGCAGTGACGCGGTTTTGTTTGTCACCCCGGAGTACAACCGCTCGGTACCGGGGGTGTTGAAAAACGCCATCGACGTGGGATCAAGGCCCTATGGACAGAGTGCCTGGAGTGGCAAGCCGGGTGCGGTGATCAGCGTTTCACCGGGTGCCGTAGGCGGTTTTGGCGCCAACCATCACCTGCGCCAGTCGCTGGTGTTTCTCGATGTGCCTTGCATGCAGCAGCCAGAGGCCTATATCGGCGGCGCGGCGAGCTTGTTCGATGATGATGGCAAGCTGTCGGAGAAAACTCGCCCTTTTTTGCAGACTTTCATTGACAAGTATGCGGTGTGGGTCGAGCGTCATCAGCAGTAATGCGCTGGCCCTATCGCCGGCAACGCCGGCTTCCAGCGTGTCGGCGACAGGGCCCTGATGTTTTACACCGCTTGCGGCATTTCCCCGCGCGCCAGACGCTTGTTGATATCGGCAATCACGTCCGGTAGTTCGTTGATGGTGTCGATCAGGTAGTGCGGGCGCGAACCCTCGAACAGGGTGTGGATGCGCTTGCGCTCGCTGTCGAGTGTGTCTGAAGCCAGGGCGCGGTAGCCTTCATAGGTGAGGCCCAGAGCGTTGCCCGAACACACCAGTGCCACCGTCCACATGCCGGCGCGACGACCTTCAAGGATGCCAGGCACGGTATCGTCGACCTTGACGCAGGCCGCCACATCGTCAATGCCCAAGGCAATCACGTTTGCCAGCGCCTGGGCCGGCCACGGACGACCGTTAGGGGTTTCGTCGGTGGCGACCACATGGTCGGCGACATAGCCATTCTGCGCCGCCAGCGCTACCACCTTGTCCATCACCACTTTCGGGTAGCCGGAGCAGGAGCCGATCTTCAGGCCGTCCTTGCGCAGGCCCGTCAGCGTGTCCAGGGCGCCGGGGATCAGCGCGGAGTGCACGGCGATCTTTTCGATCTGCAAGGGCATGAAGCGTTCATAGATAGCGGTAACGTCATCGTCTGTCGGGGTACGGCCAAACACGTTGCGATAGCGCTCGGCAATCTGCGGTTGGTTGCACAGGGTGCGGATATGGTCCCACTTGCCCATGCCCATCGGGCCACGGGCTTCTTCGATGGAGACTTCGATATCGAACTCGGCGAATGCTTCGACGAAGATCTGGGTGGGGGCGAAGGAGCCGAAGTCGACCACGGTGCCAGCCCAGTCAAGAATGGCCGCTTGCAGGTGCGTTGGGTTGCTGTAGTTCATGTGCAGATTCCTAGAAAGAGTGTCAGGCGCGTTAGATGTCCAGTACTTCCATTTCTCGCAATACCTCGGCCACCGCGTTCACTGCCGCTTGCATGCCATCCGGGCCGACGACGCCGATGCAACCGACACGGAAGGTTTCGACCTGGGTCAGCTTGCCCGGGTAGAGAATGAATCCCTTGGCTTTGACCCGTTCGTAAAAGTCCTTGAACTGATAGCGTGGATCGTTCGGGGCGTGGAAGGTCACGATGATCGGAGCCTGGATCTCGGTCGGCAGAAAGCTGCGCAAGCCAATTGCCGCCATGCCGTCGAGCAACGCCTTGCAGTTGTTCGCATAACGCTGGTGACGCGCAGGCAGGCCGCCTTCTTCGTTGTATTGCAGCAATGCTTCGTGCAACGCCGCGACAACGTGAGTGGGTGGGGTGAAGCGCCACTGGCCAGTCTTGGCCATGTAGGCATGTTGATCCTGCAGGTCCATGGCCAGTGATGGCGAGTTGCCCTCGGCTGCGGCCAGCGACGCCTTATTGGCGAAGACAAAGCCCATTCCGGGCACGCCTTCCAGGCATTTGCCTGAGGCGGCAATCAGGGCATCGAAAGGTACTTCGCGAGCGTCGATTGGCAGTGCACCGAATGAACTCATGGCATCAATAATCAGACGCTTGCCATGACCGGCGATGACCTCGGCAATCTCGGCCAACGGGTTGAGAATACCGGTGCTGGTTTCGCAATGGATCAGCGCCACATGGGTGATGCTCGGGTCTTCGCTCAGCAGGCGACTTACGTCTTCAGCGGTAGTCGGTTGGTCTTCAGCCGTTTCAAAGGTGCTGTAAGCGCGGCCCAGCACCTTGCAGATCTTCGCCAGGCGTTGACCGTAAGCACCATTGATCAGCACCAGGACCTTGCCATCGCGCGGCACCAGCGTGCCAATCGCCGCTTCCACAGCGAAGGTACCGCTGCCTTGTAGCGGCACGCAGTGGTGGCTGTCGGCGCCGTTGACGATGGCCAGCAGTTGCTCGCACAGGCTGGCAGTCAGTTGGTTGAAGTCGCGGTCCCATGAACCCCAGTCCACCATCATCGCTTGGCGGGTACGGGACGAGGTGGTCAGGGGGCCGGGGGTCAGCAGGATTGGGGCGTTACTCATTCCGGTGGTCCTCACAAGCGGTGGGCTGAATCTACGGGGCCTACGTTGCAATTCTGCGCGTCATCAATCAAATTGTTTGTTGTTATGCCAGCCATAAGTCAGGCCGATAGATATGAACTTGTTTCAGCTCCGCGCGTTTGATGCGGTCGCCCGTGAGGGCAGTTTTACCCGTGCTGCGGCGCGGCTGTTCATCAGCCAGCCGGCCGTCACCGGGCACATCAAAGCCCTGGAGGAGCACTACCAGATCACCTTGCTGCGGCGCACGGCACGACGGGTGGAGTTGACCGAGGAGGGCACGCGTCTGGCCGCGATCACCCGGGCCATGTTTGGCCTGGCCGAGGAAGCCCAGGCCATGCTTGAGGCCAATCGGCAACTGCTCACAGGACGCCTGGAAGTGGCCGCTGACGGGCCGCACCGGGTTATGCCGATGCTCGCCCAGCTACGTGCACGTTACCCCGGCATCACCGTCAATCTGCGGTTGGGTAATGCCCAGGAAACCCTGGCTGCGTTGCTAAGCGAACATGCTGATGTGGCGGTGTTGACCGAGGTCGAGCCGCGCAAAGGACTGCACCTGCAAAGTCTGGGCGAATCAAGAATCTGCGCCTTGTTGCCGGCAGGTCACCCTTGGGCGGCTGAGGTTCAACAACTGCCGATCACCGAGCTTGACCGGCAAATCATGGTGCTGCGCGAGCCCAGCTCAATCACCCGTCGTACCTTCGACCAGGCCTGTGTGCATGCTGAGGTCCAGCCACGAGTACTGCTGGAACTGGACAGTCGCGAGGCCGTGACCGAGGCAGTTGCCGCAGAGCTTGGCATCGGCATCGTCTCGTCAGTCGAGATCAGTCATGACCCGCGGGTGGTGGCACGGCCGATTGTCGGGTCGGGGTTGGTCAATCAGCATATGATCGGCTGCCTGGAGCGTCGCCGCGAACTGCGTCTGATCCAGGCGTTCCTGAGCCTGGCACCGACGGTATGAAGCGACGCTGGCATTTTCTGTGGTGGCCCCTAAGATGGCCGTCAAACAAGACAGGTAAGGCGAAATACAGCTGATGGCGGGTAAAGACACCATCTCCATGCAACTGGTACGCGAAGCGCTGCTGCAAAGCTGTGCACCGGGCGCGCCGAGCGCGGCGTTGCTCAGCCGCATCGGTATTGATCCAGGCCTGCTTGAACAGGCCGATGCACGGGTCCCAGCCAGCGCCTATGCACAGCTCTGGCGTTTGCTGGCGCGGCGTTGCAATGACGAATTCTTCGGCATGGACCCGCGCGGTTTACGTCCTGGCAGCCTGGCCTTTCTGTGCCGGGCGGCAATGGCTCAGCCGACCCTGGCTGCCGGGTTGGACACGGCCTTGACCTTCCTGTCGTTAATGCTCGAAGACCTGCAGCCGGCCTTGGTGCGCCAGCAGAGTCTTGCCGAGATCGTTATCGGTGAACCGCGTGAACAGCCGCGCCGTGCCTTTACCTATTTCACCTTTTGGATGATCGTCCACGGTGTCGCCTGCTGGCTGGCAGGGCGGCGGATTCCGATCCTGGCCATCGAACTGCGCTGCGACGAACCGCCTTTCTGCGATGATTACCGGGTGATGTTCTCGGAAAACCTGCAGTTCAATCGCCCACGCACGCGGATGATCATCGCCGCGGATTGCCTCGACCTGCCGCTGCGGCGCAGCGAGGAAGAATTGCAGCGTTTTCTCGCCGAAGCGCCCGGTAATATTCTGGTCAAGTACCGCGACCCGGCCAGCCTGGCTCGGCGAATTCGCCAGGATCTTCGACAGATGAACCCTGGCAACTGGCCCGATGCCGATAGCCTGGCGCGCCACCTTTGTCTGTCTGCTTCAACCTTGCGCCGTCGCTTGGCCGAGGAAGGGCAGACCTATCAAGGCCTCAAGGACAGTGTCCGACGCGAACTGGCGATTACCTGGCTAGCCGAGGTCGAGTTGGGGTTCGCCGAGATCGCCGAGCGTCTTGGTTTCGCTGACAGCAGTTCGTTTTACAAGGCTTTTCGCAAATGGTTCGGTTGCAATCCGGGGCATTATCGAACGGTGATCCTGCAAGGGCAGACACCGAGCTAAGAGCGAGCCCTTTCCTTCTGCATTCCCTGACGTTGGCAGTGGAAGCTTGACGGCTTCAATCCATCACGTGGAAGACCGTCATGACGCTAAATCCATCCAGCGCTGCGTCACCCTTCGAGGCAGAAAAGCTCGTCGATGTCACCGATGATTTCATTAAGACGCGCTTGCCTGCCTGGCTGACCGAGGCTTCACCCGAACAGATCAATACCTTGCGCGACTGCTTTCGAGCACACCATGTGAGCCAGGAGCAACTGCATCAGCTGACTGCCGGGATCATTCCCCCGGACGACTTCGCCGTCAAACGGCTTGAACCCTTGTTGCAGGTCTTTGGTGTGACGCAAAAGCTTCGCGACCTTTATTGGCGAGAGTTGCGGCGCTCATTTCGGGTGTTTCCAGGAGACAGGCTGCCAGAAGACAACATCCTTTTCGTGCACGCGCCGGCCTTGCAGCGATTGATGCAGAACTTTGAGCCCGACGTGAGCTTTTACCTGGGCTCAGGCTTGGCTACTACGGACATAGACCCTGAACCGGTGACCAATCGCGCTGACCTGGTGAGCGATCAAACGGATGTCATCCTATTGTTCTGTCGCGAACAAAATATAGGTCAGGACTACCAGGTTCATCTTGAACAGCTGTTTGACGAGCGGATGCAATCGACCTTGGCGCAGGACAAGCGCAAAGGGCTGGCTTTAACCGCGCAGATCGCTGCGATGAAAGGGGAAATTACTCAACCGGACCTGCTGATGTTACGGCAGTTGGTGGCTGACACCACCTGGCCCCACACGCCGGGCCCAAGCTGGCGGGTCTTGCAATTTAAGTTGCTGGGCTGTGAAGTGGAGGATGCACTTGCCCTTGAGCATTTTGACGCACAAGGGCATGTCCAGCGGGTGTTACTGTATTTGCCGGGCGCTCCAGAGCGTTCGCTGCGGTGTTTCGACTCCTGGTTGCAGTTGAACGACCACTTGGCAATCGACCTGCGTAAGCGCGACGTTGAAGCGTACTTGCGCCCAAGGGTCGCCCTCAAGCATTTGCCAAACTTACTTAACACCTTGGGCAAAAGGCTCGCGGACCCTTCACCTGATCTGGAGCCTTCCGGGGATGTGTGTGCCAGCGATATTTTTGAGGCCTTGGCTGCTCGTCAAATTGAGCGTATCAAGGATGATGCGCGCAAAATCCTGGTGCCAACAGCGGATGCTGATCACGCAGCCTCCGAGAGGCGTATCGAGCAGATGAAAGACGTTGGTCTGCTCATGCTCAATGTGGCAGGCCTGTTCGTTCCTGTGGTGGGAACTCTGCTTTTGGCAGAGACGGTTGTGCACGTCCTTTCACAGACCTACGAAGGCGTCCGTGATTGGTCTCGGGGCCATCAGCATGAAGCCCTGGAACACTTGATGGGGGTTGCCGAGATCCTGGCGGTCGGTGTTGTAGTCGGCGCAGGAGGGCAAGCAATCGCACGAGGGTTCAATCGCAGCAATTTCGTAGAAGGTCTGGTACCTATCGAGACAGAAGCCGGTGCCAAACGGCTGTGGTCTGAAGACCTGGACGCCTATGCTGCGCAAAACGTGCCTGAGCACACCCAGGTGCTGGACAATGGCTTACACACCGATGGTCAGCGTCAATGGTGGCGGCACGAAAACACCTACTACGAAGTTCGGCAACGTCAGGGGCGTTGGCAGTTGCTGCATCCGCAAAGGCAAGAGGCCTACAGCCCACTGCTGCAGTTCAATGGCGAGCGCAGCTGGCGTCTTAGTTTCGAGCGTCCCTTTGAATGGCAAGGTAGTGCATTGCTGTTGCGTCGCCTATGGCCTGAAGCAGCCAATTTCGAGGTGCGGCGGATCGAGCAGATCTTGCAGGTCGCCGATGTCGATGAGGATCATTTGCGCGGTCTGCTGTTGGAGAATCGGCCGCTGCCAGTGAGTTTGCGCGACACCCTGGAACGCTTCCGTCTAGAGGCGCGGATCGATACCTTTTTCACCGAGTTGGCTCAGCCCTCGATCGGGGATGGCGATCAGGCGTTCCACGCCTGGTGCCTGGCCGAGATCGACATTGCGGGCCTGAGCGCAGCCGAGCAACGAACCGACATACTCTTTCAGGCCGACCGATTACGAGAAGGGCTGTTCGAGCATTTTAGCCGTCAGTACTTGCCCGCCGATGATTTACTGACTTTAGTCCTGCGCGATTTCCCCGGCCTGCCGGATGCCTATGCCTTGCACCTGCTGCAACAGGCGACCGATGCTGACCGGCTACGCATGCTTGAAGAGCGGCGCATTCCATTGGTGCTGGCGGAACAAGCGCGCGGGCTGCTTCGTGAAGCTCGGCTAACCCGGATGCGTGAAGGGTTGTTTCTACCAAGCAGCTACCAGGCCGACTCAGTCGATCTTGCGTTCAATCTGTTACGCCGCTATGCCAATTGGCCGAGCAGCATCAATCTTGAATTGCGTGAAGGTGTTGACAGTGGTCGTCGTCTGGCGGTGCTGCATCCGCAGAGCGACGATGTCAGTGTGATGGTGTGGCGGGCGGGACGTTTTTGGCTGTATGACAGTCAAGGGCATGAACTGGACCTGGAGGTTGCCGAACCGGCCGGCTTGCCTGAGGTGTTACTTGCCGTTCTGCCGGACGCCGAGCGTGAGCGATTGGGTTGGCGTGGGCGTAATGCTGCACAGCAGTTACGCAGCAACTTGCAAGACTGGATGCCAACCAGCCGGGAACAACTGGAGCGATTGTTGGGCTGGCGCAAGGTCAAACCCTGGTTCAATCCGGGTCAGCGCCTGGCGGATGGTCGGGTGGGTTATTTGCTTAGCGGGCGTGGAAGAGGGCGCAACGCGAGCGAACGTCTACTACGCGCTCGCATACGCGCTCGCATACGCGCACTCTATATAGGTTTTAGTGAAAGTCAGGTTGAGGAATTTTTCAACATGCTGATGCAGTCGCCTGGTTCGGCCTTTGAGCGTTTGCTCAACCAGGAGCACGAGTACCTGCAGTTGGATACATCGCTGGCCGCGTGGGAGACGGAGGCTGCACATCCTGACAGGCACCTCGCGCGCCGGGCTGCTGCCGAAGAGCTGCGGCGGTGCTGGCGCTTGCAGGGCGACCCGCTGAGGAATAACGAAGGGCAACCGGAGGGCATGCGCCTGACCCTGGCCGGCGCGGCGATTCATGAGTTGCCAGAGTTACCTGTACGGGTAGACTTTTTCCATGTCGCCGAACTCAATCTGGTCGGCCTGCAGTTGGAGCGGCTTCCGGAAAATTTCCTGCAATGTTTCGCCGGCATTCGTTGGCTGAATCTGAGTAGCAATCAGCTCACCGTGGTGCCTCATGGTCTTGAGCGGCTCCCTTGGCTGCGTACCTTGCAGCTGAATGACAACCGCATTCGGATGACCCGGTCCAGCGCGGATGCGCTGGCGAACTTGTTGCGCTTAAGTACCCTGAATCTGAACGGCAATCCGCTTGGCTCGATCAGTCTGCAATTTCGCCGTCAGTCGCGCTTGAACGGGCTGCACCTGCGCCGATGCAACCTGCAGACCGTGCCATCGGGTTTGATTGGGTGCCGCTTTCTAGAGTGCGCAGACCTACGCAACAATCAAATCGCCATTGTGCCGGAGGAAATCCTGCAAGCACCGCGTTCTTTCCGGAGAGTGGTGTCGTTGCAGGGCAATGCGCTGTCCGCTGCAACCATCACGCGCCTGCATGCACCTGATCCGTTGGTGGTCCGCCCCGTTGCACCGAATAGGGCGCCAAGCCGTGATGTGTGGAGCCACGACCCGGATCCGCGAGTGCAACATCAACGGGGTGTTACATGGGATCGCCTGCAGGCAGAGCCCAATAGTCACGATTTCTTCCAGTTGATCAGTGAGTTGTCTGGCACCAGTGATTTTCACCAGGCACGACAAAGCCTGGGGCGACGGCTCTGGGAGATGCTTGATGCCGCGCAGGCAAGCAGTGAGCTGCGCCAGGAATTGTTCAGCTTGGCCGCGAACCCGCGTACATGTGTCGATAGCGTCGCCTCGTGTTTCAGCGCGTTGGAAGTCCGGGTTTTTGTCGCACGCGCTTTACAGCGCAGTGCCCCCGGCCAGGCCGGTGTTGCACGTCTTGACATAGCCAGGCGATTGTTTCGCCTGGACCAGGTCGAGCAGATTGCCCGTGAGGATATCCAGGCGCGTAGAGCGCAAGGGCGCGGAGTTGATGAAATCGAGGTGAGCCTGGCGTACCGCACCGGCCTGGCGCGTCAGCTTGGGCTGCCAGGTCAGCCTGGCACGATGCAGTTCCAGGCGATCGCCGGCGTCAGCGAATTGCAACTGGCTGACGCTGAGCAGGCTGTGCGCGAGGCCGAAGACAGTGATGCCTTGGCACACTACATCAGTCAGCGGGATTTTTGGTTGGAGTACTTACGCAGTGAATACGCCGAGCGATTTAGTGCCGTCGAGGAGCCCTTTTGGGACCGGCTTGAGGCGCTGAATGAAGGACAAGGCAGCAGTGAGGGCGCCTACCTGGAACTGACCAATCAGTTGGCCCGTGAACGGGAGCTAGCGCTCAGGTCGCTTGCACTGCAGCTAACCCAGGAGGCACTGGCGGCTGAGCGAGCAGGCGAAGGGGGCCATTGAGTAGACGTTTGCAATACGGCCAAACCAGTCATCCAGTTTGACAGCTTTGGCCATTGTCCCGGAGGCTCTCCGGCGCGACTATCGTTAGATTCAGGGTGCTACTCCAACAATAAGAACCAGGAGTCTGACGATGCGTGATTATTCCGACGCCGCGAGCGGTTTCGACTATCTGCGGGTGGCCAGCGCAGACCTGCATGGTGACCTCTCTGCACTCAATGCCTGTATTGAGTGCTGCGATCGCCATGTGGGCAGTAACAAGATCGCTTTGAACTGGGAGGGCCGTGAGGGTGCGCACGCTCAGTACAGTTTCGAACAACTGCAACGACTGGCTGCACGTTTTGCCAATGTCCTGCGGGCACAAGGTGTGGGGCCTGGGGACCGCGTTGCCGGTCTCTTGCCACGGGTTCCCGAACTGCTGATCACAGTGCTGGCCAGTTGGCGGCTGGGGGCGGTCTATCAGCCGTTGTTCACCGCTTTTGGTCCTAAAGCCATCGAGCACCGTCTGCATCAATCGGCAGCGCGGGTGGTAATCACTGATCGTGGTAACCGCAGTAAGCTTGATGAGGTGGGCGATTGTCCGGTGGTGATCTGCATCAGCGCCGATGAAGGCGCTGATGATGTGGACTTCCATCAAGCATTGGAGCGCGCCAGCGACCTGTGCGAGCCGGTCCTGCTAAAGGGCGACGCGCCGTTTCTGATGATGTTTACCTCGGGCACCACCGGACCGGCCAAACCCCTGCTGGTGCCGCTGCGGGCGATTGTAGCCTTTAAAGGCTACATGCGTGATGCCATCGACCTGCGCGATGAGGACAATTTCTGGAACCTGGCCGATCCCGGCTGGGCCTATGGCCTGTACTACGCAGTAACCGGGCCGTTGGCTCTGGGCCATGCCACCACCTTTTACGATGGTCCGTTCAGCGTGGAGAGTACGTGCCGCGTCATCAACAAATATGCCATCAGTAATCTGGCCGGTTCACCCACTGCCTACCGTTTGCTGATTGCGGCCGGCGACGATTTCTGCGTGCCCATCAAGGGCGGTTTACGGGTGGTCAGCAGTGCTGGTGAGCCGCTTAACCCAGAAGTGATCCGTTGGTTTGCCGATGAGTTGGGTGTGACCATTCATGACCATTACGGGCAGACCGAGCTGGGCATGGTGTTGTGCAATCACCATGGTCTTGAGCATCCGGTGCACCTGGGATCGGCGGGTTTTGCCATTCCCGGGCACCGGATTGTCGTGCTCGATGAACAGCATCGCGAACTGCCAGCCGGGCAACCAGGCATTCTGGCCGTGGACCGCGAGCAGTCGCCGCTGTGCTGGTTTGGTGGCTATCACGGCGTGCCAACCCATTCCATTGTCGGCAAGTACTACCTGAGCGGCGATACCGTTGAATTGAACGCCGACGGCAGCATCAGCTTTGTCGGTCGCAGCGACGATGTGATCACCACGTCGGGCTACCGGGTTGGTCCTTTCGACGTGGAGAGCGCGCTGATCGAGCACCCGGCGGTGATTGAGGCGGCCGTGGTGGGCAAGCCGGATCCGGAGCGTACTGAACTGATCAAGGCCTTCGTGGTTTTGGCCAACGGCCACGAGGCCAGTGAAGCTCTGGCGGAGACCTTGCGCCAGCATGTGCGTCAACGTCTTTACGCCCATGCCTACCCACGGGAAATCGAATTTGTCAGCGAACTGCCCAAGACACCGAGCGGCAAGCTGCAGCGTTTCATCCTGCGCAACCAGGAAATTGCCAAACAACACGCCGCACTGGCCTTGACCGCCAGCGCTTGAGGAAGAACATCATGCAGATTGCCAACAAGAATTTCATCGTCAGCGGTGCAGCCTCGGGGCTGGGCGCGGCGACTGCCGAAATGCTCATTGAAGCCGGTGCCCAGGTCATGCTCGTCGACCTCAACGCCGAAGCGGTGCAGGCCAAAGCGCAAGCACTGGGCAGCAAGGCGCGTTATGCCGTCGCCGACATCAGTCAGGAAGCGGCGGCCAAGGCCGCCGTCGATGCAGCGATTGCTGCATTTGGCAGCCTCCATGGCCTGGTCAACTGCGCTGGCATCGTCGGTGCCGAGAAGGTCCTGGGTAAAAACGGCCCCCACGGGCTAGACAGCTTCAGCCGGGTGATCAACGTCAACCTGATCGGCAGTTTCAACCTGCTCCGTCTGGCCGCCGCCGCCATGGCTGAGGGCCAGGCCAGTGACGAAGGGGAGCGTGGGATTATCATCAACACGGCCTCGATTGCCGCTTACGACGGCCAGATCGGTCAGGCCGCCTACGCCGCTTCCAAAGGCGCCATCGCCAGTCTGACCCTGCCGGCAGCGCGTGAATTGGCGCGCTTCGGTATCCGCGTGATGACCATTGCCCCCGGCATTTTCGAAACGCCGATGATGGCCGGCATGACCCAGGAAGTACGCGACTCCCTGGCCGCTGGCGTACCGTTCCCACCACGCCTGGGACGCCCGCAAGAGTACGCCGCGCTGGCTCGGCACATTATCGAAAACAGCATGCTCAATGGCGAGGTGATCCGTCTTGACGGTGCCTTGCGTATGGCCGCCAAGTAATTGCAGGAGTACCTATCATGACCCTCGCCAGTGACCCGATCGTAATCGTCAGTGCCGTGCGCACGCCCATGGGCGGCCTGCAGGGCGACCTGAAAAGCCTGACTGCCCCGCAGTTGGGCGCCGCAGCCATTCGTGCTGCCGTAGAACGTGCTGGCGTTGCCGCTGACAGCGTCGAGCAAGTGCTGTTTGGCTGCGTCTTGCCTGCCGGTTTGGGCCAGGCCCCGGCGCGCCAGGCCGCCTTGGGAGCCGGCTTGAATAAGTCGACTACCTGCACCACGTTGAACAAGATGTGTGGTTCGGGCATGCAGGCCGCCATTATGGCGCATGATCTGCTGCTGGCCGGCAGCGCCGATGTGGTGGTGGCTGGCGGCATGGAAAGCATGTCCAACGCACCCTACCTGCTGGACAAGGCCCGTAGTGGTTATCGCATGGGGCACGGCAAGATCATCGACCACATGTTCTTCGACGGCCTTGAGGATGCCTACGACAAAGGGCGCCTGATGGGCACGTTCGCCGAGGACTGTGCCCAAGCCAACGGTTTCAGCCGCCAGCAACAGGACGACTTTGCGATCGCTTCGCTGACCCGCGCGCAACAGGCGATCAGCGCTGGCAATTTTGCCAGTGAGATCGTCCCGGTGGAGGTCACCGAAGGTAAGACCCAGCGTCTGATCAGTGACGACGAGCAGCCCCCCAAGGCACGCCTGGACAAGATCCCTCAGCTAAAACCGGCCTTCCGCGATGGCGGTACCGTCACTGCGGCCAACTCCAGTTCGATTTCCGATGGCGCTGCAGCCTTGGTGTTGATGCGCCGCTCCCAGGCCGAAAAGCAGGGCCTCAAGCCGCTGGCAGTCATTCATGGCCATGCTGCCTTTGCCGATACCCCGGCGCTGTTTCCGACCGCACCGATTGGCGCTATCGACAAGCTGATCAAGCGTACCGGCTGGAACCTGGCCGACGTTGACCTGTTCGAGATCAACGAAGCCTTTGCCGTGGTCACTCTGGCGACAATGAAGCACTTGGACTTGCCCCATGACAAGGTCAACATCCACGGCGGCGCTTGCGCCCTGGGCCATCCGATTGGCGCATCGGGCGCGCGAATCCTGGTCACGTTGCTGGCGGCGTTGCGCCAGAAGGGCCTGAGCCGTGGCGTCGCGGCCATCTGCATCGGTGGTGGTGAAGCCACCGCCATGGCTGTCGAGTGTCTGTATTGAGGTGCACCATGCTAGTCAATGACGAACAACAGCAAATCAGTGAAGCCGTCCGCCAGTTCGCCCAAGAGCGCTTACGCCCGTTTGCCGAGCAATGGGACCGCGAACATCGCTTTCCCAAGGAGGCTATCGCAGAGATGGCTCAACTGGGCCTGTTCGGCATGTTGGTGCCGGAGCAGTGGGGTGGCAGTGATACGGGCTACGTTGCCTATGCCATGGCGCTGGAAGAGATCGCCGCCGGCGATGGCGCTTGCTCGACCATCATGAGCGTGCACAACTCAGTGGGCTGCGTGCCGATCCTAAAATTTGGCAATGACGCGCAGAAGCAGCAGTTTCTTACCCCGCTTGCCAGTGGTCAGATGCTCGGTGCCTTTGCCCTGACCGAACCCCAGGCGGGCTCCGATGCCAGCAGCTTGAAGACCCGTGCGCGCCGTGACGGCGACCACTATGTGCTCAATGGCTGCAAGCAGTTCATCACTTCCGGGCAAAATGCCGGGGTAGTGATCGTTTTCGCTGTTACTGATCCTGGTGCCGGCAAGCGCGGCATCAGCGCTTTTATCGTTCCGACCGATTCCCCCGGCTATCAGGTCGCCCGGGTCGAGGACAAACTCGGCCAGCACGCTTCCGATACCTGCCAGATCGTCTTTGACGATGTGCGCGTGCCGCTGGCCAACCGCTTGGGCGAGGAGGGCGAAGGCTACAAAATCGCCCTGGCCAACCTCGAAGGTGGCCGTATCGGTATCGCTTCGCAGTCGGTCGGGATGGCACGCGCGGCTTTTGAGGTGGCCCGAGACTACGCCCGCGAACGGCAAAGCTTTGGCAAGCCCTTGATCGAGCACCAGGCTGTGGCCTTCCGCTTGGCTGACATGGCCACTCGCGTGGCGGTGGCGCGGCAAATGGTCCTGCATGCCGCTGCGTTGCGTGATGCTGGGCGTCCCGCGCTGGTCGAAGCGTCGATGGCCAAACTTTTCGCCTCGGAAATGGCCGAAAAGGTCTGTTCGGATGCCTTGCAGACCTTGGGCGGTTATGGCTATCTGAGTGACTTTCCGCTGGAGCGGATCTACCGCGATGTGCGGGTTTGTCAGATCTATGAAGGCACCAGCGATATTCAGCGCATGGTTATTGCGCGCAATCTTTGAGCGGAGCAGCTTGCATGTCATTTGAAACGATTCTGTTGGACATCCACGGCAAGGTCGGCCTGATTACCCTCAACCGGCCGCAGGCGCTCAATGCGCTCAATGCGCAGATCGTCGGTGAGATCAATCAGGCCCTGGATCAGCTCGAAGCCAATTCGAACATTGGTTGCGTGGTGCTGACCGGTTCCGCCAAGGCCTTTGCCGCAGGTGCCGATATCAAGGAAATGGCTGATCTGCGTTATCCGCAGATCTATGTCGATGATCTGTTCAGCGATGCTGACCGCATTGCCAATCGGCGCAAACCGATCATCGCTGCCGTATCGGGCTTTGCCCTCGGGGGCGGCTGTGAGTTGGCGATGATGTGCGATTTCATTCTCGCCGCCGATAACGCCAAGTTTGGTCAGCCGGAAATCAATCTCGGTGTGCTCCCCGGCATGGGCGGCACTCAGCGTTTGACCCGTGCTGTCGGCAAGGCCAAGGCGATGGAACTGTGCTTGAGCGGTCGCCTGATGGGTGCAGAGGAAGCCGAACGCGCCGGTCTGGTCGCACGTGTGGTGCCGCAGGCTGAACTGTTGGAAGAAGCCTTGAAGGTGGCGGCAACCATCGCCAGTAAGTCGATCCCGATGACCATGATGGTCAAGGAAAGTGTCAATCGCGCCTTCGAAGTCAACCTGGCTGAAGGCGTACGCTTCGAACGTCGCGTGTTCCATGCCGCCTTTGCCACCGAAGACCAGAAGGAAGGCATGGCAGCGTTTATCGCCAAGCGGGAAGCGCAGTTCAAAGACTGCTGAACAACAGGGGGCGCTACTGCGCCCCCTGGTGCTGTTACAGGTTGAAGAAGTATTTTGCCGCTGATGCAGCAGTAACCGGTGCACGGTAGACGTCAATGCTTCTACCGCTGGCATCGGTCACGCTCGCCCCTGCAGCAAGGCGTTGATCCGCCGTCTTCAAATGCCCGGCAACGAACGCCTCGCGCGGGGTATTCATGGCCTGATAGTGGAAATGCGCATACCACAACGCAGTGCCCTGATGGCTGATTTCATACTCGTCGAGGTAGTCATCTGCTCGTCCCTTGACCTTGGCCAAGTGTCGGCGCGGGCCCACTGCGCGGACCTGGATCTGGCCACGGTCGATCAGGTATTGAACCTCAGCCATTCTTGGATTCTGCCGTAATGCGGCTTGGGTCCGCAGCTCCAGCGTCTGGGACGTGAGGGTCTGTACGAGTTCATCAAGCGCCTTCATGGTCAACGCGCCATCATCCGTTACAGTTGCTTCATCCGTCTGGTTGTCGTCGGTCAGGTGCTGTTCGATCGCCTCGCGTTCGGCGTTCAACAGCGTTTTATGATGCTGGAGCAGCTCTTCGATCTCGACGGGCAGGTAGCTGGTTGAAGCATTGGTTTGCAAGCTATGGAGCGTCTTGCGGGCGTTGGCCATGTAGATACGACTGTTACGCAATAAGCGCTTCAGTGATTGCGTTGTGCGCGTTGCTGGCTCGGGCGTCGCGACGGCAGAAACTTCAACCCAGTCTTCCTGTTCTCGTCGATAGGTGCGTGTGGCGGTTTTGTTATCCGGGCCCGGGATGTCGACCAGTGTGTCGTCATCGACACGGGGCTCTGCCAACAGCAGGCCGTGCTCGGTGGTGTCGATCAACCCTGGTACCTGACTACGAAGTTGCTGGACCGTACTGGCCACGGGGTAGTCTGGAAGCTCCGCAAGGTCTTGGCGCACACCTTCGGCAATGTGTTCGACATCCGCCTGTAGCTGAGCCAGGGCCTGCAAGGCTGCTGGCTCAATGAGGAGCGATTTGAGGTTGCCCAGTTGGCGTAAACAGACCCCCATCTGATCACTGATGCTCCGCAGCAGGCGTACCTGCAATTCAATCCCCGCTTCCTCAAGATCGCTCAGGCGCACCCGTTGAGCAATGCCAAGTTCAAGGTTCTTCCAGCTGCAATCCAGCCAGTACGTTGCCTGATCATCCAGTGAGTGGAGCAGCTTCAGGCGATTGAAGTGGTTTTCTACCCGAAGATAGCGCCACATAAGGTGCGTTGAAGGCTCCTCGCGGTTGGTCTGTACCCAGTCATTGAGCTGGGCAATCGTTGTTTGTTGGCGACTGGCGAGGCGATTGAGTTGCCGCCGGGCGTCAGTCAACACCTCAGCTCCGGCGATCATCTGATCAAGCAGCGGCGACATGGCATCCAGGCGATGGTTGATAATGCGGCTATCGGCTTCAGGGAACGCTTGCTGTTGCGAATGTTGCTTGGCCAGGTCCACCAGTTGCGCGCGCAGCGGGCGAAAGAGTCTGGTCAGGGCGGTAACGTTTGATTGCTCGCTGCGTACAAGCTCGTAGAGCGCAGTAGCTCTCACTACTTTGTAGTGTGGAACAGGTTCGTGTTCGTTGACCTCTTCCAGCGTGTGCAGGTACTCACGCCAGAACTTTGCATAGCCTTGGGTCTTTTCCAGACAGCTACGCATCAGTCGTTCATCCGTGGCGGTTGCGGCCATCCCCAGCACCCTGTCACGGGTGGCTTTCTGGCTTTTGACTTGTTCGGTGTCACTTGCGAACTTGGTTTTGAGTGCGTTGTATGCTTGCTGGCGTTGCAGTTTCTGTTCCTGTACCCGCCTGCTTAAAGGCATGCCACCGCGTAGTCGCAGTGCCAGATCGAGCTGCCAGCGACCGACTTCGTCGCGTATCAGCCAAGGACCGGGAGCGTCTGATGGAGAGGCGGCGACGATACGGGGTTGTTCGCGATGCGGGTCAATGCTGACCCGGTATACCTGGTTGTCCAGGTGGGCCCAAAGCTGGTCGCCGTACAGGTAGAGTCCGCGCAGCGGACCCTTTGGCACGGGGCTGCCCAGTTGCGACAGTGAAACATTGGCTTGCAGTTTTACCAGGGCTAGGTGTTGTGCTGCATCCAGTGTGTGATCAGGGCGGGCCCAACTGAACGCCAATGTGTTTACGCTGGCAGGACCAGGCTCCAGCGGGGTTACTGCTTGATCGGGAGCTAGGGCCGGCAGGGGAGCGACATTCTGCAGATCCAGACGCAAACCCTGATAGGCATGGGAGAACAACACTACGGCAACGTTGACCAGCAGGTTGATCAGTGCGATTCGATGGCCTGTCGGATCGCGCTGGGCATCGGTATTAATGAAATCAGCCAAGGCAACACTCATCTGTACCAGCCAGGCAGCTCTGGCCAGGGTGCCACCGGCCAGTGGCAAGAGTGTGTTGAACAGCAGCCAACCAAGTGTCTCCCAGCGCTTCCAGCGCGTTGCCGCAGTACTGCGCGACTGTGCCTGGAAGTGCCGGATCGCCTCTTCGACGCAGGTTTGGTAGAGCTTGGAACCTATGTTTGCTACCGGCGTTTGCTGGGACAGACTCGGCGGCCTCGGAGCACCGAAAGGTACTGCGAAATCGTCTTCGACGGACAGGTAGAGGTGGGGTTCAAGGAAGCCGCCGTTGGCATAGATCCGTCGCGAGGCTTCGGGCAGGCGCTCGAGCAGGTCGTCCTGCAAATCTCCCGAGCTGCTGATGGCCTCGAGCACGGCCAGGCGATCAGAAAACTCCAATAAAGGCTGCGGATGCAAAGGGCGATAAAGCACACACGGGCTTGACGACATCCGTTGGGTCTCAATCAACCAGCAATTGTGCGGCTCGTCTGGTGTTGCGCCAGCCTGGCTGATCAAGCCTAACGGGCGCATTACCCAATCGCTTGGCTGAGGCCTGGGCTGCGCGTTGAACACCTGGGTGATGCCGCTAACGGCGTCCTCGCTCAAGCTGTTATCACGCAGGTGCAGTTCCAGCGCATACGCCGGGATTTGCGTGCGCAGCTGTGCATCGAACAATTGCTGGCGCAATTGCCGCTGGTCCGCATCATCGAGCATGTTGTGGGTGAGCATCTGCGGATAAGCGCTACCGATGTCCAGCTTGCTCACCAGTTGACGCATATACCCTTCGTCCATCCAGCTCGGCAGGGCGTGCCCTGTCGCTGACACCAGCTCGATCCGGCCAGGGGCGAGCAGGCCAAGATTGCCGATGGCCAATTGAGCCAGGGAGAACCGCACCGGGCGAACCGTACCGTCGGTGATCAGCGAATCTTGGCTAGGAATGGCCGTCGCTATGACTTGGTGGTTGATGACCACTACGTCGCGCACGTCCAGCTCGCTGCCAGGGTGATCGATATTGATCTGACGGGCCAGCTGCTGGTAGCTGAAGGTCTCTGCGTCGTCGATGCCATCAAGCCAGAATTGTCCGGCGGCATCCTCATAGCTTTGGGCAACATCGAGGAGCATCGCGCCATAGCGGCGCATGAGTGGCCCCTTGCTGTGACTTAGCCAATCAGGGAGGTGATTGGCAAGTTGCGTGCGCCGCTCCTGTTCCGCGGCGCTGCACAGGCCGATCATTGATGTCATGCGGTCCAGTTCCATGCTCATCAAGGGGGCGCTGTATTCGGATTGATATTGCTGCATCAATGCGGTGATGACCCGCAATTGTTGATCCAGTACACCGCGCGCCTGGGCTTCGAAGCAGTTATTGGTGATGTGCGTCAGCTGGAGTTGTGGGCGTGATACGGTCAATGCCGGCCAGAGTCGGCCAAGCCCGGTGAAAAGTGCCTGTTGTGAGGCAAGGGGGAGCACTTCACCGGTAGTTGAGTAGACCAGGGTGGTATTGTGAGACGTGCTGGTATCAAGCCGTTGGATTAGCAATGCACTGGCCAGGTCACGGTCAAGATAGGCGCTTGCCGACGTGTCGAGCATCAGGTGTTGCACGCTCAGGTTGCCAGTATTTGGCCACAGGTTGCGGTCGTGCAGGGAAGGATAGGTGTAGACAAGGTGGGCCGCCGCCGCGTCAGCCTGGCTGAGCACGCCGGCGTCAAAGCCCATGTCGATGGCAGATTTGAATTGTTGTTTGAGATAGTCGGCATACCATTGCCACGGCGATTGCCCAGAACGGTCTGCCTCGCTCCAGAAGTCGACCAGCGCGCGTTGGTAGCTTTCCTGTAGAAACGGTCCCGTTTCATTGATCAATTGCTCCACGGCATGCAGGTCGATATCGACAGCCCCTTGTGGATTGAGGCTCTCATTGAGGCTGAGAAAGTCTTCTTCAGGCGTGAGGTTGAGCGTGGCACGACGGCAAAAGCGCTCTGCTAGGACTTTGAACAGCCGTCTACTGTAAGTGCGTTGCGGGGTACTATCAGTACTGACCAAATACAGCGAGAGAGGGTCATGATCACTGATCTGGTGCTTGAGCCATTGTTCCACCAAGAGACGGGCACACACTTCGTACAGCGTCGGGCGTAGAACGAAGCGATTGGCAACGGCGCAATCGAGATCGGTATTGAGGGAGAGGCGTTCTTGCAGGTTCATGTGTAGTCGCGCTCCATGAGTAGGGGACGTCATGAAGCCGCTTTCGTTACTGCAGGCGGAGCTATCGGGATAACACCTGATCGGTGGTTGGGTGCTATGGTGCACTTGAACACGGGGCCGGTCTGCGAGGCCGATTGGCGGATTCCACGTCGTTTCGCGCTAATGTGCTGTCATTTTTGTTGCCCAGTACGGCGTGGCGCCTTAGACTGCCGCCCCTCGTAAATAGAGTGCCGAAGGGTGCTTGAAGAATTCCGCTGTCGGCGAACTGTCGGTGATGGCAATCCAATCGCTTAAATGCACGTTATTTTCATAGAGAAATCGATGACCAAGGAAAAGTTGCTGGCCATGCCGGCCGATGACTACATGAACGCCGAGCAACTGGCGTTCTTCACCGAGTTGCTGAAGTCGATGAAAGTCGAGACCCAGGAGCGCATCGAACAGAACCGCGTAGCCATCGAGAGTCTGGACAGCCCAGCTGACCCGGCAGATGCTGCCTCCGTCGAGGAGGAGCGCACCTGGTTGGTTAACGCTATCGATCGCGACCAACGCCTGTTGCCACAATTGGAGATGGGGCTGGAACGCATCAAAGATGACAGCTTTGGCTGGTGTGACGACAGCGGTGAGCCGATTGGCCTCAAACGCTTGCTGATCAGCCCGACCACCAAGTACTGCATCGAGGCTCAGGAGCGTCACGAGCAGATCGACAAACACCAGCGTCAGGCCTGATAGGCAATGCCCTCAAGGCCCCGGGGAGTGATCCTTGGGGCCTTGGTGTTTTTTTCCTGGCAACCAGGCACCTAGCCGTGGGTGTGAACGCCCCTCTCCTGACACGGGGTTTGTTGCTTTTGATGCAACACAGCTATTCCGGCAATAGCTTTTTCCATTGCCGGAGCGGGCGTATGATGGCGATATCGTTAGGTTGCTAATTAAGTTCCGGAGGGAATGATGAATAGCCAAGTCGATATCGCCGTGATGATTGGCAGTGCTGTGCCCGCGTCGTTGCAAGCGGTTGGCCAGCGTGTGTGCTGGGTGGTGCTGGTCAATGGTGAGCGGCGTGGAACTGCCTTCGCCAGCCGTGAAGAGGCGCTGGAGTGTCAGCGCGCATGGCAGGGCAGTTGCGTGCTAAGCAACGGCCTGGGGGGTTGCGCCAGGCCGTTTGAACGTGATCTCAACGTTCCAGTGTGCGCGCCAGTTCACACGCATCGATGTGCCGACAACGGAAACCTTTCACCTGTCCGGTCGCGTGATCGGTGATATGGAAAAAGTTGATGCCGGCGGGTACCACGATGTAACGCGTGCTGTGCTCGTTGGGGTTTGAGTTTTTATTTTCGAAGTAAGAAATGCAGCCTGCCTCTCGACGGATTTCGGTATTTTCGTGCATATTCCTTCCCTGTGATATGTAGATGAGACCCAGGTGCCCGTTCTGCCGAGGGGCCTGAATGTATCTATCGCATTTTCTTGGCAGTTTTGATGTCAGAAAGTACGTTTCCGTCGACGGAAATCTGCCGAATGCCTGTTGTGAGGTTTTGGCTGGCCCGCAGGGAGGATGATTCCTGCAAGCTGCGCCACTCGCCCGCACAGACGCTTTATGCATTTACTCATTAGTCTTTCAGACTTCGACATTGAAGTGGCGTTGCCTTCATGGAGCTATGCAGCCTTCGTGGTGACGTCGTGTAATCGGTTTGAGGAATTCTTCATTGGCAGTCAGTAATCTGGATATGCACGCCTTGTTCGTGCTCGGCGATCTTCGGGCCAAACTGGTCAAACAGTTCCAATCGCGTTTTGTTTATGTCACCGAGCAGAGCGCGGAAGGCCTGTACATGGCCGAAATTGACACTGAAACAGCACTGGTTGTCGATGACAAACAGCGGCTGGAGCTTAAGGTTGGTGATCATTTCCGCGCGGCGGTGTTGCCCAGTCGCGAAGGTGGCAAGCTGGAAGTTCGTTTCCGCGACATCAAACTAACCGTCTATGGCCTGGGCGATTATGCGTTTGTCTCGACAGCTGAAGGCGAAGGTATCGTCTTTCGAGAAGGGCAGAGTGTGGTGCTGGTGTTCGCCGCCCACACACAATTGCAAGAAGGCCTGAGCAAAACTCTCAAGGCAGTGACTCGCAAAGTTGCCAAATGGCAAAAGGGTGAACTGACTACGTTCAAGGCCAGCGAGTGATCAAGCCTGCTGACGTACCACTGGGGCGCGCCGATTTTCATGCGCAGCATCAGGTCCAGGCTCGTGAACAGGCCGAGCAATGGCTTGCACAGCGCGCCCACTTGCAGTCGAGTTGGTTCAGCTGGGTGGCCACCCAGCTGTATCAGTTGAGCCCGCCTGAGTACGCGGCCATGGTTCGCCGCGAACTGCAGGCGCTGACCGAATAGTGCTTAGTGACCTCGATCTCGCCCACTGCTGACTTCCTCCGGCACCTCATCGCCCGCCATGCGTTTGCGAAACAGTGCCGCGCGCGCTAGCAGCAACGTGGTCACTGGCACCGTGATTGCCATCAGGATCGGGATCAGCCAAGCGTGCAGCACGGGGCCCTGCTTGAGTGCTGAAAAGTACAGAATCGAGGCCAGGGCAACGCACCAGGTTCCCAGGGTAGAGGCCAGGGCGGGTGGGTGCATGCGCTGAAAGAACGCTTTCAGGCGAACCAGGCCGACTGCACCACTCAGGGCGAACAGGCTGCTCAGCAACAACAGCAGCGCAACCAGCACTTCGATCCAGAGGGGTAGTTCGTTCAGGTTGTTCATTCGATCACCTCGCCACGCAGCAAGAACTTGGCCAGGGCAAACGAGCCGACAAAGCCGAACAAGGCAATTAGCAGTGCCCCTTCGAAGTAGGTGTCACTGGCGTAGCGAATACCCAGTACCAGCATCATCAGCATCGCCAGAATATACAGGTAGTCCAGTGCCAGAACCCGATCCTGCGCTGACGGGCCGCGAAACAGCCGAAACAGGGTCAGGGCCATGGCCAGGGCAAAGATGAACAGGCTGGCGAGAATGGCGTTGGCAAGCAGGCCAGTCATTCGAAGATCTCCATCAGCGGACGTTCATAGGTCTGTTTGAAGTGTTCGATGAAGTGCGCTTCATCGTCCAGGTCGAACACATGCAACAGCAGCATGCTGCGATCGAGTGCCAGCTCCGACCAGATGGTGCCCGGGATCACCGTGGTGATCATCGACAAGGCTGCCAGGCCGTGGGCATCGCGCAGGTCCAGAGGGATATGCACGAAGCGGGAGCGCGGTGCCCGACGCTTTGCCGTCCAGACCCCTCGTGCCACTTGAAGATTGGAAGTCAGCACATCGATACCTACCCGCAGGATCAGGCGCAGTATGGTCCAAGGGTGGCTAATGTGTGCCGACAAGGGGCGCAGCGGTGCCATCAGCAGCGGTGCAAGCACGCCCAGTAATACAGCGAGAAGTAGGTTGCCTGGGCTCACTGAGAGGTTCAGTAACAACCACAGCAGGCAGAGCGATAGCGACAGCAGCGGAGCGGGAAACAGACGCTTCATGGTTGCACCTGTGCGCTGGCGGCTTGGCTGGTAGGGCCTGGGATGGGGCGCGTGCCGAGTACGGCGCTGACATAGTGCTCAGGGTCCTGGAGGCTTGCGGCGGTGTCATGGGCATAACGCAGCAGGGGTTCGGCGCGCACACTCAAGGCGATACACAGCCCGATCAGGGCAACGATGGGGATGCATTCGTAGCGGCGTAGCAGTGGCGAGGGGCGCTCCTGGGGTGTCCAGAAGCGCTGAATGCCGACCCGTGTGAAGGCAATCATCGAGGCCAAGCCGGAGAGTACCAGCAGTGCTACCAGTGCCCAGCCTTGAATCGACAGGGGGTGCTCAGGGGCGACGCCCAACCCCTGGGGGTTGAACAGTGCGCTGATCAGGCTGATCTTGCCAATGAAGCCTGAGAGCGGCGGCAGGCCGATGATCAGTAACGCACAGGCGATAAAACTCAGGCCGAGGAACGCCATGGTCCAAGGGATTACCTGGCCGATGACGGCCTTCTGTTCGTCATCAAGATTGATGCCTTTGGGCGGATGCAGTGACTCGAGCGGTGAGGGGTGGCAATCATCGTCATCCATAGGCAGTTCGTTGGCCGAGCGCGAACGTTCGATCAACTCGGCCAGCAAGAATAGCGCGCACAGTGCCAGCGTCGAGCTGACCAGATAGAACAATGCCCCGGCCGTCAGTGCTACCTGGCCGAAGCCGATGGCTGCCATGAGCGTGCCGGCCGAGACCAGGATGCTTAGGCTCGCCATGCGCTCCAGGCGCTGGGCGGCAAGGATCGATACCGCCGCGCAACCTAGTGTTGCCAGACCGCCATAGACTAGCCATTCGCCACCAAAGAATGATGAGGCGCCAGCCTGGCCGGAAAACAGCAAGGTCCACAAGCGCAGCACCGTGTAGGTGCCGACCTTGGTCATGATTGCAAACAGTGCGGCCACGGGGGCGCTGGCAGCGGAGTAGGCTGGCACCAGCCAGAAATTCAAAGGCCAGATCCCCGCCTTGGCCAGGAACGCGATAGCCAGGATCGCAGCGCCGGCGTGCAGCAGGCCGCGGTCAGCCTCGGGTACCAGCGGGATTTTCAGGGCCAGATCGGCCATGTTCAAGGTGCCAGTGACGCCATAGAGCATGGCTGCACCGATCAAGAACAGCGATGAAGCGAACAGGTTGATGGCGATGTAGTGCAAGCCGGACTTGACCCGTGCCCGGCCAGAGCCGTGCAGCAGTAAGCCGTAGGATGCCGCCAGTAATACTTCGAAAAATACAAACAGGTTGAACAGGTCGGCGGTCAGGAAGGCCCCGTAAAGCCCCATCAGCTGGATTTGAAACAGTGCATGGAAACTTGCCCCAGCGCCGTCCCAGCGGGCCATGGCAAAGAGCAGGGCGCTGACGCCAATGATTCCTGTCAGTACCAGCATCAGTGCAGACAGTCGATCCACTACCAGGGCGATACCGAATGGTGCCGGCCAATTGCCCGGCAGGTAGACGCCGATTGAGGCCGCCTGGCCCTGGGCTTGGACCCACAGAAGCAAGGTGATCGAAATCGCCAATCCCAGGAGGCTGGACATTAGGTTCAGACGGGCTTTCAGAGGCCTGCGCTTCTCGCCCAGGAGCAGCATCACTGCCGCCGTGAGTAAGGGCAGCAGGATCGGAGCGATGATCAGTTGGTTCATCAAACTCATTCGTTGGGCTCCCGGCCATCCACGTGGTCGGTACCGGTCAACCCGCGCGATGCCAGCAGCACGACCAGAAACAGCGCGGTCATGGCAAAGCTGATAACGATAGCGGTGAGTACCAGAGCCTGGGGCAAGGGGTCGGTGTAGTTGAGCAGGTCTTGGGGGACGCCGTCCTTGATGATCGGCTCCTTGCCGATGAACAGGCTACCCATGCTGAAAATGAACAGATTGACCCCGTAGGACAGCAAGCACAGGCCCATCACTACCTGAAAAGTTCGCGGGCGCAGGATCAACCACACGCCGGAAGCCGCGAGAACACCAATGGCTATTGCGATGACTTCTTCCATCAGGCGGCTCCTGTTTGACTGGCTTTGGGTTGATTGACCGGCCGGTGTCCGCGTACTGACTGGTGAGCCAGGGCGGTGAGAATCAACAGGGTCGAACCGACCACTACGGTGAAGATGCCGATATCGAAGAACAGCGCACTGGCCACATGGATATCACCCAGCAGTGGCAGGTGCAGGTGAGCGGTATGTGTAGTCAGGAACGGATAGCCGAGGAACATTGCGCCTGCACCGGTGAGCGTCGCGCAGAGCAAGCCGGTACCCATCCAGCGCAGCGGGCGCAGGCTCATTTGCGCCTCCACCCATTGGGTGCCAGCGACCATGTATTGGAGAATGAAGGCCACCGACATCACCAAGCCCGCAACAAAACCGCCTCCGGGCTGGTTGTGCCCGCGCATGAACAGATACATCGATACCACCAGCGCAATTGGTAGCAACAGCCGTACCAGTACGGCCGGGACCATCATGAACCCTAGCGCGGTGTCGGCAGCCTGGCGCGGGTTGACCAGGTCGGTGACAACGTCGGGTGCCAGCAAACGTTGCTGAGCCGGCAGCTGCATGCTTTCACGCGGCGGGCGGAAGCGACGCAGCAGGGCAAACACCGCCAGGGCCACGGCAACCAGTACTGTGACCTCGCCCAGGGTGTCGAAGCCGCGGAAGTCCACGAGCATGACATTGACCACGTTGCTGCCGCCGCCTTCGGGCAAGGCGCGGCTCAAGTAGAACGAGGAAATATCGTTGGGTGTAGGGCGGGTCAGCATCGAATAGGACAACAACGCCATGCCGCCGCCGACCAGCACCGCCAGAATCAGGTCACGCAGGCGACGCAAGCGCGCCTGCTCCTGGCGACCTGGCAAGGGCGAAACCCCTTCGATACGCCGTGGCAGCCAGCGCAGCCCGAGCAGGATCAGCACGGTGGTGACCACCTCGACTGCCAGTTGGGTCAAGGCCAGATCCGGTGCCGAGAACCAGACGAAGGTAATGCACGTCATCAAACCGCAAACGCTGACCATGGTCAGTGCCGCCAGTCGGTGATACTTGGCTTGCCAGGCGGCGCCCAGGGCGCAGGCAATGGCGATCAGCCAGAGGGTGACGAACACTCCAGATCCTGGAATTTTCGGGCGATCACCCCAGCTCAAACCGCTTTGCAGCATGGGTAGCAAGCCAGCGAGAAACGCTACCAGTACCAGCATGAACAGTTGTTTCTGCAGGCGTCGGGTGGTGAGCGTGCGTTCAAAGCGGCGGGCGACGCGCATCAGCATGACTTGGCCATGTTCGAACAGACGCTTGCCATTGAAACGTTCGATCACGGGCGGATTCGGGAAACGGCCCAGCTTCAATTGGTTGCGCAGCAGCAGGTATAGCCCAATGCCGCCACACATGGCGATCAGGCTCATGATCAGGGGGGCGTTCCAACCATGCCAGATGGCCAGGCTGTACTCGGGCAGGGTACCGCCGACCACCGGTAATGCGGCCGCCGCCAGCAACGGTCCGACCGACTGTGCTGGAAACATGCCTACGACCAGGCAGGTGAGCACCAGTAATTCGACCGGTGCGCGCATCCAGCGAGGCGGCTCGTGAGGGGTGTGAGGCAAGTCAGTGGCCGGCGGGCCAAAGAACACATCGACGGTAAAGCGCAAGGCATAGGCCACGCTGAAGGTGCCCGCTAAGGTAGCGATCACTGGCAGGGCGGCTTCTATCCAGGCACTGGAGCTGATGAACACCGTCTCGGCGAAGAACATTTCTTTGGACAGGAAGCCGTTCATCAACGGCACGCCAGCCATGGCGGCGCTGGCCACCATCGCCAAGGTCGCGGTAAAGGGGATCAACCGGAACAGACCGCTGAGGCGGCGGATGTCACGGGTACCGCTTTCGTGATCGATGATGCCGGCGGCCATGAACAACGAGGCTTTGAAGGTGGCATGGTTGAGGATGTGAAACACGGCCGCCACGGCCGCCAGCGGACTGTTCAGGCCTAACAACAGGGTAATCAGCCCCAGATGACTGATGGTCGAATAGGCCAGCAGGCCTTTGAGATCGTTCTGGAACATCGCCGCAAAAGCGCCAAGCAGCAGGGTACAAGCCCCGGCACCGCCTACAATCCAGAACCATTGCTCGCTACCGGACAGTACTGGCCAGAGGCGTGCGAGAAGAAACACCCCGGCCTTGACCATGGTCGCCGAATGCAGGTAAGCCGAAACGGGGGTCGGCGCCGCCATCGCGTGAGGCAACCAGAAGTGGAAGGGGAACTGTGCGCTTTTGGTCAGGGCGCCGAGCAGAATCAACGGAAGAAGGATCGGGTACAGAGCGTGATTGCGAATCAGCTCGCCGGCAGCAAGGACCTTGTCCAGGTCGTAGCTGCCGACCACATGGCCGAGCAGCAGCACCCCCGCCAGTAGGCACAAGCCGCCCGCACCCGTGACCATCAGCGCCATGTAGGCGCCGCGCCGGGCATCGGCGCGGTGGTGCCAATAGCCGATCAGCAGGAATGAGAATACGCTGGTGAGTTCCCAGAAGAACACGATCTGGATCAGGTTGCCGGAGATCACCAGGCCAAGCATTGCGCCCATGAACGCCAGAAAAAAGGCAAAAAACCGCGGCACTGGGTCCTGCGGCGACATGTAATAGCGTGCATACAGTGACACCAAGGTGCCAATGCCCAGGACCAGCAGGGAGAACAACCAAGCGAAGCCGTCCATGCGCAGGACCAGATTCAGGCCCAGGCTTGGCAACCAGAGGAATTCTTCACGGATGACGCCACCATGGGCGATCTGCGGGTACAGCAAGGCGACCTGGACGGTACCAACCAGGGCCACGAGTCCAGCAAGCAATGACTCACTGTTGCGTGCGTTGTGCGGCAAGACAGCCGCCAGGCAGCTGCCGATAAACGGCAGAAGCAGTAGCACTATCAAGGACATAGATTTCTAATCTGCAGAAGTTTGTAAGGGATCATACGTGGCGCACCGTCGATCACCAACACAGAAGCTGTGCCAGAATTCTACAAACACGGTGTATCAAACGATTTTTTTATAACAGTTTTTTACAAAGGATAGACGGGATTTGTCCCCTAGAGCCCAGGTTCTCTTCCTTGTGCAGGCGCCTGGAGTACGTCGGGAGAAACCTCCCGGCGTTTGATTTTCAGTTCACTGATGATGACGGCAAGCACGATAAGCACGCCACCTAAAAGGGCGATAGCCGGCAGGCGTTCGCCAGCGACCCGGCCGACGACGCCGGCCCAGACGGGTTCACCCGCATAGATCAGGGTCGCGCGGGTGGGCGAAACGGACTTTTGTGCCCAGTTCATCGCCACTTGAATGACCGCACTCATTGCGCCCAAGCCCACCGCGCTAAGCAGTAACAACCAGGAAAAATCCGGCAGAGGTTCCTGAGTAGGCACCACCATCAAGAAGGACAACGCCGATGCGGTTGCCAACTGCACCACGGTCACCCGCCGAACATCCACCTGGCCGGCGTAGCGACTGATCAGAATGATTTCTGCAGCGATTGCTACAGCACTGACCAACGTGGCGATTTCACCGGCACTGAATTGCAGCGAGCCGCCTTCCGGGCCGGCCAGTAGCATCAGGCCGACAAAAGCAAGGCCGATTCCAAGGCTCGGCATCAGGCCCGGACGCCGACCCAGAACCAACCACTGCAGCAATGGCACGAAGGGCACATACAACGCGGTAATAAATGCAGATTGGCTGCTGCTGATAGTTTGCAATCCATAGGTTTGCAAGCCGTAGCCGAGCATGATTGATATGCCGATCAATACCCCGGCCTTGAGTTCAGTGGCAGTCAGCCCCGACAAGGCGCGGGCCGACACCAGGCCGACAAACAGGGTGGCGGCGGCAAAGCGCAGACCGACGAAGAACATCGGCCCGCTGACGGTCATGACGTTATGCACCAACAAGAAAGTGCCACCCCAGAGCACAGTAATAAACACCAGGACCAGTTCGGCCTTGCTCAGCCGGAAGGAAACAGTAGGGCGTTCTGCAGCGTTGGATGAGGTCATGGCCTTGCACACGGAAGTAGAGCGACGCACAATTGCGGCGAAGTGGGCAGTATACTGCGCAAATCCTATCAGTGAGCAATATAGTGCACAAAGATTCCAGTCAGCGCGCGTCGGTGCTGCAACATGTCAGTCAGAACATTCGCCGCCTGCGTCATGTTGCGGCGCTTAGTCAGAGTGCTTTGGCGGAAAAATCGGGGGTCAGCCGGCGCATGCTGGTGGCCATCGAGGCGGGCGAGAAGAATGTCAGTCTGACCACGCTCGACCGTATCGCTGAAGCCCTGGGTGCTGCCTTTACCGACTTGATTCAGGCCCCTGACAACCGCGACCCTAGTCGCATTAACGAACTGGCTTGGGCTGGCGTTCATCCCGGCAGCAGGGCGGTATTGCTGGCCAGTTCGGTTGCCAGTCGCGAGGTCGAGTTGTGGGAGTGGCGCCTGGAGCCAGGGGAGGTGTACCAGTGCGAAGCAGATGCCGATGGCTGGAGTGAACAGCTGTACGTGTTCGAAGGTTGCCTGACACTGGTAATCGAGGATCAGCAGCATCAGCTGCAGGCCGGCGATTTTCTCAGTTATGCCAGCAATCGCATGCATGCCTATCGCAATGATGGTGAGGTGGCGACGCGGTTTGTCCGTAACGTGGTGATCTGAGTAAATACATCACGGGGCAATCGAGCGCCTACCGGATCTATAGGCGCAGGATTGCCCCGTGATCAGCGTCAGCCTTTGATAAATGCCCACAAATCCTGGTTGACCTTGTCTTTATGGGTGTCGGTCAGCCCATGCGGCGCGCCTGGATAGACAATCAGCGTCGCATCCGTGATCAGCTTGGCGGACTCGGGGCCCGCCGCCTGAATGGGTACGATCTGATCGTCGTCACCATGGATCACCAGGGTCGGAATGTCGAACTTGCGCAGGTCCTCACGAAAGTCAGTTTCCGAAAACGCCTTGATGCAGTCGTAGGCGTTCTTGTGGCCGGCCATCATACCCTGCATCCAGAAGGAATCGATCAATCCTTGTGATGCCTTGACGCCTGGCCGATTGAAGCCAAAGAACGGCCCCCCGGCAATGTCTTTGTACAGTTGCGAGCGATCTGCCAAGGCGCCGGCACGGATACCGTCAAAGGCCTCGATCGGGGTGCCCAGGGGATTGCTTTCGGTCTTGAGCATCAATGGCGGCACCGCTGAAATCAACCCGGCCTTGGCCAGGCGCTGGGTGCCGTGACGACCGATGTAGCGGCTGACCTCCCCCCCGCCGGTGGAGAAACCGAACAGGATCACCTCCCGCAAGTCCAGATGCTCGATCAACTGCGCCAGATCGTCGGCATAGGTGTCCATCTCGTTGCCGTCCCATGGCTGACTAGAACGGCCATGACCACGACGGTCATGGGCGATGCAGCGGTAGCCGCGGTCGGCCAGAAATAGCATCTGTGACTCCCAGCTGTCAGACGACAACGGCCAGCCGTGACTGAACACAACGGGCTGGCCGCTGCCCCAGTCCTTGTAATAGAGGGTGGTGCCGTCGCGGGTGGTGAAAGTGCTCATGACTGCAATCTCCTGTTTGGTGAACCGCCAGAGGGTCAAGCAAGCCCATTGAGATTAGAGGTTTTTGCCGGTCAGGTAGTCCTCGGTAGAAATTACGTTGGCATAGGCGAATGCCAGGGCAGCCATGAAGGCGGCATGAACCTGGGCGGCGGGTACGGTGACGCCGTTGAATGCCAGGTCGCGGGTGGCGCAAGCGTCATGGATCACTTTGACTTCATACCCAAGGTCTGCGGCGGCGCGGGTGAAGCCATCGATGCACATATGGCTCATGCTGCCGACCACTGTCACCGCCTCGATGCCATGCTCGTCCAGCACGGCCTTGAGTTTGGTGTTCAGGAACGCGTTGACTTTATGCTTGAGCACCACCGGTTCATTGCTCAGGGGGGTGACCTTGGGGTGGATCTGCGCGCCTTCGGAACCAGGTGTGAAAAAAGGCGCATCGTTGG
Organism: Pseudomonas sp. S06B 330; assembly: GCF_002845275.2. Lineage (NCBI taxonomy): Bacteria > Pseudomonadati > Pseudomonadota > Gammaproteobacteria > Pseudomonadales > Pseudomonadaceae > Pseudomonas > Pseudomonas tussilaginis. The sequence continues at coordinate 3,926,840 of NZ_CP088149.1, read as the reverse complement.
ACTCGAACTCATGGCGTACATGCACGACCAGTTGTTCTTTGGCCCGGGTCGCGGCAAGAATCCGGACAACGTTGTCAGCGGCCTGATCTGCACCGGCCAGGGTCCATTTGCCGCCTGGGAAGTAGTCGTTCTGGATGTCGATAATGATCAGCGCGTGTTTGCTCATTTCAATCGCCTCTTGCGGGGGAGTGGTTGTGGTGTGGTGATAGTTATAGGCTTGAGCGGTGCGCTTGCGGATTGGCGCGAACGACAAATTGGCGGGAAAAACTGACAATGGCCAAAGACGGCGGTACGTTGGAAATCGCTTTGCTGGTCTATCCCGGTGCGCAACTGGCGGCGGTGCATGGGTTGACCGATCTGTTCGCCATTGCCAATCGCTTGCGCCACGAGCTGGGTGCGCTGGAGCGGCCAGTGCTGCGTGTCAGCCATTGGGGCGAAGATGAAGCCCGGCAACTTTCAGTGGTATTCGACAGCCATCCCGATGGTTATCACCGCCCCCGGGTAATGATCATTCCGCCGAGCCTGACTCAGGCACCCTCCCCAGAGCTGCTTGAGCGTTACCGAGAAGCGTTGCGTCAGTGGCACCGTGACGGAGTATTGCTGGTGTCGGTGTGTGTCGGGGTGTTTTTCATTGCTGCCAGCGGGTTGCTCGATGGCCGTCCAGCCACGACCCACTGGAATTTCGCCCAATCCCTGGCCGAGCGCTTCCCTGAGATAAAGGTCGAGGCCAACCTGGCACTGCTCGATGACGGCGATATCATTACTTCAGCTGGGTTGATGGCCTGGACTGACCTCGGCCTGAAACTGGTCGAGCGTTATCTGGGCGAGACCCTGGCCGCTGAGACAGCGCGTTTTCTCGCGGTGGATCGAACCTGCGCCAGTGCGCGAGCGGGCAGTACCTTCAGGCCACGCCTGGATCATGGTGATGAAGCCGTGCTCAAGGTTCAGCACTGGTTGCAAAGTAGTGGGGCGCGGGATGTAAATTTGAAGATCATGGCAGAGTGTGCAGGCTTGGAGTCGCGGACCTTCCTGCGGCGCTTTCGCAGTGCCACCGGCCTCAAGCCCACGGAGTATTGCCAGCAGGTACGGGTTGGCCGCGCCTGCAGGATGCTCGAGTTCACTAACCGCAGCATCGACCAGATTGCCTGGGGTGTGGGCTACCAGGATCCGGGCGCCTTTCGCAAAGTCTTCCTTAAGGTGACCGGGCTAGCGCCCAGCGACTATCGACGTCGAGTGGCCGAAAGCGTCGGCTGAGCCTGAGCATCCGGACCAGGTTCCAGCAACTGCGGGCCTGGGCCCTGTTCACTCAACTGGTCATCACAGTTGCGTAACGGACAGCTCTGCAGCGACATGCAGCCGCAACCTATACAGCCATCGAGCTGGTCGCGCAGTGCCAGCATTTTGTCGATGCGTTGGGTCAGGTCTTGGCGCCACTGTTCGGACAGTCGTTGCCAGTCCGCTACACTTGGCGCGCGGCCCACGGGCAATGTCTGCAGCGCGGTGTGAATGGTTGCCAGGGGGATGCCCAGGCGCTGGGCCATCTTGATCACCGCGACTCGGCGCAGGGTTTCGCGCGGGTAGCGACGTTGATTGCCACTGCTGCGGGTGCTGTGGATCAGTCCTTTGCTCTCATAGAAATGCAGAGCGGTGACTGCAACCCCGCTGCGCAGAGCCAACTGACCGACGGTCATGACCTTCTCGGCGGTGCAAGGCTGCGGCATGTTGAAAAACCTCTTGACCTCTAGTTAGCTGGAGGTTTTACCCTGCCTGCCGTTGCATCGCAAGTACAATGGCAGGGAGACAATGCCCATGACGGCTACAGCGCGTAGTTTGTGCTTTACCCAGATGATCGAATTCGAGGTGGCGCCTGCTCGTCAGTACGCCTTGGCCCAGGCGTTGACCGAGCGCAGCGAAGTGCTCGCTTCGCAACATGTCGGCCTGATGAGCGCGAGCATCCAGGCCAGTGATGATGGCTGCCGTGTTCTGCAATACCTGCAGTGGCAGTCGCGCCACGCCTGGGAGGCGGCTGCCAGCAGTTTTGCCCAGGAACCGTTTCTGCAGCTGATTCAGCAACATCAGGCCAAAGGCGTTAACTTTGCTGCGTTTCAGACCTTGAGTAGCCTGGCGCGCAGCACCACCGATGGGCTGCATTGCAAGCTGCCGTCAGCTCAGGAGTACCAGGGCGAGTGGTGCGGGTAGTGATCGAGGCGGGCGCCGATGACCATCTCGCTGATCCAGGCGCTGAGGATCGAGCTGTAGGCTTTCTGGCTGCGGTCGCTAGAGAGCGCATGATCGGCGCCGTCTACGATTCGATGGGTCAGTGAATGCGCGCTGACGAAAGCCGAGCGGTAGCTCATCAGGGTGCTGTGCGGGACGTAGTCATCCTGCTCAGATTCGACCAGTAGCACGTCCCCGGCAAACTCTGCACACGCCCCTAGTGCACGGTTATCGGTGGGCCCCAGGGGGCGTCGGCGGTAATCCGTCAGGCGCTGGCGATCCAGGCCCTGCTTGGGCATGCTCCATTCATCGTCCCAATACAGAGCCGGTACCCGTAGCGCTAGCCATCTGACCGGTCGCAGGCCGGTCAACAGGGTGGCCAGATAACCGCCGTAACTGCTGCCAATTATGGCAATGGCGCTTGTGTCGACGGCAGGGTGGCAGACCAAGCGGTCATAGGCGGCCACCAGGTCAGCCAGATTCTGTTCGCGCGTGACGCTCAGGCGCTGGCTCTCGGTTTTTTCGTGACCGCGCAAGTCGAAGGTCATGCACACGCACCCCAGGCCAGTGATTTGCTTGGCCCGTGCCAGGTCACGCTGTTGGCTTCCGCCCCAGCCGTGGACGAAAAGAATGCCCGGCACCTTGTCGCCGGGGCTGACGATGGTGCCTGCGATCATTTCGTCGTCGACGTGGATCTCGATGGGTTCACTATGGATGGTCATAGTCGCGCAGCCGTGCATATTTGCAGATTCTTCCGAGCTCACTGTCTACCCCCTTATAGAAAATGGTCGCATCGGCGGGCAGCTCGGGCGCGTCGAAGGCTTCATGAGTGGAGGCGCGAATGTGTGTCAGTGCGGAGTCCGCAGCAAACGCCTGCAAGGCCAGGACCTCGGCGCTACTGGCACCACCAATTCGCCAGGATTGTTCAAGGACGCCACTGCGGGTTTTGCCCTGACTGTTCAGGCCTTGGGCGACGTCGTAATTGCGACGCGAGGCGATAAAGCCGGGAAAATTTTGCAGTGCCGCCTGCTCATAAGTCCTGGCTTGGGTGATGGCCAGGCGCAAAGGGTCTTCGAGTTCCAGTTGCAACAAGGTGTCGTAGTCGCCGCGGACCAGGACGAGGTCCGAACCCCCATAGATTTCTTCACCGGCATGGTCGTGGGTCAATTGCTGGGTGCCGTAGTAACTGCACAGAATGCCAGCCACCAAGGCCTGACCGACGCTGAAGGTCTGCACCTGGGTCAGGTTCTCTTCCAGCGTGAGGCCCCACAGTGCCAGCTCCTTGTCGTCCATGCCGGTCAACGCTTGCTCGACTTCCTTCATTGACGTCACCACGGTTTGGCCCCTTCCAGCGGTAGCTCGCACCGGCTTGATCCGCAGTGGACCGTCACGCAGCAATAGGGCAGCAGCGCTGCCAGCATCTTGCACACTGAACACCGTGTAACCGCGCAGTAGGGCATCACTGGCCTGACGGGCGAAGTCATCAGTCCAGCCAAGGGGATAGCGGGCATTGGCAGGCAAAGGATGGGATATCGCCTTAGTGGCCATATAGGGCCTGGTGACGACCCCACCGAATAGGTCGTGGGCTGTGGTAATGCCCATTTCATGGTAGCGGGCGGGCTCAATCAACGTTTCGGTGGGCAAGTAATAAAAGTTGTCGTACTTCGTCGGCGGTTGAGTAGGGGTAACCACCTGTGTGTGGAGTAATTGCGCCAGACGCTCGGCAAGCTGCACGTGCACACAGTGTTCGTGTTCGGGGGTATGTTCCCGGGTGTCAAGCAGTACCACGCCTTGCTTTTGGTCAGTCGAGCGGGGCATGAGGGTTCTCTCGTGCAAAGGCTGTAGTGTTGTGAAGGCCTAAGGGCAGAGAAGTTCAGCGCGACCGACCAAGAGCGTGATTTTTATTCATATAAATATGCTATTTAATAATTTATTGATCTATGTGGGTTGAGGCAATATGCAGACATTGCTTGCCTCTCCCCTAAAGGAGGCGTTTTCTTTACAAGGCAAGGATCACCAGAGAGTCTGTAGCCCAATGAACGATCTTCCGTTGTACTTCGACTATGCCGCCACGACACCTGTCGACGAGCGAGTCATTCAGGTGATGGTCGAGTGCCTTGGCGCCTCGGGTAATTTTGGCAATCCGGCGTCCGGCTCACATCGCTATGGCCAGCAGGCGCGGCTGGCAGTGGAGCAGGCCCGTGCCCAGGTTGCCGCACTTGTCGGTGCCGATGCTGAGCAAATCGTCTGGACCTCGGGAGCGACCGAGTCCAATAACCTTGCGCTCAAGGGGGTTGCTCATGGGCGGCAGGGTGGCCACATTGTTACCAGCCAGATTGAACACAAAGCGGTGTTGGATACAGTTCTGCAATTGGAGCAGGCAGGTGTTGTCGTGACACGCCTGGCCCCTGACGCCCACGGTCGGATCAGCCCGCAAACGGTACGGAATGCGTTACGCGATGACACCTTTCTGGTCTCGGTGATGCTGGTGAACAATGAGCTGGGTACCGTCAATGATGTCGCTGCGATAGGTAAAGCTGTTCGCCAGCATGGCGCAGTCATGCATGTCGATGCTGCTCAGGGCGCCGGTAAGCTCATTATCGACTTGCAGCAATGGCCTGTTGATTTGATGTCATTCTCGGCCCACAAAGTCTATGGCCCCAAGGGCATTGGTGCCTTGTACGTTGGTGAGCGCGCCCGGCCGCTGCTTCAGGCGCAGATCCATGGAGGTGGGCACGAAGGCGGCTTGCGTTCGGGCACGCTGGCCACTCACCAGATTGTCGGTATGGGGGCCGCCTTTGCCTTGGCGGGGGTGCTGCACAGTGAAGAGCTGTTGCGTATTGGTCAATTGCGCGGGCGTTTGCTTGAGCAGCTTGCCGAGGTTCCTGGGTTGGTGATCAATGGCGGGCGTGGCCCGCATATCGAGCATACGTTGAGCCTGACCTTCAACGGCGAGAGCCCCAACCTTGAGCGCCTTTCCGAGCACCTGGCGTTCTCGTCGACCTCGGCCTGTAACTCATCGAGCAGTCAGCCTTCACACGTATTGCTGGCACTGGGCCTTACGCCACAGGCCGCGCGCCAGACCTTGCGCCTGAGTCTCGGTCGCTATACCCAGGCGCAGGATATCGACCAGGCCGTCAGGGCAATCAAAGCCTCGTTACAGTCACAACCCTTCTGGGCGGTTGCCGGAGGCTGAAGCCTGTTCCATTATCTGCGCCAATAACAATGGATGCCGTGGTAGCAGGAGTCAGCATGAACACTCAGTTTTCAACGCAGGGAGCGGTGAACGCCCGTCTGGCAGCTGTTCGCCAGGTGATGAATCGGGAAGGGGTCAATGCCTTGCTGGTGCCGTCGGCCGACCCGCATCTATCTGAATACTTGCCTGGTTACTGGCAGGGGCGGCAATGGCTGTCTGGCTTCCAGGGTTCGGTCGGCACGCTGATTGTGACAGCCGATTTCGCGGGCCTGTGGGCTGATAGCCGTTATTGGGAGCAGGCTGAAAAAGAACTCGCTGGTAGCAGCATTGAACTGATGAAGCTACAGCCTGGCAAGCCAGGCCCACTGGAGTGGCTGGCTGAACAGACGCCTGAAGGGGCGGTGGTGGCGGTCGATGGCGCGGTCATTGCCCAGGCTTCGGCGCGTCAGCTGGAGGAGCGGCTGCAAACCCGTAATGCACGTTTGCTGACTACCAAGGACCTGCTTGCTGAAGTTTGGGTGGACCGACCGGCGTTGCCGGACAATCCGGTGTACCCACATCTGCCGCCCGAAGCGACGGTGACTCGCCCCGAAAAACTTGCCCAGTTGCGCCAGGTATTGCGAGAACGTCGCGCTGATTGGCACTTCATTGCCACCCTTGACGATATCGCCTGGTTATTCAATTTGCGTGGTAGCGATGTTTCCTACAATCCGGTATTTGTCGCCTTTGCGCTGATCAGCCAGGATCAGGCAATTCTCTTTGTTGCGCCGAGCAAGTTGGATGCGCCGTTGCGCCAGGTGCTTGCGGCTGATGGTGTTGAGGTGCGCGACTATACGGCGATCCAGGCGGCCCTGGCAGAGGTGCCGGCAAGCTGCAGTCTGCTGATTGATCCGGCGCGGGTCACCCGCGGGTTGATCGCCCATTTGCCTGCTGAAGTACGCCTGGTCGAAGGTCTCAATCCTACGACGCTGGCCAAATCGCAGAAAAGCCCGCAGGACCTGGCTCACATCCGTAGCGCCATGGAGCAGGATGGTGCGGCGTTGTGTGAGTTTTTCGCTTGGCTGGAATCCGCGTTGGGGCAGGAAACCGTCACTGAGTTGACCATCGACGAGCAGCTCAGCGCCGCACGTGCCCGCCGTCCGGGTTTCGTTTCGTTGAGCTTTTCGACCATTGCCGCGTTCAACGCCAATGGTGCCATGCCGCACTACCGCGCCACCGAAGCGTCGCATGCGCGTATCGAGGGCGATGGCCTGTTGTTGATTGACTCGGGTGGGCAGTACCTGGGAGGGACTACCGACATCACTCGGATGATCCCAGTGGGTGCGCCTAGCCTTGCGCAGAAGCAGGATTGTACCCGGGTGCTGAAGGGGGTCATTGCCCTGTCACGTGCGCGTTTCCCGCGGGGCATTCTTTCGCCATTACTCGATGCTATCGCTCGGGCGCCCATTTGGGCTGATCAGGTTGATTACGGACATGGCACCGGGCACGGGGTGGGTTATTTCATGAATGTGCATGAAGGTCCGCAGGTCATTGCCTACCAGGCAAACGCTGCGCCGCAGACGGCGATGCAGGCAGGGATGATCACCTCCATTGAGCCGGGTACTTATCGGCCAGGGCAGTGGGGCGTACGTATCGAAAACCTGGTGTTCAATCGAGAAGCAGGGCGCAGTGAGTTTGGCGACTTCCTCGAATTTGAAACCCTGACCTTGTGCCCAATCGATACGCGGTGCTTGCTGCCAGAGTTGTTGAGCGAGGAGGAGCGCAGCTGGCTCAATGGCTACCACCAGCAGGTGTGTGAGCGGCTAGCGCCGCTGCTTGATGGCGAGGCGCTGCAATGGCTGCAGAAACGCACCGCAGCGATTTGACCCTGAGGGTGCAGGCCTAGGCACAAAGGGCAGCTGACTGGCTGCCCTTTGTGTTGAATGCTTTTATTTGCAGATCACGATCATGCTGCGGCTGGTGTATCCCGCTGGATTCAGACCGAAAAGGTAGTCACCAGGCTCTGCGTCGTCGTCGCCAGAGCGGGCGATCACCTTGTAGCCTTTTGCGCCGCACGCTGTGGTCGCTTTGCTATCGCACTTGTCCCAAGATGACGAGAGACCAGAGCAGTTGATGTGCAGCCCTCGCTTGCCATGCTTGACTTGAGTTTTTGCAGTCGCCGCGCACCCGGCAATGGCCAACATGGCCAGGATGAGCAAAATACTTTTCATTCCCGTCCTTAATACGTGCCGGATCTCTCGCCCGGGTCGGTGTCTGTTACGTCTTCGTAATGCTCCGTTGCGTCCCTGTCTTGTCAATTAGATAGCGTTAAGATTGACGTTTAGTGACAGCTTAAAGATCGTCGCTGCGCGGCACAATGACCAGTTTAGTTTTAAATGCAAATATTTCTCAAATCAGTCGGCAGCAACCAGCGCTGGGCTTTCCTTGCGCATTGACAGTGTCGCACCGACCGACGCGGTAATGATTGCACCGATGGCCAGCCATTGCGTCACACTCAATACTTCACCGAGAAACAGCAGGCCCGAGAGTGCGCCGAAGGCAGGCTCGATGCTCATTAGTGTGCCGAAGGTCCTTGCTGGCATGCGTGTGAGTGCGACCATTTCCAGGCTATAGGGGAGGGCGGTGGAAAGAATCGCCACGCCCAGGGCGATTGGCAGGATCGCTGGCGTCAGCAAAGCGCTACCTGCGTGAGCAATGCCAATAGGGGCGACGAAGAGGGCGGCTATCATCACCCCTAGGGCAGCCGTTTGAATGCCGTTCTCGGCACCTGCCTTTTGCCCGTAAAGAATGTACAGCGCCCAGCACACGCCAGCACCGAGTGCATAGCTGGCGCCGACCAGGTCAATACCGCCCCCGGTTTGGCCAATGGGGATCAGCAATAGCAATCCGACAACGGCGAGGGCAATCCAGAGGAAATCTACGGCTCGCCGTGAAGCATACAGTGCTACTGCGAGAGGGCCGGTGAACTCCAGGGCGACAGCAATACCCAATGGCACGGTGCGCAACGACATATAGAAGAGGAAATTCATCCCGCCCAAGGCCATGCCATAGATGATGACCGTGCGTAGTGTGTTGGCACTTAGGCGCGCGCGCCATGGACGCAGGAGTAACAGCATGATCACGCTGGCAAAGATCAGGCGCAGAGTGGTGGTGCCTTGTGCGCCAATCACAGGGAACATGCTCTTGGCCAGCGAGGCGCCGGACTGTATCGAGGCCATGGCAATCAACAGCAGGCCGATGGGGAACAACGTGGCGGCCAGGCTGCGGGGTTGGACGTTCATTGTTGAAGGTTGTTCCTTATATATAGATAGGCGCGCAAGGTCGATGGTGGAGGCTTATGATGCGCAAAGCGTAAAGATTGAGCAATATAGTGCTCATTTTTCTTTCATATAGCCTTTTTTAAATTAAAGCTTGACGCTCGATTCAAACACTCTATAATTCGCCCCACTTCCGGCGTAGTCGGAGCGGAAAACTCCTTGAAATTCAACGAGTTAGATGTTCCAGGTAGTGCCGGAGGGGCTTCGATCGAAAGATCGGCAGCGGTGAAAAAGGTGGTTGACAGCGGATTGAAACGCTGTAGAATTCGCCTCCCGCTGACGAGAGATCGCAGCGAGTTAAGCGGTTGAAGTTGAAAGAGAAATTCTGAGAAACTTCAAAATAAACGCTTGACAGGCTCTGAGGAAAGCGTAGAATGCGCGCCTCGGTTGAAGCGAAAGACTTCAACCACCGCTCTTTAACAATCGAATCAAGCAATTCGTGTGGGTGCTTGTGACTCAGACTGATAGTCAGAAAGATTATCAGCATCACAAGTGACTGCACGAGAAGTCGAAAGACTTCGAATTAGTCATTTGAGATTGCTGAGCCAAGTTTAGGGTTTTCTCAAAACCCAAGCAGTATTGAACTGAAGAGTTTGATCATGGCTCAGATTGAACGCTGGCGGCAGGCCTAACACATGCAAGTCGAGCGGATGACGGGAGCTTGCTCCTTGATTCAGCGGCGGACGGGTGAGTAATACCTAGGAATCTGCCTGGTAGTGGGGGACAACGTTTCGAAAGGAACGCTAATACCGCATACGTCCTACGGGAGAAAGCAGGGGACCTTCGGGCCTTGCGCTATCAGATGAGCCTAGGTCGGATTAGCTAGTTGGTGAGGTAATGGCTCACCAAGGCTACGATCCGTAACTGGTCTGAGAGGATGATCAGTCACACTGGAACTGAGACACGGTCCAGACTCCTACGGGAGGCAGCAGTGGGGAATATTGGACAATGGGCGAAAGCCTGATCCAGCCATGCCGCGTGTGTGAAGAAGGTCTTCGGATTGTAAAGCACTTTAAGTTGGGAGGAAGGGCATTAACCTAATACGTTAGTGTTTTGACGTTACCGACAGAATAAGCACCGGCTAACTCTGTGCCAGCAGCCGCGGTAATACAGAGGGTGCAAGCGTTAATCGGAATTACTGGGCGTAAAGCGCGCGTAGGTGGTTCGTTAAGTTGGATGTGAAATCCCCGGGCTCAACCTGGGAACTGCATCCAAAACTGGCGAGCTAGAGTAGGGCAGAGGGTGGTGGAATTTCCTGTGTAGCGGTGAAATGCGTAGATATAGGAAGGAACACCAGTGGCGAAGGCGACCACCTGGGCTCATACTGACACTGAGGTGCGAAAGCGTGGGGAGCAAACAGGATTAGATACCCTGGTAGTCCACGCCGTAAACGATGTCAACTAGCCGTTGGAATCCTTGAGATTTTAGTGGCGCAGCTAACGCATTAAGTTGACCGCCTGGGGAGTACGGCCGCAAGGTTAAAACTCAAATGAATTGACGGGGGCCCGCACAAGCGGTGGAGCATGTGGTTTAATTCGAAGCAACGCGAAGAACCTTACCAGGCCTTGACATCCAATGAACTTTCCAGAGATGGATTGGTGCCTTCGGGAACATTGAGACAGGTGCTGCATGGCTGTCGTCAGCTCGTGTCGTGAGATGTTGGGTTAAGTCCCGTAACGAGCGCAACCCTTGTCCTTAGTTACCAGCACGTTATGGTGGGCACTCTAAGGAGACTGCCGGTGACAAACCGGAGGAAGGTGGGGATGACGTCAAGTCATCATGGCCCTTACGGCCTGGGCTACACACGTGCTACAATGGTCGGTACAGAGGGTTGCCAAGCCGCGAGGTGGAGCTAATCTCACAAAACCGATCGTAGTCCGGATCGCAGTCTGCAACTCGACTGCGTGAAGTCGGAATCGCTAGTAATCGCGAATCAGAATGTCGCGGTGAATACGTTCCCGGGCCTTGTACACACCGCCCGTCACACCATGGGAGTGGGTTGCACCAGAAGTAGCTAGTCTAACCTTCGGGAGGACGGTTACCACGGTGTGATTCATGACTGGGGTGAAGTCGTAACAAGGTAGCCGTAGGGGAACCTGCGGCTGGATCACCTCCTTAATCGACGACATCAGCTGTTTCATAAGCTCCCACACGAATTGCTTGATTCATTGAAGAAGACGATATCGGTAACAGCTCTTAACTGGGTCTGTAGCTCAGTTGGTTAGAGCGCACCCCTGATAAGGGTGAGGTCGGCAGTTCGAATCTGCCCAGACCCACCAGTTTCTTGTTGGGGCCATAGCTCAGCTGGGAGAGCGCCTGCCTTGCACGCAGGAGGTCAGCGGTTCGATCCCGCTTGGCTCCACCACCCCCTTGTTACCATGTCAAAGCTTAGAAATGAATATTCGCATCGAATATTGATTTCTGAACTTTTTCAGAATCGTTCTTTAAAAATTTGGGTATGTGATAGAAAGATAGACTGGACAGCACTTTCACTGGTGTTTGTTCAGGCTAAGGTAAAATTTGTGAGTTTTCATGAATTTTCGGCGAATGTCGTCTTCACAGTATAACCAGATTGCTTGGGGTTATATGGTCAAGTGAAGAAGCGCATACGGTGGATGCCTTGGCAGTCAGAGGCGATGAAAGACGTGGTAGCCTGCGATAAGCTTCGGGGAGTCGGCAAACAGACTTTGATCCGGAGATCTCTGAATGGGGGAACCCACTCAGCATAAGCTGAGTATCTTGTACTGAATACATAGGTGCAAGAGGCGAACCAGGGGAACTGAAACATCTAAGTACCCTGAGGAAAAGAAATCAACCGAGATTCCCTTAGTAGTGGCGAGCGAACGGGGACTAGCCCTTAAGTGGCTTTGAGATTAGCGGAACGCTCTGGAAAGTGCGGCCATAGTGGGTGATAGCCCTGTACGCGAAAATCTCTTAGTCATGAAATCGAGTAGGACGGAGCACGAGAAACTTTGTCTGAATATGGGGGGACCATCCTCCAAGGCTAAATACTACTGACTGACCGATAGTGAACCAGTACCGTGAGGGAAAGGCGAAAAGAACCCCGGAGAGGGGAGTGAAATAGATCCTGAAACCGTATGCGTACAAGCAGTGGGAGCCTACTTTGTTAGGTGACTGCGTACCTTTTGTATAATGGGTCAGCGACTTATATTCAGTGGCGAGCTTAACCGAATAGGGGAGGCGTAGCGAAAGCGAGTCTTAATAGGGCGTTTAGTCGCTGGGTATAGACCCGAAACCGGGCGATCTATCCATGGGCAGGTTGAAGGTTAGGTAACACTGACTGGAGGACCGAACCGACTACCGTTGAAAAGTTAGCGGATGACCTGTGGATCGGAGTGAAAGGCTAATCAAGCTCGGAGATAGCTGGTTCTCCTCGAAAGCTATTTAGGTAGCGCCTCATGTATCACTGTAGGGGGTAGAGCACTGTTTCGGCTAGGGGGTCATCCCGACTTACCAAACCGATGCAAACTCCGAATACCTACAAGTGCCGAGCATGGGAGACACACGGCGGGTGCTAACGTCCGTCGTGAAAAGGGAAACAACCCAGACCGTCAGCTAAGGTCCCAAAGTCATGGTTAAGTGGGAAACGATGTGGGAAGGCTTAGACAGCTAGGAGGTTGGCTTAGAAGCAGCCACCCTTTAAAGAAAGCGTAATAGCTCACTAGTCGAGTCGGCCTGCGCGGAAGATGTAACGGGGCTCAAACCATGCACCGAAGCTACGGGTATCACTTAGGTGATGCGGTAGAGGAGCGTTCTGTAAGCCTGTGAAGGTGAGTTGAGAAGCTTGCTGGAGGTATCAGAAGTGCGAATGCTGACATGAGTAACGACAATGGGAGTGAAAAACTCCCACGCCGAAAGACCAAGGTTTCCTGCGCAACGTTAATCGACGCAGGGTTAGTCGGTCCCTAAGGCGAGGCTGAAAAGCGTAGTCGATGGAAAACAGGTTAATATTCCTGTACTTCTAGTTATTGCGATGGAGGGACGGAGAAGGCTAGGCCAGCTTGGCGTTGGTTGTCCAAGTTTAAGGTGGTAGGCTGAGATCTTAGGTAAATCCGGGATCTTAAGGCCGAGAGCTGATGACGAGTTGCCTTTAGGCGACGAAGTGGTTGATGCCATGCTTCCAAGAAAAGCTTCTAAGCTTCAGATAACTAGGAACCGTACCCCAAACCGACACAGGTGGTTGGGTAGAGAATACCAAGGCGCTTGAGAGAACTCGGGTGAAGGAACTAGGCAAAATGGCACCGTAACTTCGGGAGAAGGTGCGCCGGTGAGGGTGAAGGACTTGCTCCGTAAGCTCATGCCGGTCGAAGATACCAGGCCGCTGCGACTGTTTATTAAAAACACAGCACTCTGCAAACACGAAAGTGGACGTATAGGGTGTGACGCCTGCCCGGTGCCGGAAGGTTAATTGATGGGGTTAGCTAACGCGAAGCTCTTGATCGAAGCCCCGGTAAACGGCGGCCGTAACTATAACGGTCCTAAGGTAGCGAAATTCCTTGTCGGGTAAGTTCCGACCTGCACGAATGGCGTAACGATGGCGGCGCTGTCTCCACCCGAGACTCAGTGAAATTGAAATCGCTGTGAAGATGCAGTGTATCCGCGGCTAGACGGAAAGACCCCGTGAACCTTTACTATAGCTTTGCACTGGACTTTGAATTTGCTTGTGTAGGATAGGTGGGAGGCTTTGAAGCGTGGACGCCAGTTCGCGTGGAGCCATCCTTGAAATACCACCCTGGCAACTTTGAGGTTCTAACTCAGGTCCGTTATCCGGATCGAGGACAGTGTATGGTGGGTAGTTTGACTGGGGCGGTCTCCTCCTAAAGAGTAACGGAGGAGTACGAAGGTGCGCTCAGACCGGTCGGAAATCGGTCGTAGAGTATAAAGGCAAAAGCGCGCTTGACTGCGAGACAGACACGTCGAGCAGGTACGAAAGTAGGTCTTAGTGATCCGGTGGTTCTGTATGGAAGGGCCATCGCTCAACGGATAAAAGGTACTCCGGGGATAACAGGCTGATACCGCCCAAGAGTTCATATCGACGGCGGTGTTTGGCACCTCGATGTCGGCTCATCACATCCTGGGGCTGAAGCCGGTCCCAAGGGTATGGCTGTTCGCCATTTAAAGTGGTACGCGAGCTGGGTTTAGAACGTCGTGAGACAGTTCGGTCCCTATCTGCCGTGGACGTTTGAGATTTGAGAGGGGCTGCTCCTAGTACGAGAGGACCGGAGTGGACGAACCTCTGGTGTTCCGGTTGTCACGCCAGTGGCATTGCCGGGTAGCTATGTTCGGAAGAGATAACCGCTGAAAGCATCTAAGCGGGAAACTTGCCTCAAGATGAGATCTCACTGGAGCCTTGAGCTCCCTGAAGGGCCGTCGAAGACTACGACGTTGATAGGTTGGGTGTGTAAGCGCTGTGAGGCGTTGAGCTAACCAATACTAATTGCCCGTGAGGCTTGACCATATAACACCCAAGCAATCTGCAACGCAGATTGTGGTGGTGAAGACGAAATGAACCGAAAGTTCGTAAACCACAAACTGTCACATACCCAATTCGCTGGAGTGTCTAACAAGACCTTCTGGCAACAGAATTTCTTGACGACCATAGAGCATTGGAACCACCTGATCCCATCCCGAACTCAGCAGTGAAACGATGCATCGCCGATGGTAGTGTGGGGTTTCCCCATGTGAGAGTAGGTCATCGTCAAGATTAAATTCCGAAACCCCTATCTGCGTATGCAGGTAGGGGTTTTGTCTTTTCCGGCGCTGGCCCTGGCCGTTGCCTGGGAGCCGGCCTTGCCGGCGATACCGCCACTGCGCAATCGCTGACACCCCAGCGGTATCCTCGCCGCCAAGAGCGGATCCCACAGTCCTGCCCGCACCAATCAGCGGGCAAAAAAACCACCCCGTAGGGTGGTTTCATCACATCCAATACCGAATCAGTCGCCGTAATACTCACAACCACTGGTGCAAGTCTCATGAATGCGCACCTTGGACAGCTCAGGCAGCAACGGCTTGACCTGCTCCCAGATCCATTTGGCGATCACTTCACTGGTAGGGTTTTCCAGACCAGGGATATCGTTCAGGTAGTTGTGGTCCAGCTGCTCGTACAGAGGCTTGAAGATCGCCTTGATCTCCGAGAAATCGCGAATCCAGCCGGTATGCGGGTCCAGCGGGCCGGTCAGGTGCAGGGCAACCTTGAACGAATGGCCGTGCAGGCGGCCGCACTTGTGTCCTTCAGGAACGTGCGGCAGGCGGTGTGCCGACTCGAAGGTGAACTCTTTGAAAATTTCCACGATGTCTCAACTCTGAAAGCCAATGCTAGTGAGCAGTTTACCAGCATGGTCGTTACAGCGGTTGCAGTTGCGAGTGCAGCTCGCCGGTTTCTATCAGCTCCAGCAATTCATCGCCCAAGCGCTGGCTTTCGGCCATTGCTTTGTGCCAATAGCGCTGACGGCTACCCGGATCACCCATGAAGCGTTTGAAGTCGCTGCGATCTGGTAGCTTGCCGTAAGGCAGGTTGGCAAGGTACTGGGCTGACGGTGCCAGCAGCAGGACATTGCGCAAGCGTCGGGTGTCGCCGCGCCGCCAGGGCAGGGCCTTATCGAACCAGCCCGGGATGACCTTGTCGGTGAAGTGCGGGTAAAGCACGAGGTCGTCGCCTTGATACGGCAAGTCCAGGTGATAGTCGAGCAAGCCGCCATCACGGTAGGTCCCCACGCCAACTCCCGGAATATCGCGCACCCCTTCCATGATCAGTGGAATGGACCCCGAAGCAAGCAGAGCATGACGTAGGTTGCCCACATCCAGTGGCAAGCAGCGCGAGGGGAAGTCGGTCAGCGGCTGCAACGGTGGATTGCTGCGGGCATCATGGAGAATGATGCGTTCGAAATGACGAGCGAGGCGCGGGCGACCGATCAGGTTGTCGGCGATCACTGAAGACAGGCCCATGCCCAAGCGTGCGCGATGATCATCGGCGAGTAATCCGTGGCTTTTGACCACCATGATATTCAGTCGATAGTCAGGGCTTTGCAGAATATGTGCATCGCGCCCTTGCAACAGTTCATCGAGCATACGCTGGCAACTGCGGCTGACTTCGGCTTGAGTCACGCCTTTGGCAAAGTCTTGTTCGGTGTAAAGCTGCCCAAGGCGCTGCAGCGCCTGAGCCGGGTTGGGCAAGCAGGCACTGGCAAAACGCCAAGAGCCGATCGATGCACCTATCAGCGCGCGTTCGCGCGGTGCACTGGGCAACCAGTGACCAAACAACGCCAAGTCCAAACCCTGGATACCAAGGGCCTTGGGCCCACCCGCAGCGCCCGGCAACACCCCCACATCAGCGGCCTGCAAACCGCGTTCACGAATGCGTTGCAAGGCACCGCTGCCGGCCTTGAGGGTCAGGGCCGGGTACTTGATATGGATTGCGCTCATACGGGCCTCGCTGTCTGGAGGCGGCAATTATAAAGAACAGTGGTCCAGTTGTGGGGCAGGGGTGCGCTATCATGTCGCCAGTTGTTTTCAGCTTCAATTAAGTTCGATTAGTTAATCTAGGCCCCGTAGAAACATTATTGATCTCAACGGAGAGACACCATGAAAACTTTGACTGCCCTGTTCGCCACTGCCGCCCTTGCCCTGAGCGCCAACGTTGCCATGGCCAAGGATGTACAGCCTGATGAAATCGTGAAACTGGTCCAGGCCAAGACCATCATGTCCCTGGACGACCTCAAAGCCAAAGCGGTCGCCAAGCACCCAGGTGCTACCGTCACTGATTCCGACCTGGACGACGAGTACGGCCGCTACATTTACAAGGTCGAGATGCGTGACGCTCAGAACGTCGAGTGGGATGTAGACCTGGATGCCAAGACCGGTGAAATCCTCAAGGACGCTCGGGATAACTAATGACCGTACGATTGCGAACAGCACAGACGGTTCTCATTGCGCTGTTGGCCCTCTGTTCGCTGGCATCGGCCCGCGACCTGGATCAGGATGAAGCCCTGAAGCTACGGCAACAGGGCGTTATCCTGCCGCTGGAGCAACTGCTCGAAGACGCCCTGGGTCGCTATCCCGGGGCGACGTTGCTGGAGGCGGAACTGGAAGAGAAGCACGACCGCTATGAATATGAAGTCGAGCTGTTGACCCCTGCCGGGGTGGTGCGCGAAATCAAACTCGATGCATCCAATGGAGCGCTGCTCAAAGACGAGGAAGATGATTGATGCGCCTGTTACTGGTCGAAGACAACGTCCCGCTGGCTGACGAATTGACTCAAGGCTTGCAGCGTCAGGGCTATGCAGTCGACTGGCTGGCCGATGGTCGCGATGCTGTCTACCAAGGCAGTAGTGAGCCCTATGACCTGATCATCCTCGACCTGGGCTTGCCCGGGTTGCCGGGACTGGAAGTGCTAACCCAATGGCGAGCGTCGGGTTTGGCCACGCCGGTGCTGATTCTGACCGCTCGCAGCTCCTGGGCCGAACGCATCGAAGGCTTGAAGGCCGGCGCTGACGATTACCTGAGCAAACCCTTCCACCCGGAAGAGTTGATGCTGCGCGTGCAGTCGCTACTGCGCCGTGCTCGCGGCCTGGCCAATCAGTCAACGCTGGAGGCGGCCGGCCTGCAGTTGGATGAAGGGCGTCAATGCGTAACTCGCGACGGAGAAGAAATCCAGCTCACTGCCGCGGAGTTTCGTCTGTTGCGCTATTTCATGCTGCATCCGCAGCAGATCTTGTCCAAGAGCCACTTGGCCGAACATCTTTATGATGGCGAGACTGAGCGTGATTCCAACGTCTTGGAAGTTCATGTCAATCACCTGCGTCGCAAGCTCGGACGCAGCGTCATCGAGACTCGCCGCGGCCAGGGTTACCGCTATGCCGGGAGTGCCGAGTGAAGTCGATCCAGGCACGCTTGAGTCTTGGCTTGATTGCGGTACTGGTGCTGGTTGGACTGGCCCTGGCGCAATTAAGCTTGTGGTTGTTCGAGGTGGGGTTGCAACGCTACCTCGAGACTGGGTTACGTAAGGAAAGCGAAAACCTGCTGATCGCCTTGGTGCGTGGGCAGTCCGGTCTTGAGCTGGATGAGCGGCGTATTTCGTCGGCCTACCAGCGACCGTTCTCCGGTTACTACTTTCGCATCGATTTCGACGGCGGTACCTGGCGCTCCCGTTCGCTCTGGGACCTGGAGATGCCCGCACCGGCTACCAGTGGTTTGCATACCGATCTGGAATTGGGCCCTGAAAATCAACAATTGCTGTTGTTGCGCAGTGATTACCGGCGCTTCGGCCAGGCCATTTCCATCAGCGTTGCCCAGGACTACACCCCGGTGCGCGAGCAGTTCCGGCGCATGCAACAGATCGGCCTGGGCCTGGGTCTGGTCGCCCTGATCCTGGTACTGGTGCTGCAACGCATCACCGTTACCCGTTCGTTGCGCCCGCTTGAGCGCGTGCGTGGACAGATCGCCCAACTGCAGCAGGGCAAGCGCTCGCAGCTCGACACCCAGGTGCCAAGCGAGCTCGAACCTCTGGTTGCACAGATCAACCACTTGTTGGCTCACACCGAAGATAGCCTGCGCCGCTCGCGCAATGCCTTGGGCAACCTTGGACATGCGCTGAAGACGCCGTTGGCGGTACTGCTGAGCCTGGCGTCCAGCGAACAACTGAAGAACGCGCCGCAGGTCCGTGTACAGTTGCGTGAGCAACTGCAACAGATCCAGCAGCGTCTGAGTCGTGAGCTCAACCGTGCCCGGCTGGCTGGTGATGCCTTGCCCGGCGCGCAATTCGATTGTGATGCCGAGCTGCCTGGGTTGCTTTCGACCCTCGGCATGATCCATGGCGAGGGCTTGGCACTCAGCCAGCGTGTGCCACCCGGTCTGTTGTTGCCCTGGGATCGTGAAGATCTGCTCGAGCTGCTCGGCAACCTGCTTGATAACGCCTGCAAATGGGCTGACAGCGAAGTGCTGTTGACTATTGAGGAGCAGCCCGAACGCTATCAACTGATTATCGATGACGATGGGCCGGGAATTCCTGAATCTGATCGCCAGCAAGTGCTCGAACGCGGTACCCGGCTGGATGAGCAGGTTGATGGGCATGGCCTGGGATTGGGCATTGTGCGGGACATCGTCGACGTTTGGGGCGGGCAGATGACACTGCAAGACAGCCCTCTCGGCGGGTTGCGGGTCAGTATCGAGCTGCCGCGCAGGGGTTAACACTGCCCACGAAAATTGGCCATTACGATCTCTTTTTGGCCAACCACACACTGTGATCCGCCACAACCCTCAGCAAGAATCAGAAGGCCAAACTCGGGGGAATAATCCATGGTCACACTGAAACGTATGCTTGCTGTCGGCGCTGGGGTACTGACGCTGCTGGCCAGCGCCGTGCATGCTGAAGTACGAGAGTTGAGGGTGTACAACTGGGCAGACTACATTCTGCCCTCGGTGCCCAAGGACTTTGCCGCACAATCGGGCATCAAAGTGACGTGGGACACCTTCGACACCAACGAATCCCTGGAGGCCAAGTTGCTGACCGGCAACTCTGGCTACGACCTGGTGGTGCCTTCTAACCAGTTTCTTGATACCCAGATCAAGGCGGGGGTCTTTCAGAAGCTGGACAAAAGCAAGTTGCCCAACTGGCGTCATCAGGACCCGGCGCTGCTCAAGCTGCTGGAGAGTAATGATCCGGGTAACCAGTATGGCGTGCCTTACATGTATGGCACGGTGTTGATCGGCTTCAACCCGGCCAAGGTCAAGGCTGCGTTGGGTGATCAGGCACCTGTGGACAGCTGGGACCTGGTGTTTAAGCCGGAAAATATGAAAAAGCTCAAGTCTTGCGGTGTGGCCATGCTCGACTCGCCTTCGGAAATCCTGCCACTGGCCTTGCACTACCTTGGCCTGGATCCCAACAGCCAGAACCCTGCTGACTACGAAAAGGCCAAGGCCTTGATGCTCAAGGTGCGCCCTTACGTTACCTACTTCAACTCGGCCAAATACATGACCGACATCGCCAACGGTGATATCTGTGTCGCCATTGGTTACTCCGGCAGTTTTTATCAGTTCGGCAACCGCGCCAAGGAGGCGGGTAATGGCGTAGTTGTCGACTGGCGCTTACCTAAAGAGGGGGCGCCGATCTGGTTTGACACCTTTGCGATTCCCAAGAGTGCGAAGAATGTCGCCGAGGCCCATGAATTCCTCAACAACCTCATGGACCCGAAAGTCATTGCGCCGATCAGTGATTTTCTCGGCTACCCCAATGCCAACAAAGATTCGATAACGCTGATCAACCCGGAAATCACCGGTAACCCGAACCTGACCCCGACACAGGATGCCCTGGCAAAGCTGTACGTGGTTCAGCCCTTGCCACAGAAGCTGGAGCGAGTGCGTACCCGGGTCTGGACCAGCATCAAGTCGGATAAGTAAGGCTGCCGTGCCGGGGGGCTGCGGCGCAGCCCCAACCGTCACGCCAAGGTCAGGCTGAGCATCAGCGGTAGCGTCAGTGCGGCCAGCACGGTCTGTAAGGCAATGATGTTGGCCATCAGGGGGGCATTGCCGCCCATTTGCCGGGCCATGACATACGAAGACGAAGCGGTAGGCAGTGCCTGAAACAATATGGCGACAATGGCCGCCTGGCCGCTGAGTCCGAGTACACGACACACGCCATAAGTCGTCAGTGGCAGCACGACAAACTTGAATATCGACGCCGCGAACAGCGGACGAGGCCCCAGCCCTTGGGCGCTGCTGCCCAGCGCCGCGCCGACGCACAGCAGGCCCAGTGGCAGTGCAGCCTGCCCCAAGGCCTTGATGGTTGGTTCGAGACCTGCTGGCAGCCCTATGCCGGTCAGGCGCAGTGCAATACCGGCAGCACAGCCGACAATCAGTGGGTTGCTAGCAATCGCCTTGAGTACCTTGCCAGGCGAACTGCGTGTACCGCTGTAACGCGCAAAGACCATGACACACAGTACATTCACTGTGGGGACGATGGCGGCATTGGCCACGGCAGCCAAGGCGATGCCCCCTGAGCCATAGATGCCGGCTGCCAAGGTTGCGCCAATGTAGTTGTTAAAGCGCACGCCGCCCTGAAACACCGAGGTGAAGCTGGCGCCGTCTGCCGCTACCGCACCCTTGCACAGCACCAGTAAGGTGGCGCCAATCAGCGTCGAAAGTAGCAGCACCGCCACCATGTCGAACACCGGCAGGCCGCTCAGGTCGGCGGTGGCAAGGCCGTGCATGAACAGTGCGGGTAATAACACGAAATAACTCAGGCGCTCCGCCGCCGGCCAGAAATGTTCGCCAAGAAAGCCGTTGCCCCGCAACCAGCAGCCCAACGCAATCAGCAAGGCAATCGGGACAATGGTGGTGAGGATCAGGTTCAGCATCAGGCGTTTTCCGTCTCAGTCTGCTCCCAACCGGGAGTCGACATCAGGCTAGCCTGTAGCATTGAAAGAAAAAAACGTTGAATTCTCAACCGACTGTTGAGGAAAACTTTATGGTTCGCTCAGCGCTGTCTTCAACGCGGCGGTCAGGTGCCGACGACGACTGCTGGCATGCTCAAGCAGGCCGACGTGACGCACGCGCTGCGGTTCGCCAAAGGGCAGTAAGGTCACCGCGGGCAGGCGCTGCAGATCTTCATCGGCCAGCGGTACGATGGCTACGCCCAAGCCCATTGAGGCCATATGGGTCAGCGCCTGCTGGCTGTCCAGTTCCATTTCTTCGCTCACCGGTAACTGCAACTTGCGTAGTTCCTGCTCGATGATGCGCCCAGCCCAGGCGCGCTTGTCAAAGCGTAGAAATGGCTGAGTGGCCAGCAGTTCCCTGAGGCTTGCGCCCGTAAATGCCGGGCCGGCAATGGCCCAGAAGCGGTTGCGGTACAGCGGGGTAAAGTCCAGGTTGGGCGGGTAGGGGGGGACGGGTTCGGTGGTAATGGCGGCATCCAGTTCACCGTCTTCGACGCGCCGGGCAAGCTCCGCCGACATCCCTGAGAGCACACTGATATGCAGGTGCGGATGCTCGGCCTTGATCCGCACCAGCGCCGCAGGCAGGCGTCCGGCCAGAGCCGTCTGGATTGCACCGATCTTCAGGCGTCCATGCAATCCCGGACCACTGACCAGGGCGTCGGCCATTTCATCATAGGCGGCAAGGATACCTTCGGCCCGTTCAACGGCCAGGTGCCCGGCCTCGGTCAGGCTGACCTGGCGTCGGCTACGGTCAAACAGGCAGACCTGCAGCTCTTCCTCCAGGCTACGGATATGCAGGCTGACCGCCGAGGGTGTCAGGCTCAGGATATCGGCCGCACGAGCAAAGGTGCCGTGGCGAGCGATAGTAACCAGGGTGCGCAGGGCTTTGAGCGACAAACGCGGGCTCCGAGGAGGGTGGCTGAGCATTTATCATGGCGTTGATCAACGCTGATTGAAAGCGCCTGCTTTCGGTTTTCCATAGGCCTGGGTGATTCGGTCAATCACCATGGCCAACGCCACAATGGCCAAGCCTGCTTCAACGCCCTTGCCGACATTCAACGTCTGAATCCCGGCCAGCACATCTTCGCCCAAGCCCCGTGCACCAATCATTGAGGCGACCACTACCATCGACAAGGCCATCATCACCGACTGGTTGAGCCCGGCCATGATGCTCGGCATGGCAAGCGGAAGCATGACCCGGCGCAGGCGTTGCCAGCGCCCGGCCCCCAACCCTTGGGCGGCCTGGGTCAGCGACGGATCGATTTGCGACAAGCCCAGCTCGGTCAGGCGAATCAGCGGCGGCAGCGCGTAGATCAGGGTGGCGAAAATCGCCGGAACCTTGCCCAGTCCAAACAACATCAGCACTGGAATCAGGTAGACGAAGCTAGGCAGGGTTTGCATGACGTCGAGGACCGGCATCATCCAACGGCGTGCTCGCGGGTGGCTGGCCAGCAATACGCCGACAGGTACCCCGATGAGGATGCACAGGCCAGTGCTCACTAGCACCAGGGCGCAGGTTTGCAGGAGCTTGTCCCACAGGCCGATGACTCCAATCAGAAACAGCAGGCCCGTGAGCACCAGCGCCCGGATGATGCTACGGCTGGCATGCCAGGTAAGTAGCGCAACCACCACCAGCAATAACCACCAAGGCGTTGCCCGCAGCAGATTTTCCAAGCCGACCAGCAGGTGTAGCAGGCTTTGCGAAACGCTGCGCAATTGATCCCCGTAGGCCAGTACCAGCCAGTCGACAAAGCGATTGACGCTATCGGCGAAAGAGAAATGCAGCGCTTGCGGAAAACCTTCACTCACAGGCCAGCCTCAACATTGCTGGCGACAGTGGCCGGTAGCCAGGCTTTCCAGATGTCCGGGTGCTCACGCATGAAGGTCAGTGCTGCGTCTTTGGGCGATTGGCGCTTTTCGTTCATGTGCGCCAGAGACGTGTTCAAGGTATCGATAGGCAGATCGACCTTGGCGAAGAACTCGACCAGTTCTGGGTAGTCCTGGCGAAACGGGGCTGAGATGCCGATGGACAGTTTTGCTGGCAGTGAGCGAGTGCCTTTAGGGGTGGGGTTGTTGGCATCGGTCAGTGTCTGCCAGGCCGCCTCATTGAACGCGGGTTCTTCCAGGCGTACCAGCGTAAAGCGTCCCATCAGCGGTGTCGGCGACCAGTAGTAGAACAGGACCGGTTTGCCGCGCTGGATGGCCGAGGTGATTTCCGCATCCAGTGCGGCGCCGGAGCCAGTACGAAAGTTCACGTACAGGTCGTCCAGGCCGTACGCCTTGAGCTTTTGGCTGTTGACGGTTTCCGAGGTCCAGCCACTGGGGCTGTTGAGAAAGCGGCCTTTATCGGGTGATTCCGGGTCGCTGAACACCTTGGCATAGTGTTTGAGGTCATCCACCGATCGCAGCTGCGGCGCCTGGGCCTGGATGCCACGCGCAGCATCACCCTTGATCACATACTCCGGCACATACCAACCTTCATCGGCATTTTTCACCGTGTCGCCAATGGCGAACACTCGGCCGGCCTGTTCGGCCTTGACCCAGGCTGGGCTGCGACCTGCCCATTCTTCGGCAATCACCTGGATGTCGTTGCGCGCCAGGGCTACTTCCATACTGACAGTGCTGCCGGGGAGGGTGTCGGTGGAGTAGCCGTAACCTTTCTCAACGATTAGGCGCAGGATTTCCGTGGTCAGGCTGCCGCTTTCCCACGTGATGTCGCCGAAAAGGATAGGGCTGCGGTTATCGGTGGCAAGGCCTTGGGTAACCAGGCTCAACGTCAGCAGAGCGCTGCTGAGTAGGGTGATGAGTCGGTTCATGGTGCCTCGCTCTCAGAAAGGGAGTCTGGCAAGTGTAGTCGGCGGGCGCCTTCGCGGGGCAATCCCGCTCCTGCTGTGCTGCAGGAGCGGGATTGCCTCGTGATACGGTCACACTCGGAACTGATCCATCAGCCCTTGCTGCTGGTTGGCCAGGCTGTTGAGCGACTGGCTGACCCGGGCCGATTCATTGGCTTGGCCGGAGAGCGACTCGGTCACATCGCGAATGGTCGCGACGTTATTGTT
Organism: Pseudomonas sp. S06B 330; assembly: GCF_002845275.2. Classification (NCBI taxonomy): domain Bacteria; kingdom Pseudomonadati; phylum Pseudomonadota; class Gammaproteobacteria; order Pseudomonadales; family Pseudomonadaceae; genus Pseudomonas; species Pseudomonas tussilaginis. Next base: position 3,902,602 of record NZ_CP088149.1, on the reverse strand, counting down.
GATCTCTTCGGCCACAGCGCTTTGCTCTTCGGCGGCGCTGGCGATCTGCAGGTTCATGTCACTGATCACGGTGACCGCATCACCGATCTGCTGCAAGGCAGTGACCGCCTGGCTGACCTGTTCAACACTGCCTTGCGCCTGACGATGGCTGCTGTCCATGGCACCGACCACTTCGCGGGTACCGGCTTGCAGCTGTTCAATGACCTGGCGGGTTTCTTCCACCGACTCTTGAGTACGGCGAGCCAGGTTACGCACCTCATCGGCGACCACGGCGAAACCACGACCGGCTTCACCGGCGCGCGCGGCTTCGATGGCCGCGTTGAGGGCCAGCAAGTTGGTCTGCTCGGCGATGGAACGGATCACTTCCAAGACAGAGCCAATCTTGTCGCTGTTCTCGGCCAGACCTTCCACCTGCGCCATGGCGGTGCTCATGTCTGCCGCCAGGGTGTCGATGCTGGTGGTGGTGCGATCGATGACCGCCAGGCCCTGGCGTGTGGCCTGATCGGCGTCGCGGGCAGCCTGGGCGGCCTGGGCGGCGCTGCGGGCAACGTCCTGGGCGGTGGCGCTCATTTCATGCGAGGCGGTAGCGACCTGGTCGACCTGGCGGTATTGCTGTTCCATGCCAGCGCTGGTCTGGCTGGCAATCGCCGACGACTGATCGGCGGTATCGCGGGCGGCCTGAACCGAGCGTTTGACCTCGGCGATAGTCGGCTGCAGCTTGTCCAGGAAACGGTTGAACCAGCCCGCCAGCTCGCCCAGCTCGTCGTGTTTGTCGTAGGTGAGGCGCCGGGTCAGGTCGCCTTCGCCGCTGGCGATGTCCTTGAGCATGGACGCTACGCCGAGAATCGGGCGGGTTACGCCGCGGGCCAGCAGCCAGATCAGCAACAGGCCGACGATGGCTGCCAGTCCGCCCAGACCGAGTTCGACCAGGGTGCCGCTGGTGTTGCTGCGGTCGAGTTCTTGCTTGAGGGCTTCGGCCGGGCCGGTCAGGGCACTTTGCGGAACGTCGAGCAGCACGCCCCAGGCTTTGCCGCCGGGGATCGGCGCAAAGGAAGCCAGGACTTTCAGACGCTGCTCATACTGGATGCTGTGCAGCGGTGTGCTGTCGGCCAGCAGGCGGATCAGTTCGGCACCTTTCTCAGTGTCGACCTGATCAATGCGCTGGGCCAGTTTGCCCGCGTCCGGGCTGTAGCCAGCCAGCAAGCCCACGGGGCTGAGGATGCTCACCTGGGTCTGGCCCTGGTAAAGGTTGCTGCTGGCTTGTTGGCTCAGGGCCTGCAGGCTGTTCAGGTTAATGTCGATGGACAAGGTGGCGACCACTTTGTCTGCGACCATCAGCGGGAACACGATGCTGGTCATCAGCACCCGTTGGCCGTCAATCTCATAGAAATAAGGTTCGATGACACAGGTCTTGCCGGTCGTACGCGGGCACACCGACCAGGTGTTGGCTGGCTCGCCGCTGGGGCCGATGCTGGTATCGGCCATGTCACTTTCCGGCAGGGCCATGGAGGTCAGCTTGCCCGGGGTCGGTTGCGACCAGTACAGGGCAAAGCGGCCTTTTTCGTTGCTGCCCAGTTGCTCCTGGTTGACGAACAATTCGTCTTTGTTGTCCAGCGCATTGGGCTCGAATACCAGCGACAGGCCAAGCAAATCAGGGTTGGCCTGCAAGGCTGCACGTACTTGGCGAGTCAGGTCCTCACGCAGATCGAAAGCATCGAGAAAGCGCTTCTCCGACTGTTCGCGCAAGAATAGGACCTGGCGGGCGAAGCCGGCGCCGTACTGATAGGCATCCATGAACTGGCGGCGAATGTTCAAAGCCTGGACTTCGCCCTGGGATTCGATGCGTCCCTGGGCCGCTTCAGTGAGCATCTGCATACTGCTGGCCTTGACCAGCGCCGAGCTCTGTTCCATGCGGTACAACGAAAGGCCAACCAGCAGGGTAACGATGCTGGCCAGGCACAAGCCGGCTAGCAGGGTGATTTTCCACTGAATGGAAAGTTGTCTGAACGACATGGCGAAGTCCTTTGATCCAAAAAAGATTGAGGCTGCCGACCTTATCGGCAGATTCGCCCGTTTCTTTATTCAAACGTTCAATTTAGATGCGTCGTTTTCGGTCATTCCTACGACACTGATCGCACTGCGGACTTTGACAAGCGCGAAGCCCTGCTTCAGAGTGTGCGCCCTCCATAAAAATACCGTCGTTCGGCCATTGCCTGCGGGCAGTTTGTCGCCGAATCGGTCGCTTTTTGTCTGGTTTCTAGAGGTCACAGGAATGAATGCAGTAATTGCCGCGGTCGGCATCATGCTGATCTTGAGTCTGTCCCGCGTGCATGTGGTGATCGCCCTGATCGTCGGCGCCCTGGCTGGGGGACTGGTGGGTGGCCTGGGCATCGACGGAACGCTCAAGGCCTTCAACAGTGGCCTGGGCGGTGGCGCGACGGTTGCCTTGTCCTATGCCTTGCTCGGCGCCTTCGCCGTGGCGATTGCCAAGTCCGGCATGGCCCATGCCCTGGCCGATCGCGCCTTGGCCATGGTCGGTCAGCAAGGCCATGGCAATGCCGGCAAGGTCAAATGGCTACTGATTGGCTTGTTGCTGGTGGTGGCGATCTCCTCGCAGAATATCCTGCCAATCCACATCGCCTTTATTCCATTGCTGGTGCCGCCACTGCTCTATGTGCTGACCAAGCTGCAGATCGATCGACGCCTGGTGGCCTGCGTGATGACGTTCGGTCTGATTACGCCGTACATGTTCTTGCCGGTGGGCTTTGGCAACATCTTCCTCAACGAGATCCTGCTGGCCAACGTCAGCCGCAGTGGCGTGGATGTCAGTGCTGTCAACGTTACGCACGCGATGGCTATTCCGGCAGCGGGGATGCTCTTTGGCCTGCTCCTGGCGGTGTTGTTCAGCTACCGCAAAAAGCGCGTCTATGATCTGGAAAAAATCGAACAGGTCGAACAGGTGGCGGTGCGCTACAACCCGCTGACCCTGCTGGTGGCCGGTATTGCCATCGCCGCAGCATTCATCATCCAGTTGTGGCTGGACTCGATGATCATTGGCGCTATGGCCGGCTTTTTGATTTTCTCGGTTTCGGGCATCGTGCGCTGGAAGGAAACGGATGACCTGTTCACGGAAGGCATGAAGATGATGGCCATGATCGGCTTCATCATGATCGCCGCGTCCGGTTTCGCTGAAGTCATGAAGGCCACGGGTGAGGTCAAGAGCCTGGTGGAGACCTCGGCGGCCTGGATTGATCACAGTAAAGGTGTCGGCGCACTGTTGATGTTGCTGGTGGGCTTGTTGGTGACCATGGGGATTGGCTCGTCGTTTTCTACCGTGCCAATTCTTGCCGCGATTTTCGTGCCGCTGTGCGTGCAGTTGGGCTTCGACCCGGTGGCCACCGTGTGCATCGTCGGAACCGCCGGTGCACTGGGGGATGCGGGCTCACCGGCTTCGGATTCGACCCTGGGTCCGACCTCGGGGCTTAACGTCGATGGCCAGCATCACCATATCTGGGACACCGTGGTGCCGACCTTCCTCCATTACAACTTGCCCTTGCTGGCGTTCGGTTGGCTGGCGGCCATGATGCTCTAGCACTCAACCAAGCGAGGTTGAGCGCAAGGCTCAACCTCGTGCAGGTGGTGGCGAGATCCGGTTGAGGAGCATGTTGCCGTCTTTGGTCCGGGTCAGGTAGACCGGCAAGACTTTGGGCAAGTTGCCGACCAGGCGCTTGATCTGACTGGTGTCGTAGATGCCACTGATACGAATGTTGCCGGTGCTTTCGTCAGCCAGTTGCAGGGGCTTGTCCAGGTAGCGGTTGATTTGCGGCAGGGCTTGAGCGAGGCTCAGGTTGTCGAGGATCAACTTGCCGTTGCGCCAGGCCAGGCTGGTGTCGTGGGTGTAGGTCTGGCTCAGGCGTGGTTCGAAGTCGCCGGACTGGTAGCTGGCCTGCATGCCTGGTCCCAGGCGATAGCCACCATCGCTGTCATGCGCATCGCTGCTGACCAGTACCGATCCTTCAACCAAGGTTACTTTGACCTGATCTTCATACTTCCAGACATTGAACTGGGTGCCGGTCACTCGGGCCTGGCCTTGGGCGGCATGGACCACGAATGGATGCTGGCTATCGTGCTGGACCTTGAAGAACGCCTCGCCCTTGACCAGGGTGACCCGGCGTTCGTCCTTGTAGTTGGTGAAGCGCAACGCGCTGCCCAGGTTCAACTCGACCTGGCTACCGTCGTTGAGCACTACATGGCTGATGGTGTTGCCGCTTTCCAGGTACTGGTAATGGTTCGGCAGCCAGCCTTGCTCCCAGCCGATCCACGCCCCTGCCGGCAGGGCCAGCAACGTGATGGCGGCGGCTGAAGCGTAGTGACGCCAAACGCTGCGACGGCGCTGAGGAAGGGTAATGACCTTGCCGGGCGTGTGACTGCGTGGCAGTTGGTCAGCAGTCTGCCAAATATCCAGCATGGCCTGGTATTCCTCGGCATGCACCGGATCGGCGGCCAGCCACAGTTCAAAGGCCTGGCGTTCGGCTTCCGTGCAGTCTTCAGCTTGCAGGCGCAGGCACCAATGTGCAGCGGCATCAGTGATGGCATCGTGTGGGTCGGCGCTGCGGCTGGTGTGGTTCATCAAGACTCCCGGTTTTGCCTATTCTACCCTTGCAGCGTAGGTGGGAGAACCCGAGATAATGGCGAATGACTATCAGTTGTAAGATTTTTAGCCGTTAAAATCCTGCAAATGCACTGAGTTCTCAGCACTACCCCGCCTGGTGACGAGGTAGTGCTGTTTAACCGTGGTCGACTGACGCTCGAGGCGACTCAAAATTGCTCGGCTGCGAGGCTGAACAGTGACGCACTGCCTGCCCGGATGCTGGCCTCAAGGGACAAGGTGCGGGGCAGTAGGCGGGCAAAGAAGAACGCGGCCGTGGCACGTTTGGCGCCATAAAAAACCGGATCCTGCATCCGATTTGCTTCGGCTACGGCATCCATGCGTGCCCACATGTAGGCGTAGGCCACATAGCCGAACAACTGCAAGTATTCGACCGAGGCGGCGCCAACGGCATTGGCATCCTCGCCAGCCTGGCGGCAGAGCCACTGACTGAGGCTTTCCAGCGCGTTGGTCGCGCTCAGCAGCGGTTCGCGATAGGGGGAGTCGACAGCACAGAAACGGCGAATCTGTTCCGTGAACTCGGCCAGGGCCGTGCCGCCATCTGCCACCACCTTGCGACCCAGCAGATCAAGGGCCTGGATGCCGTTGGTACCTTCATAGATCTGGGCGATACGTACATCGCGCACCAACTGCTCCTGACCCCATTCACGAATGTAGCCGTGACCGCCAAACACCTGCTGACCGAGCACACAACTTTCCAGGCCGTTGTCGGTGAAGAACGCTTTGGCCACCGGTGTCAGCAAGGCTACCTGACGCTGGGCGAGCTCCCGCTCCTCGGCGATGTCGGCATATTTGGCGATATCCAGTTGCTGACCGACATAAGTAGCAAAGGCCCGTCCGCCCTCAGTCAGGGCGCGCATGGTCAGCAACATGCGGCGAACATCCGGGTGCACGATGATCGGGTCGGCGACCTTGTCGCGTGCTTGCGCACCGGTCGCGGCCCGGCTTTGCAAACGGTCCTGGGCATAGCGCGCAGCATTCTGGTAGGAGGCCTCTGCACAGCCGATGCCCTGGAGGCCAATCGACAGGCGCTCGTAGTTCATCATGGTAAACATTGCCGCCAGCCCGCGGTTGGCTTCGCCTATCAGGTAGCCGGTGGCTTCGTCGAAGTTCATCACGCAGGTGGCCGAGGCCTTGATGCCCATCTTGTGTTCAACGGAGCCGCAGTACGCCGGATTGCGCAGGCCGAGGCTGCCATCGGCATTGACCAGGAACTTCGGCACCAGAAATAGCGAAATGCCCTTGGGCCCGGCAGGGGCGTCGGGCAACTTGGCCAGGACCAGGTGGATGATGTTTTCGGTCAGGTCCTGCTCGCCGCCGGTGATGAAGATCTTGGTGCCACTGATGCGATAACTGCCATCAGCGTTGGGTTCGGCTTTGGTGCGAATGATGCCCAGATCGGTACCGGCATGTGGTTCGGTCAGGCACATGGTGCCGGCCCACTCACCGCTGTACAGCGGCGGCAAGTAGGTAGTCTTGAGGTCATCACTGGCATGGGCGTCCAGCGCCAGGCAGCACCCGGCACTCAAGGCTGAATAAAGGCTGAAGCTGCAGTTGGCGGCATAGAGCATTTCTTCGAACTGCACCGCGAGCATTTTCGGCATGCCCAGACCACCGTGCTCAGGGTTACCCGCCAGACCCACCCAGCCACCTTCGCGGTAAGTCTGCCAGGCCTGGGCAAAGCCGTCTGGGGTATGCACCTGGCCGTTGTCGAACAGTACGCCCTGTTCATCGCCGCTGCGATTGAGCGGGGCAATCAATTGGCCGGTGATTTTTGCGGCTTCTTCGAGGACGGCATCGGCGGTCTCCGCATCAACCCGCTCGGCCAGGAGCGGCAGGCGCGCCCAGAGGGCCGGGCCGTGGAATACTTCATGAAGGACAAAGCGCATATCGCGCAGTGGAGCATTGAATTCTGGCATGGAAATCTCGCTGTCAAAGGGGGTCAGAGCGCCTTGGCCCAGTCGCGCAACAAGTACTTCTGGATCTTGCCGGTGGACGTTTTCGGCAGCTCGCTGAAGACCACGGTCTTGGGCAGTTTGAATCCGGCCAGGTGTTCGCGGCAGAAGCTGATGATTTCCGCCTCGCGCGTCTGCTCGAAACCGATCTTGAGGGTGATGTAAGCGCAGGGCGTTTCGCCCCATTTCTCGTCCGGCCGGGCGACCACCGCCGCCTCAAGCACGGCAGGGTGCTTGTAGAGGGTGTCCTCGACTTCGATGGTGGAGATGTTCTCGCCGCCGGAGATGATGATGTCCTTGAGCCGGTCCTTGATCTCGACATAGCCGTCAGCGTGCCAGACTGCCAGGTCGCCAGTGTGGAACCAGCCTCCGCGGAACGCTTCAGCAGTGGCTTCGGGGTTTTTCAGGTAGCCCTTCATGACCGTATTGCCGCGCATGAAGATCTCACCCAGGGTGTTGCCATCGCGCTGTACCGGCTCCAGGGTTTGCGGATCAGCGACCATCAGGCCTTCAAGGGTGGGATAGCGCACGCCTTGGCGCGACTTGATCCGCGCCCGTTCGGCCAGGGGCTGCTCGTCCCATTCGGCATGCCAGGCGCAAACAGTTACCGGTCCGTAGACTTCGGTCAGGCCATAGACATGGGTGACCTTGATACCCATTTCTTCCACCGCACCGATGACCTTGGCCGGAGGCGCGGCCCCCGCGACCATGGCGTTGACTGGGTGATCGATGGCCGCTTTGGCTGACTCAGGCATGTTGATCAATGCGTTAAGCACGATTGGCGCACCGCAAAGATGGCTGACCTGATGTTCACGGATCAGGGTGAGGATCTTCTGTGGGTCGACCCGGCGCAGGAACACATGGGTGCCGGCCAGTGCGGTGACGGTCCAGGGGTAGCACCAGCCGTTGCAGTGGAACATCGGCAGGGTCCACAGGTACACCGGGTGATTGCCCATGGCCCAGGTCATCTGGTTGCCCAGAGCATTGAGGTAGGCGCCCCGGTGGTGATAGACCACGCCTTTGGGGTTGCCTGTGGTGCCAGAGGTGTAGTTCAGCGAGATGGCCTGCCACTCGTCCTGCGGCCATTGCCAGGCAAACTGCGGATCACCTTCGGCAAGAAACGCTTCGTAGTCCAGTTCGCTGACCGCTTGACCTTCACCGTATTCTGGATCGTCAACATCGACCACCAGGGGTGGGTACTCCATCAATGCCAGTGCGCCGGCAATGACCTTGTGGAACTCCCGGTCGGTGATCAGTACCTTGGCTTCACCGTGTTCCAGCATGAACGCAATGGCTTCGGCGTCCAGGCGTACGTTCAGGGCATTGAGCACGGCGCCAATCATCGGCACGCCAAAATGCGCTTCCAGCATCGCTGGAATGTTTGGCAGCATCACCGCTACGGTGTCGCCTTGGCCAATACCGCGTCCGGCCAGCGCACTGGCCAGGCGCCGGGAGCGTTCGTAGGTTTGTTGCCAGTTGCGGCGGATGGCGCCATGAATCACCGCCGGGTATTGGCCATAGACCGTCGCGGTGCGTTCGATGAAGCTCAAGGGGCTCAATGCTTGATGATTGACAGGAGAGGGCGCCAGGCCCTGAGAGAAAATCGACATGAATGGTTCCTGTGCAGGGGGCGCCTGTGTGGCGTACTGCAAACCCCCGGTGGCTGATTGTTAGCTCTGATCAGGTGGCGCGAAGGGCAGGCCCTTCAGGTGTCACATTTTTTACGTGAAACGCTATGGTACTTGGAAGATAGACTATAGCAATATAGTAGAAGTACTATATGCGCATTCAAAGCCATCCGTTTGAGCGCACCCATGACCCCTTTGCTCGCCAGCGATCCCCAGCCCAGCCTGCTTCTCGACGCATCAGCCGCAGTGCTGGCGGTCAACCCGGCCTTGCAGGCCATGCTCGGACCTTGGCCGCAGCGCTCAGCCGACTACTGGTTGCCAAGTAATTTCCAGGCGCTGGTGAACGCCTGCCGCAGTCAAGCCCGGGCCATTAGTGATGTCGAAGCGCAGGTGGCCGGGCAGATTCTGCTCTGGACCTTTATCCCCATCAGTCCCGATCAGGTACTGGCGCGATGTCGTGATGCCAGCGCCGAACGCCTGGCTGAACGTGAGGCCAGCCAGGCGCGGCGCCTGTATCGGTTGATTACTGAGAACACCACCGACCTGATCTCCCGGCACAGCCCCGATGGCTGCTTTCTCGATGCGTCGCCGGCCTCCTATCGACTGCTCGGTTATTGGCCCGAAGCGTTGCGCGGCGTTGCGGTGCAGTCGCTGTTTCACCCCCAGGACCGTCAACAATCGCTGCTGCAAGCGGCTCAGGCGTTGGAGCAGGATGGTTACCAGACCATGACCTGCCGGGTACGCCATCGTCACGGCCACTACTTGTGGTTCGAAATCGCCAGCCGGGCGATTCGCGAGACCTACACCGGGGCGGTGGTGGAAATCGTCAGTGTTTCGCGGGACATCACCGTGCGCGTCGAGGCCCAGGAAAACCGTCGACGGCTCGCCGAAGTGGTGGAGGCCAACACCGACCTGGTGCTGTTCACCGACCGCGAAGGCCATCTGAGCTACCTCAACGGTTCGGCACGGCGCGCCCTGGGTCTGCAGGACGTACAGACACTCCCGGCTTTGCAGGTGTTGCTCGACCCTGGGCTGCAGCAACAGTTGCAACGTGAAGGCTGGCAGCGCGCCGAGCAAACCGGCGTCTGGCATGCCGAGACACGCTTGATCCCTTGGCAGGGGGGCGCGGCGTTTCCGGTATCACTGGTGTTGATCGCCCATCGCGCCACCGGCGGCCAACGCTACTACTCATTGGTTGCCCGCGACATGACCGAGCGTGAGTTGCGTGAAAGCCAACAACGTCGTCATCAAGATGAACTGGCCCACAGTGCGCGCCTGATCACCCTCGGCGAGCTGGCATCAGGCATTGCCCATGAGATCAACCAGCCGCTGGCGGCAGTGGTCAACTATGCGGGCGCCAGCCAGCGCTACCTGCAGGCTCTGGAGCGTGATCCACAGGCGGCAGCGCGGGTTGCTCAGGGCTTGGCGCGTATTACTGAGCAGGCAACCCACGCCGCTGAAGTGATCAAGCGTCTGCGTGCGTTTCTGCGTAAGGAGCCGCGGCGCCTGCAGGCTTTGTCGATTGCCGATGTCGCTGTTGAGGCGGTGCGCCTTTGTGCCTGGGAGGCGAGCCGAGACCGGGTGAGTGTCGAGTTGCAGGTGAGCGATCCGCTGCCGGCGGTCTATGCCGATCGGGTGCTGCTTGAACAGGTACTGCTCAACCTGTTGCGCAACGCTATTGATGCCAACCGCGAGCAGCATCAAGGGCAGCCTTCGCGTATTGTGCTCAGCGCCGCGCTTGTCGCCGGGCAGGTGCAGATACAGGTCAGCGACCAGGGGCCGGGGGTGGCGGCTGAGCGGCTGGACGGTATTTTTACCCCCTTCAACACCAGCAAACCGGAGGGTCTGGGCCTTGGCTTGAGCATGAGCCGCAGTATCATCGAAGGTTTTGGCGGCACCTTGCAGGCGCTGCCGGGGGCGACGGGTGGATTGATCTTGTGTTGTCGGCTGGCGCCGGTGGCCAGTGTCGGAACAGAGGGCGTGTGATGCAGCAAGCGAAAGTCTATGTGGTCGACGATGACCAAGGCATGCTCGACTCAACGGTCTGGCTGTTGGAGTCAGTTGGTATTCAGGCGCTGCCGTTTACCAATGGCCAGGCGTTTCTGCAGGCGTGTGACGAACACTTGCCAGCGTGTGTGCTGCTTGATGTGCGCATGCCCGGGATGGGCGGTTTGAGTGTCCAGCAGGCTTTGGGCGAGCGCGGTATCGAGCTGCCAGTGATCTTTCTTAGCGGCCACGCCGATGTACCGATCGTGGTTCGAGCGTTCAAGGCTGGTGCCTGCGACTTTATTGAAAAACCTTACAACGATCAGTTACTGCTGGACGCTGTCCAGGCCGCGCTCGATCGCTCGCGTCGAGCCCTTGCTGGTAGCGGACCACGGGCGGTGGTGCAAGCGCGGATCGATAGCCTGACACCGCGTGAGCGGGATGTCTTCGTGCCGTTGGTGCAAGGGTTCAGTAACCGTGAGATTGCCGAACAGCTTGAGGTCAGTGTGAAGACCGTCGACCTGTACCGGTCACGGGTGATGAAGCGCATGGAGGCTGACACGTTGCCTGCATTGGTGGGGATGGCGATTGCCTGTGGCGTGGTTGAGCCGTTGGGGCCACAGCCCTGATATCAGTGGGAGCTGGCCTTGCCAGCGATGCAGGCACCGCGTAACAGCAAGGTTGACTCCCACCGGTCGCTGCGATGATTTAAGAACGCCGCCCCAGAAGCAGCCCCACCACCAAGCCAAAGCCTGCCGAAATAGCTACTGTCTGCCATGGGTGACCACCGATGTAGTCCTGAGTGGCATCCACCACTGGTTGTGCCTTGCTGCGCACATTACCCATCGCTTCTCGCGCCTGCTTAAGTTTGAGGCTGACCTGAGCGCGCAGGGTTTCCGCGTCTTCGCCCACCAGGGCTGCGCTGTCGCGTAGCAGTTTTTCCGAATCTTCGATCAACGCCTGCAGTTCGCTGAAAGCCTGGTCCTTGATTTGCTCGGCTTCGGCTTGCAGGGTGGTTTTCCTGGCCATGGACAGTTCCTCATAGAGTGATGGGCATTGAACAGTGGATAGCGCTGGGGGCGGAAAGTTGCAGCGGCTTTGCCGACCCTTGCTGGCTACAGTGTAAGATAGCGCCTATTTTCCAGCGGCAGGACACCCTCATGAGTTTCAATCTGGCCAATAAGAGCTTCGCCGAACGGGCGCAGATCGAGGACGAGAAAGCACGATTGTTCGAGCTCTGGCAGACCAACCTGGGCAAGGCCAAGGGCGAAGCGGCTCGACTGATCGCGGAAAAACCGCGGCGTAAAGGCAAGTGGGCCGAATGGGTACGTTCTGAACTGGACGGCATGTCGCCGCCCGAGTTCGCCAACATGGTCCGCAGTGAGGTCAACAAGCTGATGGCGGCGGCCAAGTAAGGCCTTCGCAGAGACTGTCAGCGCGGGTGGGCCAATCCGGTACGGCAAATACACGGGGGCGTTGAAAACCACGGTCAATATGAACGATACTGTTTCTCATTAGCGTGTATTTCTTGTTCCCAAGGCCCATCGAACCCCTCCATGTTGACGTCTCCCGTGTCCGGGCTGCTGGCCAGTTTCCAGGAACATTACGATGACTTGCTGCAGTTCCTGACCCGGCGCATGAGCGACCGGCAGCGTGCGGCTGATGTGGCTCAGGAAACCTACCTCAAGTTGGTCAAGATCGAGCAGCAGGAGCTGCCGGTGCTGCATGCCCGCCGTTTTATCTTCCGCGTCGCTGGCAACCTGGCCATCGATACCTTGCGCCGCGAGCAGCGTATGGCCGGCAACCTCGACGATACCGACGCGGTGCGCCAGGTACCGTGTCCGGCACCCGCGCCGGAGGCTGCCTTGCTGGCCCGTGAGCGCCTGGAGCAACTTGACGAAGCCTTGCTGCAGCTATCGCCCAACGCACGTCAGGCGCTGCTGCTCAACCGGGTTGAAGGGCTGACGCAGGCGCAGATTGCACAACAGTTGGGCGTTTCCGAGAGCATGGTGGCAAAATACATCGGCCAGGCACTGCGCCACTGCCGCGACTGGCTCAAACACAACCATGACTGATGCCCTCGCCATGCTTGCACCGCAGCCGATCAGTGATTTGTCCGACGATGCCCTCGACTGGCAGGTATTGCTGCACTCCGGCAATGCTACGGATGCCGAGCGTGCTCGATACCAGCGTTGGCGTCAGCTCAGCCCCGCGCATGCTCATGCCGCCCAAGAAGCCGAATCTTTGTGGGGCGATCTGGGCCAGACCCGAGCGGCCACCGAACTGAAGGCCGCTGCACCGCGTCGCCGTCACTGGGGCAGTGCCTTGGCGGCTTCCCTGGTGTTGGCGCTGGTCGGTTATGGCGGTTGGCAGCAAGCCCCGGCCTTGCTTGCCGACTACCACACCAGCGTTGGCCAACAGCAGCGTATTACCCTCGCCGACGGCTCGCAGGTGTTGCTCAACAGTGGCAGTGCCTTGTCGGTGGATTTCAGCACTGGTCAGCGTCGAGTGATGCTCAAGGCAGGCGAAGCGTTGTTCGAGCCCGCTGACGATCCGCGCCCGTTCATTGTCGAGGCGGGTGGCGAAGCGGTGCAAGGTAGCGGGGCGGTGTTCAGTGTACGTCGTGATGGCAGCCATAACCGTGTGGTGATTGCTCAGGGGCAGGCACAAATCGGCGAGCACGTGCTCAGCAGCACACCCGATGCGCGGGCACAGACTGCCTGGCAGCGCGGCAAGCTGATCTTCAATGGCAAGCCCCTGCGCGAGGTGCTGGCCGAGCTTGAGCGTTATCAGCACGGGCGCATTGTGTTGTCCGATCAGCAGTTGGGGGCAATGCAGGTCAGTGGGGTATTTGACCTGGATGACCCGCAAGGATTGCTGCGTACGCTGGAGCAGCGCTACGCCTTGAAGGTGACTTATCTGCCCTGGTTGGCTGTGGTGTACTGATTGCGCAGCAAGCCCGCTTCTGGCACCTGTAGCCGCTGCCGGAAGGCTGCGATCGGGCGTGAAACGCCCGCAAAACCTGGCCTGCGCGATCTGCCAGGCCCAACGCTGCGCTCGAGTGGCGACTGCTCCGCAGTCGATCGCAGCCTCGTGCCTCGGCAGCGGCTACAGCATGTAGTGCTGCTCACTTGAGCCTGCCAAAAAATTATTTCACTTATTCACTGCAAGTTCTTCCTCGCTCAATCGTCGTAGTGAGACTGATCAGCAATTCATTCTCATTTACATAATTTGTCTGGAAGAACACTGTGAAGGGTCCGCTTAAGCCAATCGCTTGCTCCACCGCTCGTTTCAAACACGTTCTGCTGGCTTCAACCGCCGTCGCCGCACTGCTCGGCCCGGTTTGGGCATTGGCGGCCGAAGCCGTGAGTGCTGGGCAAGCGAGCGCCCAGCAAGACCGCGAGGTCAGCCTGGATCTGCCGGCCCAGAACCTCGATCAGGCCCTGACAGCTTTCGCCGACCAGGCTGGGCTTCACTTGCTGTTCACCACCGCCGATGTCGCCGGCTTGCACAGCCCGGCCCTCAGCGGCCGCTACAGCATCGCCCAGGCCTTGCAGAGCCTGCTGGCCGGCAGCGGCATGAGCTGGCAGTTCAGCGATTCGCGCACGGTTATCCTGCGCAAGGCCCAGGCTGCACCGGCGAGCGTCAGCCTCAAGCCGATTGAAGTCAGTGTGGCTTCGCGTACCAGCACCTCGATCAGTGAAATTCCGGGCACCGTCTGGGTGGTCGACCAGCAGCAGCTCAACGAGCAGATCAACAGCGGTGTCAGCCTTAAAGAAGCTATTGGCAAATTGGTACCTGGCCTCGACCTCGCCCCGGAAGGGCGCACCAACTACGGCCAGAACATGCGCGGGCGCAATGTGCTGGTGATGATCGACGGGGTCAGCCAGAACAGCTCCCGTGGCTTGTCGCGCCAGTTCGACAGCATCTCACCATTCAACGTCGAGCGCGTTGAAGTGCTCTCGGGTGCCAGCGCCATCTACGGTGGCGGCGCCACCGGCGGTATCATCAACATCGTGACCAAGAAAGGTGAGGCAGGCCCAGCCCGCTTCGAGACTCAGTTGGGCGCCAGTAGCGGTTTCAACAACAGCGACGACCTGTCGACCCGCATTGCCCAGTCGGTCAGTGGTGGCAACGAGCGAATCAATGCGCGCCTGGGTATTTCTGGCGAGCAGAACGAAGCCTTCTACGATGGCGCTGGCGACCAGGTCTTCATCGACAACACCCAGACCGACCTGCAGTACAACCGCACCATCGACGTGCTCGGCAGCCTGGGTATGAAATTCAACGATGAACAGAGTCTGGACCTGCTCGCCCAGTACTATGACTCAGGCAATCATGGCAGCACCGGGATTTACTTTCCCAACCTGAACCACAACGCCCCCTCTGACCTGGAAGACGCTGAACTGCGCGGCGGTTACTCCACGGACCTTGAGCCACGGACCAAGCGCGTGCTGCTCAATGCCAACTATCACCACAGCGATGTGCTTGGCCAGGACTTCTACCTGCAGGCCTCGTACCGCAAGGAAGACGACAACTTCTACCCGTTCCCGTACTACAACGGCAAACCGGCCGGTGCCAAGGGTGTGTATTTTGCCGCTTCGCAGCAGAACTTTGAGGTCAGTAGCCTCAAGGCACTGTTTGCCAAGCAATGGGACACCCTCAAACTGACCTATGGGGTGGACCTGGACCGTGAGCGTTTCAATGCCGAGCAGACTACCTTCGACTCCCAGACCTCATCCGAAAGCGGCGGGCTGGACCTGGACAAGGAAAGCAAGGCCCCGCGCTATCCCAGTTACCGGGTTGATGGTCTGTCGTACTACGCCCAGATGGACTGGCATGCGACGGACAACCTGACCGTCTCCGGCGGTGCCCGCCGCCAGCAAATGGATGTCGATGTCGGCGATTTCAAGGGTGTGCCCGGCGGCAGCAACGATTATCAGGTTAACCTGTTCAACCTCGGTGCCATCTACGACTTCAAGAATGGTCATCAGGTCTGGACCAACTACGGTGAGGGCTTCGACCTGCCAGACCCGGCCAAGTTTTATGGAAAACCTGGCCTGAGCGTTGAGGACAACCCGCTGGCCGGAATCAAGAGCCGCCAGGTGGAAATGGGCTGGCGCTACGCCGACCTTGACTGGGATGCGCAAGCGGCGGTGTATTACATCTGGTCGGACAAGATCATCACCACCGACATGGCCACCCTGACCATCAACGTGGAGGACCAAAAGAGCCGTGACTTCGGGTTTGAAGGGGCACTGACCCGTCATTTCGAAAGCGGTTGGGAAGCCGGTAGCACCCTGCACCTGGTGCGTTCAGAGGAAGAAGACAAAGACGGTGACTGGATCAAGCGTGACGCCCGTTATGCTTCGTTGTCCAAGTCCACGGCCTTTGTCGGCTGGAAAAACGAGGGGCGAAGTGCGCGCCTGCAAGCCAACCATGCCTTCACCCTCAAAGACGATGCTGATCACGAGATCAAGGGCTACACCACCTTCGACTTGCTGGGCAGCCAGGAGACAGGTTTCGGCACCTTCAGCGCTGGCATCCAGAACCTGCTGGACAAGGAATACAGTACAGTCTGGGGTCAGCGTGCAACCCTGTTCTACTCGCCAACCTACGGCCCGGAGTACCTGTATGACTACCAAGGCCGCGGTCGCACCTACACCTTGACCTGGTCGATGGCGTATTGAGTCAGGCGAAGGTCGTCAGCAGGTCGGCTTCAAAGGCCTGCTGAGCGTCGCTGGGCACTTGGGCGCGATGACGAGCGAGGACGAAGGGCACCTCAAAGTTCAATGCCGGGTCCAAGCCCTGCAACAACCCACGCTCAACCCAGGGCGCGGCGAAGTGGCAGGGCAGATAGCCAATGTGGCGCCCGGAAAGAATGAACGCCAGGGCACCCTCGACCTGTTCGGAGCGTGCTGAAGCACGGCCACCACTGAGCGGGTCGGGACTTTCCAGAAAGCTGTAGGGGTGCTCGACCTGGTCGGCCTGCAGCAGTACTTCCAGGCTCACCTGCGCCTGGTTGGCCAGCCGATGGTGGCTGGCGCAATACAGGCGCTGGGTCTCCTCGAACAACGGCGTGTAGTCGAACGCCGATTGTTTGCCGGAGAAGTAACCAATGGCAAGGTCAAGGCGCTGCTGCAACAGCAGGCGCTCAAGATCCGCGGGCATGGCACTGACCAGTTCCAGGCGCACGGATTCGTCGCGCTGGCGAAAACGCTCGATGGCCTGCGCCAGGCGTAGGGTCACGCTGCTGTCCTGGGCTTCAGAAATACCTACGCGCACTTCACCAAGCAAGCGTCCAGCGACGCCATTGGCCTGATGACGGAAGGCTTCTATCTGTACCAGCAGTTCCCGGGTTGCCTTAAGCAGCACCTCGCCTTTGGCGGTCAGGCCAAAGCCGCCTTTGCCGCGACTGCACAGACGATAGCCGAGACGCGTTTCCAGGCGCGCCATCTGCTGGCTGATACTGGGCTGGCTCAGCCCGAGTACGCCCTGAGCGGCGCTGAAGCCGCCGGCCTCGACTACAGTGACGAACAGCCGCAGCAGGTGCAGGTCGAGGTCGTGCAGTTGTCCGAGCATCAAACATTGCTCCTGATGAATGTCAGCTTAAGGAAGTTGCCATTTTTGTAATGTAACCCGGCGTGCATGCTGGCGGCATTCACTGATAAAGGTGCCCGACATGCGTAGATACCTGTGGTTGTTCCCGGTGATGCTGGCCTTGCCGCTTCAGGCCGAAGAAAAAGTCCTCAACCTCTACAGCTGGGCCGATTACGTGGCGCCAGAGGTTTTGCAGCGCTTTGAAAAGGAAAGCGGCTACAAGGTGCGGTACGACACGTTCGACACCACAGAGGTATTGGAAACCAAGTTGCTCACCGGTGGCAGTGGTTATGACGTGGTTGTGCCGTCCTCCAGCCTGCTGGCCCGTGCTCTGGCGGCCGGCGCCCTGCAACCGCTGCAGGCCCAACAAATGCCCGGCTACAGCAATCTGGACAAGGACCTGTTGGCCAAGCTGGCCGAAGTGGACCCCGGCAACCAGTACGCGGTGCCTTACACCTGGGGCACGCTGGGACTGGGGATGAACCTTGAAGCGGTGCGCCAGCGTGTGGGCGATGCGCCGCTGGACAGCCTTGACCTGTTGTTCAAACCCGAATACGCCAGCAAGCTCAAGGACTGCGGAATAGCCATGTCCGACTCGCCTCAGGAGGTGATCGGTGTGGCCTTGCACTACCTGGGCAAAGACCCGTACAGCCGTAACAAGGACGATCTGGCCGCAGCCCAGGCGCTGCTCCAGCAGCTGCAGCCGTCGGTCAGCTATGTGGCCAACGGTCGGCAGATCAACGACCTGGCCAACGGCAGTGTGTGTTTGGCGCTGACCTATAACGGTGATGCGGCCATGGCCGCCGATCAGGCCCGGCAAGCCGACAAGCCCTACCAGGTGGTGTACCGGATTCCCCGGGAAGGCACGATCATTTGGCAAGACAATCTGGCCATCCCCAAAGATGCGCCGCACCCAGAGGCGGCCAAGGCCTTCATTGCTTTCATGCTGCGCCCTGATTCGGTGGCGCCGCTGACCAACACGCTGTTTTTCGCCAACGCCAACCAAGCTGCCACCGTATTGGTGGACGAAGCGGTACGTGGCGACCCGGACATCTACCCCTCGGATGAAGTGCGCGCGCGGCTGTTTGCCGACCGTAGCATGAGCTTGGCCGACATGCGCCAGCGCACCCGGCTGTGGACCGCTTTTCGTAGTCGCCAATAACAAAGAACCAGGAGCCCGATGATGGATCTCGCCCCCAACAACGACCAGGCCATGACCCGCGAAAGCCTGTATGGCACGGTCGCGGAAAATACCTTTGCCGGTATCACCAGTTTTTCCAGGCGGCGCTACAGCCGCGACCTGCGCGGTGTCGATGTGGTAGTCAGCGGCGTGCCGTTCGACACCGCCACCAGTAACCGTCCGGGTGCGCGCTTCGGCCCGCGGGCCATTCGTGCAGCCTCGGTGCAACAGGCCTGGGCTCGCCACTGGCCATGGGAATTCGATCCGTTCGATCATCTGGCGGTGATCGACTACGGTGACTGTGATTTCGATTACGGCAGCCCGCAGACCATTCCCCAGCGCATCCAGGCTCATGCCGAACAGATCCTTGAAGGGGGGTGCGCCATGCTCACCCTGGGGGGTGATCACTTCATCAGTTATCCGCTGCTCAAGGCGCATGCGCGTAAACACGGGCCGTTGTCTCTGATTCATTTTGATGCCCACAGCGACACTTGGCCGGACGAGGAGGGGGGCGGGCGTGTCGACCACGGCACGATGTTTTGGCACGCCGCGCGTGAAGGCCTGGTGGATCCGTCGCGCTCGGTGCAGATCGGCCTGCGTACCACCAATGACGATCCTCAGGGCTTTGCCGTACTTGATGCGCGGCAGGTGCACCAGCGGGGATGTGCGGCGATCATCGAGGCGGTTCGCGCGCGCGTAGGTGACCATCCGGTGTACCTGACCTTCGATATCGATTGCCTTGATCCGGCTTACGCGCCGGGCACCGGCACGCCGGTGTGTGGCGGGCTAAGCACGTTGCAGGCGCTGGAAATCATCGGCGGCCTGCGCGGTATCAACCTGGTGGGGATGGACCTGGTAGAGGTCGCGCCAGCCTACGATCATGCCGATATCACCGCCTTGGCCGGGGCGACGCTGGCGATGGAAATGCTCTGCCTGTACGCCGCCCGGCACAAGGTCGACCGCTGAGCTGGAAACAAAATGAATTACCTGTAGGAGAAATTGCGGTTTGCTGACGAACCTGACGCGCCTTAGGCTATCCAATGCTTGGGCGCGTCGTTTCGCGCAGGAGGTAACCGTGAACAGATCACTGTTGGGCCTGGCCCTGGGCTTGCTGTTGAACGTACCGGGGCTGGCAGGGGCGGCACCGATACACGTGGCCGCCTCGCCGAACAACCCCTACAACAGCCCGATCATGCGGGCCAACCCCAACAGCCGACAAGGCAGCGTACCGGCCACGCCTCCCGTACGGGGTCCATCGACCCAGCCCAACCCCCGTATCCCGACTGTTGAGAATCGTGGCATCGGTAATGGCGAAAACATGCGCCGCGAACAAACCACGCCGCACCTGGAACCCACCCGCCCGCCACGCGAGTCGCCCCGCATGCCTTGATTGGCTTGCCCTCCCTGGAAGGAAACGCTGATGCCCGTACGTACCTGGATTCCCAGCCTGTTGACCGCGGCGTTGTTGCCGCTGCTGGCCGAGGCCGCGCCTGAGCGCAGTTTCAAGAGTGAAGAGGGCAGTGTGACGGTCAGCACACTGGCCGAAGGCCTGCGCCACCCCTGGGCCCTGGCCTTCTTGCCAGACAGTAAGGGCATCCTGGTCACTGAACGACCCGGTAATCTGCGTATTGTCAGCCCCGAGGGCAAGGTCGGCGCGCCGCTGGCTGGGGTGCCTGAAGTCTGGGCTACGGGCCAGGGCGGTTTACTCGATGTGGTGCTATCGCCGACCTTCAAGCAGGACCGCATGGTCTACCTGAGCTATGCCGAGGGCGGTGGCGAGGAGGGTAAAGCCGGTACTGCGGTGGGCCGTGGGCGTTTGTCTGCAGACTTGGCCAAGCTTGAAGACTTCAACGTGATTTTCCGTCAACAGCCCAAGCTGTCGACGAGTAATCACTTTGGCTCACGTTTGGTGTTTGATCGTGATGGCTATCTATTCATCGCGTTGGGTGAAAACAACCAGCGCCCTACGGCCCAAGACCTGGACAAGCTGCAAGGCAAGGTCGTGCGCATCCTCCCGGATGGCACCGTGCCCAAAGACAACCCCTTTGTCGGCCAGGACAACGTACGCCCGGAAATCTGGTCCTTTGGTCACCGTAATCAGCAGGGCGCAGCGCTCAACCCCTGGACCGGTGAGTTGTGGACCAACGAGCACGGCCCGCGTGGCGGCGATGAGATCAATCTGCCCAAGCCCGGCAAGAATTACGGCTGGCCGATTGCGACCCATGGCATCAACTACACGCTGCTGCCGATTCCTGAAGCCCAGGGCGAGCATGTCGACGGTATGGTCGATCCTCATCATGTCTGGGAAAAATCGCCCGCTATCAGCGGCATGGCGTTTTACGACAACCCACGTTTCAATGCCTGGAATCAAAGCGTGTTCATTGGCGCGCTGTTGAGCCAGGAGCTGATCCGTTTACAGCTGGACGGGGATAACGTGGTGCATGAAGAGCGCTTGCTTGGCGAGCTCAATGCACGGATCCGCGACGTGCGGGTAGGGCCGGACGGGTACCTGTATCTGCTGACAGATGCTGAGGATGGCGCGTTATTGAAGGTGGGGCTTGATCTGTAAAGCCCTGCAGTGCTTCTAACAGCCACGAAGAAGGCTAGAATAAGGCCTTTTGCCACAGGCGCTGTTCATGTCCTGCCTCACCGAACCGTCCCCTTTGCAGTTGTACCAGCAGGCTATCGACTCGCAGGGTTTTGTCAGTGACACGGCGCAATTGCAGGCTGCAGCTGAGCTTCAACTCTGCTTTGAGGCCCTGCAGCGCGGCGAAACGCCTAAAGGCGTTTATCTCTGGGGGCCAGTCGGTCGCGGCAAAACCTGGCTGATGGACCAGTTTCATGCCTGCTTGCAGGTGCCCGCGCGGCGTCAGCATTTTCACCACTTCATGCGGTGGGTGCATCAGCGTCTGTTTCAGCTCAACGGCACCGCAGAGCCCTTACAGGCCCTGGCACTGTCATTGGCTGAAGAAATTCGTGTGCTCTGTTTCGATGAGTTGTTCGTCAATGACATTGGCGATGCAATCATTCTCGGCGGTCTATTCCAGGTGTTGTTCGAGGCCGGTGTGGTAATCGTTGCCACCTCCAACCAGCCGCCAGATCAGCTTTACAGCGATGGCTTCAATCGAGAGCGCTTTCTGCCAGCAATTGCGGCGATCGAGCAGCACATGCAGGTAATTGCTGTGGCCGGTGACCAGGATCACCGTTTGCATCCAGGCGCCGGGCAACAACGCTACTGGGTGCGCGACGACGGACAACCCACGGCACTTGAGCAGGTGTTCGAACAACTGCGCGGCGAGCAAGCTGCAACTGATCAGGCACTGAGCATTGGGTCTCGGCGACTGACGGTGGTGCAACGCTGCGCTAGCGTCCTCTGGTGCCGTTACGCCGATCTTTGCGAGCAACCCTTCGCTGCCATGGATTTCATGGCCCTGTGTGACAGTTTTCAGGCCATTTTGCTCGGCGATGTCCCAGCCCTTGGCGCGCGCCAGCGCCCGGCGAAGATTGCCCGCGGCACCGAAGATGGTGCCCAGCGGGTCGTGGCCGGCGACCGTGAGCTGCCGCAGTTGTCGATTCACGATGACAGCGTGCGGCGCTTCATCGCCTTGGTCGATGAATGCTACGACCGTCGGATCGCCTTGTACCTGGAAGCCGAAGTGCCCCTGGAAGCACTCTACACTCAAGGGTATCTGGAGTTCCCGTTCCGGCGCACCCTGAGCCGCTTGCGGGAGATGCAACTGCAACGCTTCTGTTGAAGGAGTCGATCATGCAGCCGCTATCGCACCATCTGCTGACCATGGCCTACCAGAACGGTTGGGCCAACCACAGGCTCTACAAGGCCTGCCTGCAACTGAGCCAGGACGAGTTCCTGGCGCCGCGCTGCAGTTTTTTCGGGTCGATCAAGGCGACCCTCAACCATATCCTCACGGTGGACTGGTTCTACCTCAATGCCCTTGAATCCGAGCAACGTGGCCAGGCCCCGGAACCGGACAGCGAGCGCTTCTTCGAGCCCGAAGAACCGTTTGCCGACTGCGAGGCACTGAATGCCGAACAGGCCCAGGCAGATCACCGCTTGATTGCTTATTGCAGCCAACTGCACGACGAGCAATTGCAACGCTACGTGAGTATCGTGCGCCCCGACTGGGTTCAGCGTGAGCAACGACTGCGGCTGCTGTCGCACCTGTTCCAGCACCAGATCCACCACCGCGGCCAGGTGCATGCCATGCTCAGTGATACGTCGGTACGCCCGCCGCAGCTGGATGAGTTCTTTTGCGAGGACGAAGCGCACCTGCGCGCCCAGGACTTCGCAGAACTGGGTTGGACCGAAGCGCAGATCTGGGGGCGTTAGCGCTTAAGCTATCCGAGCAGGCGCTGGTGAAAGCGCTCGGGCTCCCCGATCTGCGGCGCGTGGCCCCGCAGACGAGGATTCAGTGTTGCATCCAGCCCACGGTCAACAGCGCCAACACCACATAGCGCCCGGCCTTGGCCAGGGTGACCAGCAAGACGAAGCGCCAGAACGGCTCGCGCATGATCCCGGCGATCAGGGTCAACGGGTCACCGATTACCGGCATCCAGCTCAGCAACAGCGACCATTGACCGTAGCGCTGATAACGCTGCTGGGCTTTCTCAAGCTGGGCGGGCTTGAACGGAAACCAGCGCCGGTCACGCAGGTGCTCGATGCCGCGCCCCAGCAGCCAATTGACGATCGAACCCAGCACATTGCCCGCGGTGGCAATCAACAACAGGCTATAAAGTGCCTGCCGGTCGTGCAGGAGCAAGCCCACCAGCACGGCTTCCGATTGCAGCGGCAATAGCGTTGCGGCGCCGAAGGCGCTGAAGAACAGCGCCCATTCACTCAACATCGAAACAGGATCAGTAGTTGGCGACCACTTCGTCGCGGCCGTCCTGGGTCAGGCCGATGACCTGGTAGGCGTCCTTGTGATCGCCCATTTCCATGCCCGGCGAGCCCATCGGCATGCCAGGCACGGCCAGGCCGCGCAGGTCGGAACGCTTGGCCAGCAGCTTGACCTGCTCGGCCGGTACGTGACCTTCGACGAACTTGCCGTCAATCACGCCGGTGTGGCACGACGCCAGGCGCGGAGCCACGCCCAAGCGCTGCTTGACCGCGCTCATGTTCGGTTCGACATGGTCGTTGACGGTAAAGCCGTTGTCGCGCAGGTGGCTAATCCACTCCTTGCAGCAACCACAGTTGGGGTCGCGGAAGACATCAATGGTCTGCCCCGCCTGGGCCAGGGTGCTCAGGGCCAACAGGCCGAAAGCGACGATTTTTTTGCTCAACATGTGATTCTCCACTGCTAGAAACGTAGGCGGACACCGGCGACCAGACGGGTCTGGCCGATATCGCCAGCGTCATCGCGGATCTGTTCGGCGGCATTGCCGTAGCTGCGGTTGACACTGACCCCCAGGTAAGGGGCAAAGCCGCGGGTGATCTCATAACGCAGACGCAGGCCGATCTCGCTGTCGGCAAGGCCACTGCCCTGATCGCGGCTGGCATCGTTGCGGCCATAAAAATTGGCCTCCAACGAAGGTTCAAGTATCCACCGATTGGTCAGCAGGATAGCGTAACTGCTCTCTATGCGCAGCGCGGTTTGTTGCCGCTCACCGACATAGGCGGTGGCCTCCAGCTCCAGGCCATACAAGGGCATGCCTTGAACACCGAACGCGGCCCAGGTTTGCCCGCTGGACGGTTTGAAATCCTGGCGCAGGCCTCCCACCAGTTCCCACCAGGGGCTGATGGCATGGCCCCACAGTGCCTGCAGTTCGGCCTTGTGGGTGACACCCTCTTCACGCTCACCTTCGCTGCGTAGCCACAGGCGATCGATATCACCGCCGACCCAGGCGTTGGCGTCCCATTTGAGTGCGCTACTGCTTTCGAAGTTCTGGTATTCGAGTTGCTCGACAACCACAGCCCAGTTGGTCTGCCGGTCATGCACCTGATGCCCTGGCAAGGGCGGGAAGGCGGCGCGGCGGTCGGCATCAGTGATCGGTGGTAGCGGCGTGCGCGGTGCGTCCGCTGCTTGGCCGTGGCCCATGCTGCTGTGGTCCATACCGGCGTGATCCATTGGCGCTTGGGACTTGCTGCTGTGGTTCATGCTGCCGTGATTCATCGCGCCATGGCCCATGCCCTGGGCGCGGACGTCTTCACTGGCCAGCAAGGTGAGCAGCGCCAGGCTGCCCAGCAGTGGACGGCTGAAAACTTCATTCATCGACGCGTACCTCGCGGAACATACCCATCTCCATGTGGTAAAGCAGGTGGCAGTGGTAGGCCCAGCGCCCCAGGGCATCTGCACTGACCCGGTAGCTGCGGCGACTGCCCGGCGGTATGTCGAGGGTGTGCTTACGCACCTGGAAGCGCCCGTGCTCGTCCTCCAGGTCGCTCCACAGGCCATGCAGGTGAATCGGGTGGGCCATCATGGTGTCGTTGACCAGGGTGATGCGCAGGCGCTCGCCATAGCGCAACCGCAAGGGTTGGGCGTCGGAGAATTTGATGCCGTTGAACGACCAGGCAAAGCGCTCCATGTGTCCGGTCAGGTGCAGCTCGATGTCGCGTGACGGCTCGCGGCCATCGGGGTCGGCGAAGGTGCTCTTCAGGTCGGCGTAGGTCAGCACCCGTCGACCATTGTTGCGCAGGCCAATGCCAGGGTCGCTGAGGTTGGGCTTGGGGCTCATGGTCTGCATGTCGACCAGTGGATTGTCGGTTTCGCTGGCAGGGTGGGTTTGCATCCCCCCCATGGCGGAATGATCCATATTGCCCATCTGGCTATGGTCCATGCCCGCCATCGCCTCCATGCCGCCGTGGCCCATGTCGGCCATGGTCAGGATTGGTCGTGGGTCCGGTGCGGGAACTTCGGCGCTCAGGCCAGGGCTACGGGCGAGTGTGCCGCGGGCATAACCGCTGCGGTCCATGCTCTGGGCATACAGGGTGTAGGCAGGCAGATCGCCGACGCGAACCAGCACATCGTAGGTCTCGGCCACGGCGATGCGCAGTTCATCGACTTCAACTGGCTGTACCGGCTGGCCGTCGGCAGCGATTACCGTCAGTTTCAGGCCGGGGATGCGGAAGTCGAAATAGCTCATCGCTGAGCCATTGATCAGGCGCAGACGTACGGTTTCACCAGGCTGGAACAGGCAGGTGAAATTGCCGTCTGGCGGCTGGCCGTTAAGCAGGTAGGTGTAGGTTGCGGCGCTGATGTCGGCCAGGTCGGTCGGGCTCATGCGCATCTGGGCCCAGCCTTTGCGCTCGGCCACCGTCTTCGACCAGCCGTGCGCGGCGACGTCTTCGATGAAGTCACCCACGGTACGCTTGTGATAGTTGAACGCGTCCGATTGCTTCTTCAGGGTCGCCATCAGCGCCTCGGGCGTCTGGTCACTCCAGTCACTGAGCAGCAGCACATAGTCGCGTTGGTAGCGATGAGGTTCAGGTTCTTTCGGTTCGATGACGATCGCCCCGTACACCCCAGCCTGCTCTTGCAGTCCGGAATGACTGTGATACCAGTAGGTGCCGCTTTGCTGCAGGGTGAACTGATAGAGGTACTCGCCACCAGGCTCAATGCCGGCAAAGCTAAGGCCTGGCACGCCGTCCATGTTGGCCGGCAGGATGATGCCGTGCCAGTGCAGCGATGTCGGCTCGGTCAGGCGATTGCGCACGCGCAAGGTGACAGTGTCGCCTTCACGCCAGCGCAGCACCGGGCCGGGCAGGCTGTTGTTGATGGTCAGCGCTGTGCGCGGGCGACCGGTAATATTGACTGGGGTCTGGCCGATAATCAGGTCGAAGTCGCGACCGCTGAGGGTATTGCCAAGTGGGGCGTCTGCGGCGAAAGCGGGCAAGCGCCAAAGGCCGAGACCGGCCAGGGCGCTACCGGCGGCGAATCCTTTGACGAAGGTGCGGCGGGTCGGGTGTGCAAGCATGGTGATGCCAGTCCTTAAGCGAGGATGGCATGACCTTAGCGAGCAATGACTGTCAGCAAACTGAGCAGTGGATTACAGAATTGTCAGCTCAACGGGCAAGTGGCTGTGGTGTGATGGCCGTTGCCGAGGGCAGGCCGGTATACTTTGCGCCGTAGGGAGACTCATCACATCTAAGGAACAACGATTCATGCAGGCAATCAAGGCCTATTTCAAACGCCACGGCAATGCGCCGTTCAAGCTTGGTGAAGGGCGTATCAGCGGTTACATTTCGGCAACGTTAGGGCTGCTCAGCCTGCTGGCAGTACTGTGTTTTCTGTTTCCACAGTGGTTGACCTTTGCCGAGTTTCGCAAGGTCTACAGCGAACAGTTCGCCCGTACGGTGCTGTTGATTGGCCTGATCCTGGCCTTCGGTCTTGGTACCCTGAACATCCTCCTCAACCAGCGTAAGCGCCTGGGATTCACCGGCATCACCGCCGCTGGCCTGGCAATGTTTCTCGGCGGCACCAACATTCAGACCGAAACCATCGGCCAGACCCCCTATTCACTGGGCCTGGACTGGTTCGTGTTGGCGCTGCTGGTCTCGGCCATCATTTTCATCCCGCTGGAAAAGCTCTACGCCAAGGATCCCCAGCAGAACATCCTGCGCCCGCATTGGCGCACGGACCTGAGCTACTTTTTTGTCAGTCATATGCTGGTGCAATTCATCCTGATCTTTGTCACGGCGTCGTCCAGCTGGCTGGCCGACTGGGTGGTGTCTGACACGCTGCAGGCCAAGGTGCAGAGCCTGCCGATTGTCGTGCAGTTTCTGCTCGCGGTGCTTGTTGCTGACCTCGGTCAGTACTGGCTGCACCGCCTGTACCACGTGGTGCCTTGGATGTGGCGCTTTCATGCCGTGCACCATTCGAGTACGCACATGGATTGGTTGGCCGGTTCGCGCATCCATTTCTGCGAAATCCTCCTGACCCGTACGGGGGTGCTGGCGCCGTTGATCCTGCTGGGCTTCTCGCCGCAGGCGATGAACGCCTATGTCATCCTGGTTGGTGTCCAAGCCGTGCTGGCGCATGCCAACGTGCGCATTGACGGTGGTTGGCTCAATTACCTGCTGGTGCTGCCGCGCTACCATCACTGGCACCACGCTCGGCACAAGGACTACATCTACAAAAACTACGCCATCCACACCCCCTTGGTGGACATGCTGTTCGGCACGTTCAAGCTGCCCCCCAAGGAATGGCCAACACGTTACGGTGTGTTCGGTAAGGACTTGCCCGAAGGCATACTGCGCCAGCACTTGTACCCGCTGCGCAAGCCCGAACCCAAGGTGCCACCGGCGGCCTGAAGCAACTTTCCGCTTGCCCCCTGACTGCGATAGCCTTCAAGGGGCAAGGTCATTGGGGCAAGGAGAATTGATGGACAAGGTCATTGTGATTACCGGCGCCAGCCGGGGTATTGGTGCGGCGACTGCACGTCTGGCCGCACGTGAAGGCTATCGTATCTGCATCAACTATCTGAACGACGATGAGGCTGCCCAGCGGGTGCTGGCTGAGGTCCGTGAAGCGGGGGCCGAGGCCATCACGGTCAAAGCCGATGTCAGTGTCGAAGACGAAATCATCCACTTGTTTCAGCGCGTCGATGCCGAGCTTGGGCCGATCACTGCATTGGTCAACAATGCCGGGACCATCGGCCAAAAGAGTCAGCTTGAGCACATGTCGGAATTTCGCCTGCTTAAACTGATGAAAACCAACGTGGTCGGACCAATGCTTTGTAGCAAGCATGCCTTGCAGCGCATGTCCAAGCGCCACGGCGGCAAGGGCGGCAGTATCGTCAACGTGTCATCGGTGGCCGCGCGGCTCGGTTCGCCCAATGAGTATGTCGATTACGCGGCGTCCAAGGGGGCGTTGGACACGCTCACGCTGGGGCTGGCCAAGGAAGTCGCTGCTGACGGTGTTCGGGTCAATGCCGTGCGTCCTGGCTATATCTTTACTGACTTTCATGCCCTCAGCGGCGACGCTGAGCGTGTCAGTAAGCTTGAACCGAGTATCCCGATGGGGCGGGGCGGTCAGGCTGAGGAAGTGGCTGAGGCGATTCTCTGGCTACTTTCGGATAAAGCCTCGTACGCCACCGGTAGCTTCATTGACCTGGGGGGCGGGCGCTAAGCCAGCCCCAGATCAAGGGTTGGGCCTGCCAGGTATTTAGAACGAACGCACGATCCTGCCCAGGGTTTCCATGGCCTTTTCCGATTGTTCGGTCCAAGGGCTGCCGTAATTCAGGCGGATGCAGTTGCGAAAGCGTTGGGTCGGCGAAAAGATCGGTCCCGGCGCGATGCTGATGCCCTGGGCCAGGGCCATCTGGAACAACTTGAGCGAATCCATCTGTTCCGGTAGCTCCAGCCACAGGAAATAACCGCCGGACGGATGACTGACCCGAGTCTGTGCGGGGAAGTGCCGGGCAATGGCGGCAAGCATGGCGCTCTGTTGCTCTTCCAGGGCGTAACGCAATTTGCGCAAGTGCCTGTCGTAGCCACCGTGCTGCAAGTAGTCGGCGATTGCTGCCTGAGCCGGCATCGAGGCACACAGTGAAGTCATCAGCTTGAGCCGTTCGATTTTCTGCGCATAGCGGCCAGCGGCGACCCAGCCAATCCGGTAACCCGGCGCCAGGCTCTTGGAAAACGAGCCGCAATGCATCACCAGACCATCGGTGTCGAAGGCCTTGGCCGGTTTCGGCGCTTGTTGGGCGTAATACAGTTCGGCATAGACATCGTCTTCGATCAGTGGCACCTGATGCTCACGCAGCAATTCGACCAGTTGCTGCTTTTTCTCCTCTGGCATGCTCGCGCCTACCGGGTTCTGGAAGTTGGTCATGCACCAGACCGCTTTGACCGGGTGCTTGGCCAGGGTCTGCGCCAGGACCCCAAGGTCGATTCCTTCGCGCGGGTGCACGGGGATTTCTACGGCCTTGAGCTTAAGCCGTTCAAGCACTTGCAGGCAGGCATAGAAGGCCGGGGCCTCGATCGCCACCAGGTCACCCGGCTCGGTCACTGCCTGCAGGCACAAGTTCAGCGCCTCCAGTGCACCATTGGTGATCAGCAGCTCTTCCATTGGCAGCATCAAGCCGCCGACCATGTAACGCAGGGCAATTTGCCGGCGCAACTGCGGGTTGCCCGGTGACAGGTCGGTGACCACCATGCGTGGGTCCATTTCGCGGCTGGCACTGGCCATGGAACGGGCCAGACGCGGCAGCGGGAACAGGTTGGGGCTGGGGAAGGCCGAGCCGAAGGCGACGGTCTGCGGGTCCTTGATCGAGTCGAGGATCGAGAACACCAGCTCACTGACATCCACTTCGGTGGACTCGCTGGCTTGTTCGATGATCTGCGGTTCGCTGAATTGGCGCGGCGCATGGGCATTGACGAAATAGCCCGAGCGCGGCCGCGCGCGAATCAGTCCACGGCGTTCCAGCAGGTAATAAGCCTGGAACACCGTGGAGGGGCTGACCCCGTGGGTCTGGCTGGCATAGCGCACCGACGGTACACGCTGACCGGGGCCCAGGACCCCGGAGCGAATCAGTTCGGCAATGTCGTCGGCAAATTTTTCGTAGCGTTTCATCATGGCTCAGGACAGTTCTGACTGCTGCGAAGTGTATGTGATCAACGGTTCAATGGCGCGACAAAACGGCTGTGAGCCACACTGGAAACCCCTGGCTCGTCGCTGTCACTGATTTCGAAGCCGATTTCCCGGGAGCTGCTTTGTGCCCGTTCGGCAAGCATCGCCACCGATACCGGCAACTCGCTCATCTCGCCAGCGTCCAGGGTGAACTCGGTCTTGCCGTGTAATTCGAAGCCCTCGGCATCGACCAGGCGCAAGCGATAGTGTTGTGCTTGCTGGGTTTTGTTGATGACCTTGAGGGTATAAATATTTTCGATCTGACCCAGGTTGTTCTCACGGAACAGGCCACGGTCCTTGATCACGTCCATCGATACCATCGGTCGTTGTTGCAGGGCGATGACCAGCGCACCAATCATGACCACCAGCGCGGTGACATAGCCGAGCAGGCGAGGTCGCAACCAGTTGGTCTTGCCACCTTGCAGGTTGTGTTCGGACTTGTAGCCGACCAGGCCACGGGCGTAGCCCATTTTGTCCATGATCGAATCACAGGCGTCGATGCACGCCGCGCAGCCAATGCATTCCATCTGCAGGCCATCGCGGATGTCGATACCGGTCGGGCAGACCTGCACACACATCTGGCAATCAATACAGTCGCCCAGGCCTTTGGCCTTGTAGTCGCTGTCTTTTTTGCGCGGGCCGCGGGATTCGCCGCGTGAAGGGTCGTAGGCGATGGCCAGGGTGTCCTTGTCGAACATCACGCTCTGGAACCGTGCGTAAGGGCACATGTGCATACATACCGCTTCACGCAGCCAGCCGGCATTGATGTAGGTGGCACCGGTGAAGAACAGGATCCAGAACAGGCTGACTCCGCCCAGTTGCAGGGTGAACAGCTCCTCAGTCAACGGCCGGATCGGCGTGAAGTAACCAACGAAGGTCAGGCCCGTAAGCAGGCTGATGGCCAACCACAGTGTGTGCTTGGCCGAGCGCCGCGCCAGTTTGCTAAGGCCCCACGGCGCGGCATCGAGTTTGATCCGCTGGTTGCGATCACCTTCGGTGACTTTTTCGCACCACATGAAGATCCAGGTCCAGGAGCTTTGTGGGCAGGTGTAACCACACCACACCCGGCCGGCAAACACGGTGATGGCGAATAGACCGAAGGCGCAGATGATCAGCAGGGCTGACAGGAGGATGAAGTCCTGGGGCCAGAAGGTCGCACCGAAAATATGGAATTTGCTCTCGGCCAAGTCCCAGAGCACGGCCTGGCGGCCGTTCCAGTTCAACCAGACGGTGCCAAAAAACAGCAAAAACAGAAAACCCGCGCCCGTCAGGCGCAGGTTACGAAACAAGCCGGTAAAGCTGCGGGTGTGGATCTTTCCGTCGCTACTGGCGGTCTTCTTCTTGAAAGTGGAAGGCTCGGCAATTTCAACGATCTGGACGGGAATTCTATCGCTCATGGTTCGTCGCTCATCAGGCCTCGATCAGGCCAGAGCACTATGGCGTCCCATCTGTTTGCATAACAGACTCAGGTATTTCGATAAAAACCGTATCAGATTTTCCTGCAATAACCTGCAGGCCTTAGATTACCGAGCCTGGCTCGGTAGTCTTGAGGTGCCTGCGACCATCCACCGCACCCGCTACAGTTAAGGCGTCCGCTTCGGCTTCTGTGATCGGTACACGCTGTCCGCCGAGCTCTGCCACAGACATGCGCAGGTTTTCATCAGTGACCACTGTGACATCGGCTGCGGCGCCCTGGATATGCATGTCGTCGCTGATCAGCGTGCAGCGCTGGCTGGTTTCATCGATTTCGATGGGCATGTTGGCGATCTCCTGGCGAGTGGGGCTTATAGGTTGAGACCCCAGCGTGGACGTTGTTGCTGTAGTCAACCGATCAGCGGTCACCGCCGCACTTGTGCGCCGCCGCGCAGTCCATCTTATAACACCTCTGTTGCGGAGCACGTCAATGGACGCCTGGTGGCATCAAGTCTGGTTGACCCTGGTGGCCGAGTTCGCTGACCTCAACGATGCCAAGCAACTGACCCAGGTAACGGTGCGCATGCTGATGGCCGCGTTGCTCGGTGGCATTCTGGGTTTTGAGCGTGAACTCAAGGGCAAAGCCGCTGGTGTGCGCACGCATATGCTGGTGGCGATGGGGGCCGCCTTGTTCGTACTGGTACCGCGCATGGCTGGCGTCGACGATGCCGGCTTGAGTCGGGTCATCCAGGGTATCGTTGCCGGTATCGGCTTTCTCGGTGCCGGCACCATTCTCAAAGGGCACCATCAGCAACTTGACCACGTCAAAGGCCTGACCACCGCGGCCGGGTTGTGGATGACTGCTGCCATCGGTGTGGCTGCCGGCATGGGACGCGAAGCCACGGCAGTGATCAGCACGCTACTGGCGTTGCTGGTGCTGGGTGTGATGCCTTGGGTAGTGAACACGTTCGAGAAGGATGACGATGACCAAAACGAGGAGGGCAGGAAGCACTGAGGGGAGCCGAAGCTCCCCTCAAAGATTGTTGCGTGCTCTTTTTTTGTTATTGGAGGGCGGTCTATTGTTGTTTTTGGCAACCGTTGCCTCTTGTCACTGGCGATCCCCATTCGGGATCAAGAGCAAACGTATTTTTTTGAGCGCTGATCTACTCTCATCATTGCTGATCCAACCGTGACAGGCGCTACCTTGGGGTAGTTTTATTGTTCTGTGTCCGGTTGCGGGGCAAGCCCCTGGAAAGCACATCCTCTCCAAAAAAATCTGTTAGCTGCGTCTCTGTCGTGTTGTTCTTGTTATGTCAGAGTCGTTACGTCTTATTTTTATTGGGTGTTTCGTATTTTTTATTGTTCTTGTACCAAAGATATAGCAGATGCCGTGCCAACTTTTAAAAACCCAATAAAATCAATGGCTTGGTTTTTTTGAGGGGCAGGGGGAGGAGGGAGGGCTGTCGATTTGTTTCCGTGTTACCCGGTTTTTCACCGGAAAGTGCGGGTGCGGTAACACCCCGGCCGCGGCCGGACTGTTACCGCCTGTGTTTATTGCGCGTTACGCGCGCGCGCTACCCGTGAGCCGCTGGCGCGGCCCAGCACGGCGCTGATCCGCTGGCCGGCGAGGATCAACTGTTCAAGGTCGATGCCGGTGTCGATACCCAGCCCCTGAAGCATGTAGAGCACATCTTCGCTGGCGACATTGCCGCTGGCGCCCTTGGCATAGGGACAGCCGCCCAGGCCTGCGACCGAGCTGTCGAAGACGCTGATGCCTTCGAGCAGGCTGGCATAGACGTTGGCCAGCGCCTGGCCATAGGTATCGTGGAAGTGGCCCGCCAGTTGCGCGCGCGGCACCTGCGCTGCGACCACCTCGAACAGTCGACGGGTAGCGCCTGGAGTGCCGGTGCCGATGGTGTCGCCCAGCGACACTTCATAGCAGCCCATGTCGTACAGCTCGCGGGCCACAGGCGCGACCTGTTCGGCAGCAACCGCCCCGTCATAAGGACAGCCCAGAACGCAGGAGACATAGCCGCGTACGCGCACACCGTGTTCGCGAGCGGCCTCCATGATTGGCACAAAACGCTGCAGGCTGTCGTTGATTGAGCAGTTGATATTGCGCTGGGAGAAGGCCTCAGTGGCCGCAGCGAACACCGCGACCTCTTTCACGCCGGCCGCCAGCGCATCCTCGAAGCCGCGCAAGTTCGGTGCCAGGGCCGCGTAGGTGACGCCGTTCTGCTGACGGATATTGGCAAACACCTCAGCTGATCCGGCCATTTGCGGTACCCACTTGGGGGACACGAAGCTGCCTACTTCGATATAGGACAGGCCCGCCGCTGTCAGGTCATCGACCAGCCGGACCTTATCCGCCACGCTGATAGGCTGGGCTTCGTTCTGCAGGCCGTCGCGCGGGCCGACCTCAACCAGGCGGACTTTTTCAGGCAATGACATGGCACGGTTCCTCAGGGCTCAATGGCTATTTTTCTGATTGTTCAAGGTGGCGGCCAGCGCTTGCTCGCAGCGCTCTTCGGCGGTGTCCAGCTCCAACTGCATCTGCTGGATGTCGAGCAATTGCTGTTCGAGCTGGGCACGGCGTTCGGCAATTTTTGCCAACATGCTGTGCAACTGCTTCAGGTTGCCGCTGGACGGGTCATAAAGTTCGATCAACTCACGGCATTCGGCCAGAGAAAAGCCGATACGTTTACCGCGAAGGATCAGCTTCAGGCTGACCTTGTCACGGGCCGTATAAATGCGTTCCAGGCCTCGGCGTTCCGGGCTGAGCAAGCCCTGTTCTTCATAGAAGCGGATAGCCCGGGTGGTGATGTCCAGCTCGCGGGACAGGTCGGAGATACTGTAGGTCTGGCTGCTCATGGTCTGGCTCGGGAAAAGGGCATGAGCTAACCTAAAGGCAGGTTGACGTATACGTCAAGCAAGGAATCGTCGAGCTCGGGGCTTGCTCAGACCTTTTCTGTAACCTTGCTGACCCGCTCATCCTGCGCCACTACCGCCTGGCACAACTCAATAATCTGTTCACGCATCCAGCGATTGGCTGGGTCCTGGTCGGTGCTTTCGTGCCAGTA
Source organism: Pseudomonas sp. S06B 330 (assembly GCF_002845275.2). NCBI lineage: Bacteria > Pseudomonadati > Pseudomonadota > Gammaproteobacteria > Pseudomonadales > Pseudomonadaceae > Pseudomonas > Pseudomonas tussilaginis. The sequence goes on along the minus strand of NZ_CP088149.1, from coordinate 3,868,506 downwards.
CAGGTGGGTCTCCAATGGCGGTACGTCGTTGACCGGCAGGCGCAGGTAATTGAGTTGATGGCGACGGGCGAAGCGCTCCGGTACGGTCATGACCATGTCGGTCTGCTGCAGCACTTGTGAGGCCATCAGATAGTGCTGTGAGCGTAGTGCGATCTTGCGCTGCAAGCCCATTTTGCCCAATGCCAGGTCGACATACCCCAAGCCATTACGGCGGCTGGAAATATGGATGTGGGTCAGGCTCAGGTAATCGTCCAGGCTAAGTTTATCTTTCGTCAGCGGATGACCCTGGCGCAAGGCGCAGACGTATTGATCCTGCATCAGCTTGACGTGGCGTACCTGCGGATCGGTATTGAGGGGCGCATCGACGGCAAAGTCCAGGCGCCCGGCGGCAAGTTCCTTGGTGGTCTCTCGGCGCTTGCACAAAAAGCTTTCGATCACCACCGCCGGGGCCAGGCGGCGCAGGCGTTGGAACAATGGTGGCAGGATCACCGCCTCGGTGAGGTCGGTCATGCTGATGCGAAACGTCTTGTTCGCCTGCAGTGGGTTGAAGATTCGGCTTTCCTGCACCGACACCCGCAACAGCGACAGGGCATTGCGCACCGGGCCGATGATGTTCTGTGCCATGGGCGTGGGCACCATGCCTTGAGCGGTGCGCACGAACAGCGGGTCGTTGAAGGTCTCGCGCAGCCGCGCCAGGGCGTTGGAAACCGCAGGCTGGGTAATGCCGACAATCTGCCCGGCACGGGTCAGGTTGGCTTCGGTGTAGATGGCATCGAAGACGATGAACAAATTCAGGTCGACCTTGCTCAGGTTCATGGGCGCTGCTCTTTGTTGGTGTTATGGGTGGATCATATATTGGTTATGAATGTTTATACACGCCGAGAATAGATTAGGTGGATTTTGCTGGCTGATCTAGGCTCTTGATCAGATCCCCTTTCCACTGAAGGTACTGCCCATGGATTTCGCCTATTCACCCAAGGTCCAGGCGTTGCGCGAACGTGTCACAGCGTTCATGGATGCTTATGTCTATCCCGCTGAAGCGGTGTTCGAGCGGCAGGTCGCCGAAGGTGACCGTTGGCAGCCCACGGCGATCATGGAAGAGCTCAAAAACAAGGCCAAGGCTGAAGGGCTGTGGAACCTGTTCCTGCCTGAGTCGGAGCTGGGCGCAGGGCTGACCAACCTGGAATATGCGCCGCTGGCAGAGATCATGGGCCGCTCGCTGCTCGGTCCGGAGCCGTTCAACTGCTCGGCACCGGACACCGGCAACATGGAAGTACTGGTGCGCTACGGCAGCGAGGCGCAGAAACGCCAGTGGTTGGAGCCGCTGTTACGCGGTGAGATCCGTTCGGCCTTTGCCATGACCGAGCCGGACGTAGCCTCTTCCGACGCCACCAACATGGCCGCACGTGCTGAGCGCGTGGGTGACGAATGGGTGATCAATGGCCGCAAGTGGTGGACTTCAGGTGCCTGTGATCCGCGCTGCAAGATCATGATCTTCATGGGCCTGAGCAATCCGGACGGCCCGCGTCATCAGCAGCATTCGATGATCCTGGTGCCGACGGATACCCCGGGGGTAAAAATCGTCCGACCACTACCGGTCTTCGGTTACGACGATGCCCCTCATGGCCATGCCGAAGTGTTGTTCGAGAATGTACGGGTGCCTTACGAAAACGTGTTGTTGGGCGAGGGCCGCGGCTTCGAAATTGCTCAGGGGCGACTGGGCCCTGGGCGTATCCACCACTGTATGCGCTCGATCGGCATGGCTGAACGAGCCTTGGAATTGATGTGCAAGCGTTCGGTGGAGCGCACCGCGTTTGGCCGGCCGCTGGCGCGCCTGGGTGGCAACGTCGACAAGATTGCCGACTCGCGCATGGAAATCGATATGGCGCGGTTGCTGACGCTCAAGGCGGCTTACATGATGGACACCGTAGGCAACAAGGTGGCGCGCAGCGAGATCGCGCAGATCAAGGTAGTGGCGCCGAACGTGGCGTTGAAGGTTATTGACCGGGCGATTCAGATCCATGGCGGGGCCGGCGTCAGTGGCGACTTCCCGCTGGCTTACATGTACGCCATGCAACGTACCTTGCGCCTGGCCGATGGCCCGGATGAGGTGCACCGGGCAGCGATTGGCAAGTATGAAATCGGCAAGTATGTGCCCAAGGAGATGCTGCGCAGCGAGCATTGATTTGCACGCTGTCGATATCAGGCCCGCCACTGCGGGCCTGTGTCATTTGTGGCTGCCGGAATTGGCCGGGTGTTGCGGCTGGTCGCGCGTTTTGAACAATGACAACAGCACGCCGCCACTCAACAGCCCCAGCGTCACACTCAACGACAGCAACGCCGGTACCGCGCCGATGAAGCCGTGATAGAAGATTTTGCCACCGATGAAAATCAACACCAGGGCCAGCGCGTACTTAAGGTAGATAAAACGGTGCATCAGCGCCGCCAAGGCGAAATACAGCGCACGCAGGCCAAGGATCGCGAAGATGTTCGAGGTATAGACAATGAACGGGTCTTGGGTAATGGCGAAGATGGCCGGCACGCTGTCCACGGCAAACACCAGATCGGCCAGTTCGATCAGCACCAGTGCCAGGAACAGTGGCGTCGCATAAAGCATCGCCTTGTGCTGCCCAGCAGCTTTGAGCCGAACAAAAAAGCGCGGTCCATGCAGGT